>JAKOYE010000056.1 GCA_029780675.1 Actinomycetes bacterium
CCGATCAACTGGATCCGCCAGCGGTCCCGCTGGTACAAGGGCTACCTGCAGACCTGGCTGGTGCACATCCGGCGTCCGGTGCAGATGTGGAAGTCGGTGGGGCCGCGGTCCTTCGTCCGGCTGACGCTGATCCTGGCCGGGACCCCGATCATCGCGGTGCTGAATCTGCTGTTCTGGTTCATCACCATCCTGTGGTTCCTCGGCCAACCGGCGGTGGTGGGGGAGGTGTTCCCCTGGTTCATCTACTACCCAGCCCTGGCGGCGCTGATCATCGGCAACGGCGCCACGCTGTACATGAACCTGATCTCGCTGCGCGAGGATGACCGTGCCGATCTGATCGTCCCGGCACTGACCGTGGCCGGGTACTTCGCGATGATGAGCGTGGCCGCAGCCAAGGGGGTCTATCAGTTGGCCCGCAACCCCTCCTATTGGGAGAAGACCTTCCACGGGCTGTCGGCCCGACCGCAGATCGATCCCGCCGTGCCGGATCCGGATCCGTGACCAGACTGTCCGACCGGAGATTGAAGACCCTGGCCTTCGTCGTTCCGTTTGTCGGCTATCTGGCTGTCGGGTACTGGCTGGAGGTGCGCAACGGCTTCATCCTCGGCGACGCTCTGTCGCGGGTGTCCGCTGCCCAGAGCGTGCTGTTCAGCCGCGACCCGCATCTCGCCGCGATCGGGTTCATCTTCACCCCGCTGACCGCGATGGTGCAGGTCCCCATCATCGCGCTGAGCCCGATCTGGCCGGCGCTGGCTGAGCGGGCATTCTCGGCCACGATGATGTCGGCGCTCTTTATGGCCGCTGCCGTGCTGCAGGTGCTGTCGATGGGTATCGACCGCGGGCTGCCGCGCTGGTACACGGTGACCATCGCCACCCTGTTCGCGGTGCACCCGATGATCGCGTTCTACGGCGCCAACGGGATGAGTGAGGCACCGTTCGTCTTCTTCATGGCCTGGTCGGTGCGCCGGCTGATCATGTGGATGGTCGACGATGACGTTCACCACCTCATCGCCGCCGGCGGTATCGCGATGGGGCTGGCCTACCTGACCCGTTACGACGCGCTGGCCTGTGTGGCCGCCGCCGGATTGCTGGTCGCGGGCACCACCTATCGGCGGGCGCCGCGGCCGCCGCGGATGCGCCGGGCCGTCCTCGACCTCGTCATCATCAGCGGTCCCGGGGTGGCGGCCTTCATCGGCTGGGCCATCGCCAGCTGGCTGATCACCGGTGAGGCCTTCGCGCAGTTCACCTCGGAGTACGGCAACAAGGCCATCCTCGAGCAGTCCGGAGCCACCGGGCCGGGTCTGCTGGGCGGGCTGTCCTTCGCGGCGGTGTGCATCCTGCTGCTAGCGCCGATGCTCATCCCGCTCGGCGTCTGGGCCGGCTTCATCCGCTGGCACCGGCCACGCTGGTCGATGCTGATCCCGCCGGTGGCGATCTACGGCGCCGCCCTGGCGTTCCAGTCGGGCACCTATGCGCTCGGCGGAACCTTCGGTTTCCTGCGGTTCTACGTCATCGCCGTCCCGTTCGCGGCGACCCTGGCGATGCTGGCGGTTCCCGACGGTACGTTCGTCCCGGCCATCCGGCCCGGCCGCAACGCGGCGCCGGAGCCGACGATCCCGACCACCCGCTACCGCGGCGGGTACGCCGCGGCGGCCGCCGCGATGGCGGTGTGCGTGCTGGTCGCCGGGTGGGGGATGAATCAGCCGCGGTACGCCCCGCAGGAGTTCGCACTGGGTGTGGTGCTGCACCCCGAACCGGACAGCATCGACCCGGTCATCGAACGGGAGGAGCGCATCGCCCGCACCTTCTCCACCGAACGCAGGATCGCCCGTTATCTCGACGATCTGGAGCTGCCGGACAGCTCGGTCATCGTCGACACGGTCTACGGTTTCGCCGTCGTCGCGGCGTCGCGCAAGCCGAAGATGTTCGTCCTGCCGTCGGATCCCGACTTCGTGCGGATCCTCAACGACCCGTCCGCCCGCGGCGCCAAGTACCTGCTGGCGGTGCCGCCCACCGGGCGCGGCCGGGCCGACACCCTCAACAAGCGCTACCCGACTCTCTACGACAACGGTGCCGACGTGGCGACACTGGAACTGGAGATCCAGAACGACGGCGACGGCCAACCAGATTGGCGGCTCTACCGGGTCAACGAACCCGGCCCGGGCATGTAACGTCACGCGCATGGCAGCCCCCTCACCAGGCCCGGTCCCTCCGTTCACCGGGAAGATCGCCCTCGACATCCGCGACTCCGAACCGGACTGGGGACCGTTCGCCGCGCCCACCGCGCCGGCGGGTGCGCCCAATGTGCTCTACGTGGTCTGGGACGACGTCGGCATCGCCACCTGGGACTGCTTCGGCGGACTGGTCGAGATGCCGG
>JAKOYE010000067.1 GCA_029780675.1 Actinomycetes bacterium
CCGCGGATCTCGGGGGAGTTGGCGTTTCTCGTGCCGAGCATCGTCGTGCTCGTCATCCTCGCGATCCCGCCGATCCTCGCGGGCACCTACGCCGGCATCGAGGCCGTGTCGCCGGCAGTTCGGGATGCCGCTCGCGGCGTCGGCATGACCGGCTGGCAGGTCGTGCGCTCGGTCGAAGTGCCGAATGGGATGCCGTTGCTGTTGTCCGGAATTCGCTCGGCGGTGTTGCAGGTGGTCGCCACCGCGACGATCGCTGCCCTGGTCGGGCTCGGCGGGTTGGGGCGCTACCTCATCGACGGCATCGCCCTGGGCGACTACCCCCGCGCCGCCGGTGGTGCCCTGCTCGTCGCGGTGCTGGCCGTGGTGCTCGACGGGGTGCTGGCACTGGTGCAGCGGCGCGTCGTGTCGCCGGGGTTGACGGCTGGCGCCCGTTCAGGTCGTCAGGGCCGCGGTGGCAGTCGGGGTGGTCCTGCGGGTCTCGCCGGGGGCGGCCGGCGAGGTGGTGTCAGTGGGTCGGGGAAGGATTCAGCAGACGAGATGGTTGAGGGCGAAAGGTTCGTGGGGGAAACCCGCGCGCCGCTCTGAACAGACGCCGATCTGAAGAGACGCGCCACGGCATCCGACCTGGGCGCCACGACGAAGGGAACCACCCATGAAGCGCACGACCTCAGCGATTGCCCTCGTTGCAGCCTCGATCCTGGGTCTGACCGCCTGCGGAGGTGGCAGTGACCCGCTGACCGCCGAGACCACCGCTGCAGCGACCGGCGGCGGCGGGGAGCCGATCGTCGTCGGAGGAGCGAACTTCTCCGAGTCGACCCTGCTCGCCGAGATCTACGCCGGGGCACTGCGCGCCAAGGGCGTCGACGCCTCCACCAAGCTCAACATCGGCTCGCGTGAGATCTACCTGCGCGCGCTCGAGGACAACTCGGTGCAGGTGTTCCCGGAGTACACCGGGGCGCTCGCGCTCTACTACGACAAGACCTTCACGGGCACCGACGCCGACGAGGTGTTCGCGCACGTGCAGAAGGTGCTGCCCGACACGCTCACCGTGCTCGACAAGTCGGCCGCGGAGGACAACGACTCGATCGTCGTCACCGCGGAGACGGCGTCGTCGAAGAACCTCAAGACCATCGAGGACCTCAAGGCCGTCGCCGGGGACCTCGCGCTGGCGGCACCGCCGGAGTTCAAGGAGCGCCCGCAGGGGATCCCCGGGCTGGAGTCGACCTACGGCGTGGTGTTCGGGTCGTTCCGTCCGCTGACCGGTCAGGGCATCGTCCAGGCGCTGAAGAACGGGCAGGTCGGGGCGGCCAACATCTTCTCGACCGACCCGGCGATCGCCGCCAACGGGTTCGTGGCCCTTGAGGACACCAAGCGTCTCTTCGGCTCGCAGAACATCGTGCCGCTCGTGCGGGCCGACCGCGCCGAGGAGGTCAAGGAGACGCTCAACGCCGTTTCGGCCAAGCTGACCACCGAGTCGATCGCCGGGATGCTCAAGCAGACCGACATCGACAAGGCCGACCCCAAGACCGTGGCCGAGGAGTTCCTCACCACCAACGGTCTGGGCTGACCTTCAGCCGCCAGGCGCGGACGCAGAGGCTCGGCTGCAACGCAGACATCCAGCAACGTAGACGCCCAGCCCCAACGCAGAAGTCAGCAACGCAGACGCCCAGCCCCAACGCAGAAGTTCGGGGGGCACGCAGCAATAACAGCGTGCCCCCCGAACTACTGCGTGGCCCCCGAACTTCTGCGTGGCCCTTGAACTGCTGCGTTGTGCTGAGGGGTTGGCCCGCCGCTTCTTGGCCGCTGCCCCGGCGAAACGAACTCGGCTCGTTGGCACACTTTCTCCGTCGTTCCAGTGATGACGGAGAAGGTGCTCACGTGGCGGAGGTATTTCTCCGCCACAACGAAACAACCCCGCCATCACTGCGACGGCGGGGTTGTTTCGGATGTGAGGCCGGTCAGTCCCAGGGATCGGGCTCGTCGAGCAGCGCTGCATCCCCGGTGAACCCTGCCGCGGGCTTCGAGTCCTCGGCTGCTGCACTTGCCGAGACAGATTCGACCGATTGGTCATCCTTGTCCGACACAGGCTCGTCCCAGGGGTCGGGCTCGGTTGCAGCGGGTGCCACCGCAGCTGGCTCACCAGGTGAAGCATCCGTTGCGGATGGTTCGGGTTCGTCCCACGGGTCGGGCTCGCTCGCGGCTGCGGCGGATGCCGGCGCGGCAAGTTCGTCCCACGGGTCGGGCTCTGTTGCAGCGGGTGCCACCGCAGTTGGCTCACCAGGTGAAGCATCCGTTGCGGATGGTTCGGGTTCGTCCCACGGGTCGGGCTCGCTCGCGGCTGCCACCTGTGCGGCAGGTGCCGGCGTGGTGGGCTCGTCCCACGGGTCTGGCTCGGTTGCAGCGGGTGCCACTGCAGTTGGCTCACCGGGTGAAGCATCCGTTGCGGATGGTTCGGGTTCGTCCCAGGGGTCGGGCTCGTTCGCGGCTGTGACTGGTGCGGTGGGTGCTGCTGCCGCTGGCTCGTCCCACGGGTCCGGCTCGGCTGGCTCACCCTGTGAAGCATCTGGACTAGACGTGGCTGGGGTGTCCCAGGGGTCGGCTTCGGCGTTGGTGGTGGCTGTACCTGGAGTGACCTTTTGGTCGATCTCGGTACGGGTGGACGCGGCGGCTGCACCCACGACGGCAGCACCCGCGGAGGCGCCAGCGGCACCCGCGGCGGCGGCGGTGGCCGCAGCGGCAGGTGCGGTGACCTCGGGAGCCGGCGCGGCCGGCATCCGGCCACCGTCAGCCTCACCCGACGACGAGCCGCCATCCGCAGCGCCAGCGCCAGCGCCCGCGCCAGCCCCATCCGCGGTCCCGCGACGAACAGCAGCCAGCAGCATCTGGGCGACGTCGACGACCTCGACCGACTCGGCAACCCCGCCAGCCTGAGCAGCGGTCAGCCCGTCCGAGATCATCACCCGGCAGAACGGGCAGCCGATGGCGATCCGCTCCGCGCCGGTGCCGATGGCCTCCTCGGTGCGGTTGGTGTTGATCCGCGTGCCGAGCTTCTCCTCCATCCACATGCGGGCACCACCGGCGCCACAGCAG
>JAKOYE010000255.1 GCA_029780675.1 Actinomycetes bacterium
GCGGGATCATCACCATCACCGGCCCCGCCGAACACCTCACCATCACCGACACCAACGGCCACCAACTCCCACCCGGATCACTGGCCCGACCACCGGCCACCCCACCACCAGCGGTCCCCCCATACCCCGGACCCACCGGCGAACGCGCCGACTGGTGGTGGTACGACCCCTTCCAACCGAAACCACCACCGAGCAACAACTGAGGGTGCGAAGGGTTCGTCCACGCGCAGGTCACCGAGTGGACCGGCTCGCCCTCCCTCGGCTAGTGGGCGAAGTGCCGGGCGCCGGTGAGGTACAGCGTCACACCGGCCGCGGCGGCCGCGGCCGTGACCTCGTCGTCGCGCACCGAACCGCCGGGATGGACGATCGCCTTCACCCCGGCGTCGGTCAGCACCTGTAGTCCGTCGGGGAACGGGAAGAAGGCGTCGGAGGCCGCCACCGCACCGCGCACCCGGTCCCCGCCGCGTTCGACCGCAAGTCGGGCGGCATCGACCCGGTTGACCTGTCCCATGCCGACCCCGACGGTGGCCCCGTCGGCGGCCACGACGATCGCATTGGACTTCACCGCGCGGCACGCCCGCCAGGCGAACGCCAGGTCGGTCAGGGTGGCCTCGTCGGCAGCGTCACCGGCGGCCAGCGTCCAGTTCGCTGGATCATCACCGGGGGCGTCGAGTTCGTCGCGCTCCTGCATCAGCAGACCACCGCTGATCTGCCGGATCTCGACTCCGCCGATGGTGGGTTCAGCGGCGACCAGCACACGAATGTTCTTTTTGCGCGCCAGGATCTCCACCGCGCCCTCCTCGTAGGCCGGCGCGATGATCACCTCGGTGAAGATGTCGGCGACCGTCTCGGCCATCTCCCGGGTGACCTCGGTGTTGGCCGCGATGACCCCGCCGAACGCGCTGAGCGGGTCACAGGCGTGCGCCTTGCGGTGCGCGTCGGCCACCGACTCCGCGGAGATCGCGATCCCGCACGGATTGGCGTGCTTGATGATCGCCACACAGATCTGCGCTTGGTCGAAGGCCGCCCGCCAGGCCGCGTCGGCATCGGTGAAGTTGTTGTAGCTCATCTCTTTACCGTGCAACTGCTGGGCCTGGGCCAGCCCCGGCCAGCCGATGTCGTCGCTGTAGAGCGCTGCCCGCTGGTGCGGGTTCTCGCCGTAGCGCAGCAGCGAGGTGCGCCGCCAGTTGCGGCCGAACCACCGGGGCAGGGCCACCGGCGCCGCCTCGCCCGCCACTTGCTCCTTGGGTTGTTCCGGCGCGAGGGTGGACTCGGTCCATGTCGCCACCGCGATGTCGTACTCGGCGGTGTGCCGGAAGGCCAACGCCGCCAGCTTCTTCCGCTCCTCCAGGGTGAAACCACCCGCACGGACGGCGGCCAGAACCCCGTCGTAGCCGAGTGGTTCGACGACGACGGCGACGCTGGCGTGGTTCTTGGCGGCGGCCCGCACCATCGACGGGCCGCCGATGTCGATCTGCTCGACGCACTCGTCGATCCCGGCTCCGGAGTCCACCGTCTCGCTGAACGGGTAGAGATTCACCACCACCAGGTCGAACGGCTCGATCTTCAGTTTCTCCAGGGCGGCAACGTGTTCGGGATTGCGGGTGTCGGCCAGCAGACCGGCGTGGATGAGGGGGTGCAGGGTCTTCACCCGGCCGTCGAGGATCTCCGGAAAGCCGGTGACGAACTCCACCGGCGTGACCGGGATACCCTTCTCGGCAATCTTTTTCGCCGTCGAACCGGTGGACACGATGTCCACGCCGGCCGCGTGCAGCCCATCGGCGAGCGGGATCAGGCCGCTCTTGTCGTACACACTGATCAGAGCCCGCCGAATCGGCTTCTTCCCCATCAACGTCTGCGCCGTCATCCGAGCATCGCCTTTCTCCCACTCCACGTCACTCCGCGCCGCGCCACCGCGGCCAGCACGTCGACCAGAAGCCGTCTTTCGACGACCTTGATTCGCTCATGCAGAGACTGCTCGTCGTCGTCGTCGAGGACCTCGACGGCCTGCTGGGCCAGCACCGGCCCGGTATCCACCCCCGCGTCGACCAGATGCACGCTGCAACCGGTGACCTTCACTCCGTACGCGAGCGCGTCGGGCACCGCGTGCGCTCCGGGGAAGGACGGCAACAGCGCCGGGTGGGTGTTGACCACACGGCCCGGAAAGCGGTTCAGGAACGTCGGACCGAGGATCTTCATGAAACCCGCCGAGACGATCAGGTCCGGCTCGTGGGCGGACGTCGCCGCGGTGAGCGCGGCATCCCAGGTCGTTCGGTCGGGGTACTCGCCGAGTCGCACCCGGAAATGCGGCAGGCCCGCGTCCGCGGCGATCGTCTCGGCCCGGCATTCGCGATCGGTCCCGACCGCGACGACCCGCGCCGGGTAGTCGCCGACGGCGGCCGCGAGCAGCGACTGCAGCAGGGATCCTGTGCCGGATGCCAGGACGACCAGCCGGGCCGGCGCACTGGGCGGCACGCGGATCGGTTCGGGCACGGCCGAAGCCTAGCGCGGGGCCCTAGCGGGGCGTCCTCGTGTCCCCGGAGCCCGCCGGGGGCTGAGCCGAATCCGACTCGATGTCGTCGTCGACGAACATCAGATCCTCGACGTCCTCGACCTCCGGGGCGGGCCGAACCGGCGGCGGTGGGACGGGATCGGGCTCAGGCTCCGGTTCGGGCTCCGGCTGAGAGTCCGTTCGTCGGCTGCTGTGGCCGGTGGGCACCCGCTCGGTGTCGGGGTCGAGGTCGATATCGGGGTCGAGTTCGATATCGGGGTCGAGTTCGATATCGGGGTCGAGGTCAAGATTCCGGTCCTCAGGATCGACCCCGAGCCGGATCGGTTCGGTGAGCGGTTCACCCTCCACCGCGGGGATCTCGGGGCGGGGCGCCGGCTTGGGCCGCGGGCGCAGACCCCCGGCGAGCACGACGGTCAGCCCGCCGATGACGAAGAACCAGAAGAACGCCGCGGGGGCAAAGGTGGCCTGATCCACCCCGACATGGCCGAAGTTGCCCAGTTGGCCGCCGCCGAAGTACGCGAGCGCCGCCAGGCTCGCCGCCGCCAGCAGGGACGACACCGCGAGCTTGGCGAAGGCCGTCCCGATGGGAAGCGGCTTGCGGGCGCACTGCTGGCCCAACGCCACCCCGGCCGTGGCGCCGGCGATCAGCAGTGCCACCCACACCGGCCCCAGCGGAGGTGTCGGCGCGGCGGCCAGGATGGGCACCGCCGGGATGTCCCCGCCGAAGACGGTGAACGCGCTGAAGGTGGCGAAACCGATGCTCGCGCTGGACCCCACCGCCACTGCCGCGGCACCGAGGACGACGTTGGGCAGATACAGCACCGACAGCGCGGTCAGGCTGAGTTGGCCGATGAACGAGTCGGTGAGACCGAACAGTTCGTGCATGGTCGACCAGTGCACGACCAGCGACCCGGCGACCACCGCACAGGACAGCGCCAGCAGGGTCAGCACCCCGATCCGCGCCGGCCGGACGGTGTCGGTCAGCCAAGCCGGTAGACCCAGCCGGGCCACTTCCCGATCGCCGACCTTCGAGCCCACGCCGATGACCGCGCCGACGAGGTGGACGGTGAGCACACTGCCGAAGGCGTGCAGGGCGTTCGGCGTCTGCAACACGGTGAGGACCGACGCCGCGTCGTGCACGACGGCCAGGGCGACGGCGGTGAGGAACACCGGACCGCCGACCGCGGAGGCGACGATCCAGCGCAGCAGGAACCACGATCCGTCCTCCGGGGTGATCTGCGCGGTGCCGCGGGCGGTCGCCCAGACCAGCAGGGCGGGCGGCACCAACGGCAGCACCCCCAACTGCTGACCGGCCAGGGTCACCGGAACCTGATGACAGGCCAGCCACATGCTGGCCACCGCGCCCAGGGTGCCGGTGAGGTCACTGTTCGCGGCCACCAGTTGGACCAGCACGACGGCGGCGATGACCACCAGTGCCACGACTGACGGGCCGAAAGCGACCCGCAGCAGATCACGGGAGTGCGTCGCCCCCTGGCCCGATCCCGTCCGCAACCGGTCCTCCATCAGTGTCACTCGTCGCGCTGTTCAGGCGAGTGGGTCGCACCCGGTGAGGGCTCGGTCAGGACTTGGTGGGGCCGGACCCCGCCGCGGTGTCGGCACCCTCGTCGGGATCCGACGCCGACGACGCGGCGCCGGTCTGATCGTGCGATGGACGATCCGCGGAATCGGCCTCCGCCGGCGGACGGTAACTCGGGAAGCCGGTCGGCGGGGTCTGGGTGTTGTCCGCCATCTGCCCGGAGGGGCCCGTCGACACCGGGCCGGGCGGGCCGACCGACACCGGGCCGGTCGGGAAGCCGCCGTAGGGGGTCGGATAGCCCTGCTGCGGGCTGCCCTGCGCTCCGGGGTAGTAACCCGGGGGCGGTCCGTACTGGGCGTACTGCTCATAGCGCGGCCGCGGGGCGGGCGCCTTGAGGACCCCCGCTTCGAGCAGCAACGCGACCACCGCGGCGCCGGCCTGCAGGACCGTCAGGGTGAGCCCCAGCCACAGACCCCAGCCGATGGAGAACTGGGCCGGGCTGTTGAAGATCTGGGCGGCGACCAGCAGCACGGCCAGGATCGACAGCGCCGCGACCACTGGGGCATAGCTCTTCACCTTGGGCACCAGTCCGACACCCGCCAGCAGCGCGGCGATCAGGGCGGCGACCGTCCAGTAGCTCAGTCCGGTCGCGGTGAACTCGGCACCGCCGAACGGTCCCATCTCGGTGCTGATGCTCAGTTGCGGTCCGAAGCTCGCCAGGTAGGCGAGCAGGCCCAAGCCGAGAACCGTGCCGGCCAGGTACGCGGGCAACCGGTTGGGCCCGGGTGCGGGCTGCTGCGGCGCGCCGGGTGCGGCGTAACCGACCGGTGGTTGCGGCACCTGATAGCCCGGGTAGTTGGGCGGGTAGGTCATGACATCTCCTCGCGGACGCGACGGTCGTGCGTCCGAAATCACGCTAGCGCACGTCGCGCACGCCACCTACGACCGTCGCGGGGCGATCCGGCCCGGGCGAGGGCAGGCCGGCGACCGCTTGCCCACCGCGTTAGAACACGTTCTAATTCAGCGCATGGATTACGGCCTCGTGCTTTTCACCAGCGACCGCGGCATCGCCCCCGCCAATGCGGCCAAGCTTGCCGACGAGCACGGGTTCACCACCTTCTACGTGCCCGAACACACCCACATACCGGTCAAGCGGGAGGCCGCGCACCCCGGCACCGGCGACGAGACCCTGCCCGACGACCGCTACATGCGCACCTTGGACCCGTGGGTCAGCCTGGCCACCGCCGCAGCGGTGACCTCCCGGGTCAGGTTGGCCACGGCGGTGGCCCTGCCGGTCGAGCACGACCCGATCAGCCTGGCGAAAACCATTGCCAGCCTTGACCATCTCTCCGGCGGCCGGGTCAGCGTCGGCGTCGGTTTCGGCTGGAACACCGATGAACTCGCCGACCACAATGTGCCGCCCGGTCGGCGACGAACCATGCTCCGGGAGTACATCGAGGCCATGCGGGCACTGTGGACCGAGGAGGAGGCCGCCTACGAGGGCGAGTTCGTGCGGTTCGGACCCAGTTGGGCCTGGCCCAAACCCGCCCAGGCGCATGTGCCGGTGCTGGTCGGCGCGGCCGGTACCGAGAAGAACTTCCGGTGGATCGCCCGCAGCGCCGACGGGTGGATCACCACACCGCGCGACTTCGACATCGACGTCCCGGTGCGGCAGCTACGGGAGATCTGGGGCGAGGCGGGCCGCGAAGGTGCGCCCCGGATCGTCGCCCTGGACCTCAAGCCGGTCCCGGAGAAACTGGAACACTGGGCGCAGATCGGCGTCACCGAGGTGCTCTTCGGCCTGCCGGACAAACCCGCCGACGAGGTCGCCGGCTATGTCGAACGGTTGGCCGGCAAGCTTGCCGGGATGGCACCCGGATGACGCCCGTGATGACCTAGCCGAGCACGGCCCGGTTGGTCTTACCGTCATGGCTGACGGAGATTCGAGCGCCCAGCGGTTCCCCTTCGCTGAGCAGGCCGACCAGTTCGGCGTCCTCGCTGAGGGCCAGAAAACGGCGGCCGTCGACCTGCAGCCGACCGACGATGATGCCGGTGCGCACCGGCCAGTCGTACCGCACCGTGTAGGTCTCGATGGTTGCGATGCCCTCGGCCTGCTCGGCCACCGGTGTCGCCGGGCGGGCGGCGACCTCGGCGCACAGTTGCCCGCTGTCATCGGGTACCCAATCGGCCGCCTCGGTCGAGTAGACCCCCACCGAGTACTTGCTGATGATGCCGCCGTTGGCGGCCACCAGACCGAAAGCGCCTGGGCGGGAACGCATGTGGTTCACCGTTTCGGCGATGGCATGAAGTGAGTAGCTGTTTCCGGGCCCGCCGAAGTACGGCAGTCCGCCGGTCAGCGTCAGACCCCGCGGATCGTCCACCGCCAGTCCGGTGCCGTCGCAGAAGTTGAACACCGGCACCGGGAAACAGCTGTACAGGTCGAAGGTGGCGATCTCGTCGAGTCCGACGCCGGCCACCCGCAGGGCCTCGTCGACCGCGAGGATCGAGGCGGAGTTGAAGCTCAGGTCCGCCCGGTCCAACAGTGGCTGATCCACCAGGTCGGCGTGGCCGCGCAGGTACACCCACTTCTCCGGTGGCACGCCGAGGCGGCGCGCCGCCTCCACCGACATCATTACCGCCGCCGCGCCCTGGTTGACCTGATCACGGGCCACCAGAAGACGTGGGTAGGGATCGCAGATCATCCGGTTACCCGAGTCGACCGTCAGAATCTCGGAGACCGTCCGTTGCACCGGCGACGCCGAGTACGGGTTGGCCGCCGCCACCGTCGAGAAGGGTGCGAACAGTTCGGCCATGGCCCGGCGGTAGTCCGCAACGCCAAGCCCCACCCGTCCCCGTCGGGCGTTCTCCAGCAACCCGTATTGCGCGGGGGCGCCGATCAGGCCGTGCGCCACGGTGTACGCGTTGAACAGGCCGTCGTATCCGAAACCGCGATCCTCGAGTTGGCCGTCAACCTCTTCGGAGTGGTCCGGCTTGTCGGGCGTGTCGGCGAACGACCGCAGGGTGGAGCCGTTCTCGGACCCGAACAGCATCACCACGTCGGCGGCGCCCGCGGCGATCGCTCCACCGAACTCGGCTATCGCATGCTGAGGCCCTTGTCCCCCAATGGGTTCCAGAACCGCCCGGGCCGGTGCGGCACCGACTCGGCGGGCCACCGACCGCGGATAGTTGGTGGAGTGCCCCAGCGGAGCCATTCCCCGGCCGGAGATCTCGAACTGCCGGATCCCGATGACCGTGTCGACTGCTTCGGCCACCGCACCGGGCACACCGGTGTCGGCCAACGCCGCCCGGGCGGCGGCCGTCGCGAGTTCGACCGACGACATCCCGCGGTAGGCCGGATCGTCGATGCGTTCGGTGAACTGCCCGACGCCGACCAGGACCGGGGTGCGCGGGCTGACCACGCCCGTCACATGCTCTGCAGGATCTCCCGGGCCAACGCGGCGGTAGCCGACGGCGTCTTGCCGACCTTCACCCCGGCCGCCTCGAGAGCCTCCTTCTTGGCCGCCGCGGTGCCCGACGATCCCGACACGATGGCGCCGGCGTGCCCCATGGTCTTGCCTTCGGGGGCGGTGAAGCCGGCGACGTAGCCGACGACCGGCTTGGTGACATTGGCCTTGATGTACTCGGCTGCGCGTTCCTCCGCGTCGCCGCCGATCTCGCCGATCATCACGATGAGCTTGGTCTCGGGGTCCTTCTCGAACGCCTCGATCGCGTCGATGTGGGTGGTGCCGATCACCGGGTCGCCGCCGATGCCGATCGCGGTGGAGAACCCGAAGTCCCGCAGTTCGAACATCATCTGGTAGGTCAGCGTGCCGGATTTCGACACCAGGCCGATCGGGCCCTTACCGGTGATGGTGGCCGGGGTGATGCCGACCAGCGCCTCGTCCGGGGTGATGATGCCGGGGCAGTTCGGGCCGATGATGCGGGTCTTGCTGCCGTGGTTGACGTTGTAGGCCCACGCAAAGGCGGTGTCCTGCACGGGGATTCCCTCGGTGATCACCACGAGCAGGGGAATCTCGGCGTCGATCGCCTCGATGATCGCGTCCTTGGCGAACTTCGGCGGGACGAAGGCGATGGAGACGTCGGCACCCGTCTTCTCCATCGCCTCGGCGACCGACCCGAACACCGGTAAATCGACGCCTTGTCCGTCTTTGTTCACGTGCGCCACCGTGGTTCCGGCCTTGCGGGCGTTGACGCCGCCGACCACCTGGGTGCCGGCCTTGAGCATCAGCGCGGTGTGCTTGGTGGCCTCACCGCCGGTGATGCCCTGGACGATGACCTTGGAATCCTTGTTGAGGAAGATCGACATGACTAGGCGTCCTTTCCGGCCGCGGCGAAAGCGAGTTCGGCCGCCTTGTCGGCGCCGGAGTCCATGGTGTCGGCGACAACCACGAGCGGGTGATTGGCCTCAGCGAGGATGCGCCGGCCCTCCTCGACGTTGTTGCCGTCCAGGCGGACGACCAACGGCTTGTTGGCCTCGCTGCCGAGCATCTGCAGCGCCTTGACGATGCCGGAGGCCACCGCGTCGCAGGATGTGATGCCGCCGAAGACGTTGACGAACACGCTCTTGACCTGGCTGTCGTTCAGGATGACGTCCAGACCGGCGGCCATCACCTCGGCGGAGGCGCCCCCGCCGATATCGAGGAAATTGGCGGGCTTGACCCCACCGTGGTTCTCCCCGGCGTAGGCCACCACGTCGAGGGTCGACATGACCAGGCCGGCCCCGTTGCCGATGACCCCCACCTCACCGTCGAGCTTGACGTAGTTGAGGTCGTGCTGCTTGGCCTTGAGTTCCAGCGGGTCGGTCGCGTCCTTGTCCTCGAACTCGGCGTGGTCGGGATGCCGGAAGTCGGCGTTGCCGTCCAGGGTCACCTTGCCGTCGAGGGCGAGGATCTGGTCGTCGGGGGTGCGGACCAGCGGGTTGACCTCGACCAGGGTGGCGTCCTCCTTGACGAACACCTCCCACAGTTTGGCGATCGTCACCGCGGCAGCGTCGAGGACCTCGGCCGGCAGGTGGCCCTTCTCCGCGATCTCGCGCGCGAAGGCCACGTCGACACCCTTGGTGGCGTCCACCGGAACCTTGGCGAGGCGATCGGGCTTGGTCGCGGCGACCTCCTCGATCTCCATGCCGCCCTCCACCGAGCACATCGCCAGGTAGGTGCGGTTGGCACGGTCGAGCAAGAAGGAGATGTAGTACTCCTCGGCGATGTCGCTGGCCTGGGCCACCAGCAACTTCTTCACGATGTGTCCCTTGATGTCCAGGCCGAGGATGTTCGTGGCGTGGGTGTGCGCGTCCTCGGGGGTCGCGGCGAACTTCACGCCACCCGCCTTGCCACGGCCACCAGTCTTGACCTGGGCTTTGACCATCACGGGATGGCCGATCTCCTCGGCGATGGCCTTCGCGTCCTCAGCGGAGGTGGTGACGCGTCCGGGGGTCGTGGGCACGTTGTGCTTGGCGAACAGTTCCTTCGCCTGGTATTCGAAGAGGTCCATGGGCTCGCTGTCCGTAGTTGTCGGTCGCTCCGGACAAACCTTATCGACCCCGGCACGCCCCGAGTGAGCCGAGTACCACCTGACCGACCAAGAGTGATTCAGGTCACAATCCACAGCGGGATTTGGTCACAAGTTGCCTCACTCGGGGGCCGTTGGTTACCGTTCTCCGGACTTGATAACGCTTTGGTTACGACGCAAGGGACTTGGTTTTGACGCCGCAGCAGAGGACGACCCGAACCACGCTTACGGTCGCGCGCACCCCTGACCAGGACGTTATGGCAGATGTCACGGATCTGACCCCGCTGCTCGACATCGCTGACGGCCCCGAGAGGCCCCGGGCTCAGCGCCCGATGTACAACAGCTCCGAGAACACCGACATCCTGCCGCGCACTCCGCAGCACCGCCGGCAGCCCACCAGCGCCGCCAAGGGCCGCGTGATGATCGCCGCGATGGCCGCCGGCGCCGCCGCGGCCGCCACCTACACCGCGATCAGCCCCCGCGATCAGGTCACCACCACGCGCACCGTTCTGGCCTCGGAGAAGACCCCGGTTACCGGCGCAGCGCCCGCCAGCCGTGGCGTCCAGCTGGTATCGGTCCGTCCCGCCGCCCACGCCGCTGTGCACGCCGAGGAACTCGCCAAGGGTGTCGCCTACGCCGCTGAGCGCGCCGAGCGAGAAGCCCGTCTGCAGCGCCCCCTGTTCGTCATGCCCACCAAGGGCCTGTTCACGTCCGGCTTCGGCTATCGCTGGGGCGCCCTGCACGCCGGAATCGACCTGGCCGCCCCCATCGGCACGCCGATCTACGCGGCCTCCGACGGCGTCGTGATCGACGTCGGGCCCACCGCCGGATACGGCGCCTGGGTCAAGCTGCGGCACGCCGACGGTACGGTGACCCTCTACGGGCATGTGAATACCTGGGACGTTCAGATCGGCAATCGGGTCTTCGCCGGCGATCAGATCGCGACCGTCGGCAACCGGGGCAACTCCACCGGTCCGCACCTGCACTTCGAGGTTCTGCTCGGCGGAACCAACCGGACCGACCCGGTGCCGTGGCTGGCCGCCCGCGGGATCTCGGTCGGCGGCTACGTCGGCTAGTTCCGACAGGGTCGGTGAGAACCGACCGAACCGGTGGGTACCGGCCGCCAACGTCTCTCTCAGAGCTTCTGCACCGGCGCATGGTTGTGCATCAGCTTCACCCGGCCCGCACTTCCGAAGTCGATCAGCGACATCGCCGACTCCCCCACCCCGGATACCTCCTCGACCCGGCCCAATCCGTACTTGTCGTGGCTGACCCGGTCGCCGACCGTCAGCACGATCAGCGGCCGCCTGCCGCCGCCACCGCGCACCGGCTGGGCTGTCTGCGTGGGCCGCGGTCCGTACCGTCCGACCACCGGGGCACTGGGCGCGGGTGAGGCGTCGGTGCGCCGCCAGTCGATCAGGTCCTGCGGGATCTCCTGAAGGAACCGCGATTCCGGGTTCAGCATCGGCTGCCCCCACGACGAACGCACCTTGGCGCGGCTGAGGTAGAGCCGTTGCCGCGCGCGGGTGATGCCGACGTAGGCGAGTCGGCGTTCCTCACTCAGTTCGGCCGGGTCGCCCAGCGCCCGCATATGCGGGAACATGCCGTCCTCCCAGCCGGTGACGAACACCACCGGGAACTCCAGACCCTTCGCGGTGTGCAGGGTCATCAGGGTGACCACGCCGGCCCCGTGCTCGGGCACCTCATCGGAGTCCGCGACCAGCGACACCCGTTCGAGGAACTCGGCCAGCACGCCGGTGACCGGGACGCCCTCGTCATCGCCCTCCAGGCCCACGCCGTCCGGGCCCTCGGACTCCTGGCCGGCAGGGTCCGACTGGCCGGCCACGGCCGCGTTGTTGGCCCGGTCGATGCTGAATTCGTGTGCGACGCTGACTAATTCGTTGAGATTGTCGAGCCGGGCCAGGTCCTGCGGGTCGTGGGAGGCTTCCAACTCGGAGCGGTAGCCGGTGCGGTCGAGGACGGCCTCCACCAGGTCGCCCAGTTCCCCGTCGTTGCTTGAGCCGAGACGTTCGCGTAGCCCGTCGAGCAGTCCGACGAACCCGGCGATGGCCTTCTCCGCCCGGGTGTTGAGCAGCGGAACCCTGCCCTCGGCGGCCGCGACGAGTGCCTCGGCGAAGGTGCACCCGGTGTTCTCGGCGTACACGGCGACACAGGCCTCGGCCCGGTCGCCGATCCCGCGCCGCGGGGTGTTGAGGATGCGCCGGAGGCTGACCGTGTCCCCCGGGTTGTCCAGCACCCGCAGGTAGGCGACGATGTCGCGGATCTCCTTGCGTTCGTAGAAGCGGACCCCGCCGACCACCTTGTAGGGGATGCCGGCCCGGATGAACACCTCTTCGAGCGCGCGGGAGGAATTGTTGGTGCGGTAGAACACCGCGATGTCGCCGTACCCGAATCGGGGGGTGATTCCGGCCCCGCCCTCGACGAGGGTGTCGATCTCGCCGGCGACGAAGCGGGCCTCATCGTGTTCGTTGTCGGCGACGTAGCCGACGATGAGCTCGCCCTCCCCGGCATCGGTCCACAACCGCTTCTCCCGTCGCCCGGTGTTGCGGGAGATCACCGAGTTGGCCGCGGACAGGATGGTCTGGGTCGAGCGGTAGTTCTGTTCGAGCAGGATGGTGGCGGCGTTGGGGAAGTCGCGCTCGAAGTCCTCGATATTGCGGATCGTCGCGCCGCGGAAGGCGTAGATGGACTGGTCGGCGTCGCCCACCACGCACAGTTCGGACTGCGGCACGGTATCGGTGTCCGGCGCTCCGACCCCGACGAGTTCACGGACCAGGACGTACTGCGCGTGGTTGGTGTCCTGGTATTCGTCGACCAGGATGTGCCGGAACCGCCGGCGGTAGTACTGGGCGATCTGGGGGTGGCTCTGCAGGACCGCCACCGTCTCGCCGATCAGATCGTCGAAGTCGAGGGCGTTGGCCGCGCGCAACCGGCGCTGGTACTCGCCGTAGACCGAGGCGACGGTCTGGGTCAGCTCGTCGGCGCCGGGTTCCAGCGCCGCGACGGCCTGCTCCGGGCTGATCAGTTCGTTCTTGAGGTTGGAGATCCCGGTGGCCAG
Organism: Actinomycetes bacterium; assembly: GCA_029780675.1. Lineage (GTDB taxonomy): Bacteria > Actinomycetota > Actinomycetes > Mycobacteriales > Mycobacteriaceae > Mycobacterium. Next base: position 12,658 of record JAKOYE010000255.1, read on the forward strand.
CAACCGCGGCGAATACCGCTTGACGTCGATCCCCATGTCCCGGCCGATCATCAGCAGCAGGCGCCGGGAGTCATCGGCGTCGTAGATGGAGAAGTTGGAGTTCAGCCCCGGCAGCAGCGATGCCTGGTTGCGCAGAATCCGCACGCAGGTGGAGTGGAAGGTCGAGACCCACATCCGGCCCGCCCGCGGGCCGATCAGCTGCGCCACCCGTTCGCGCATCTCGGCGGCGGCCTTGTTGGTGAAGGTGATCGCCAGGATCTGGCCCGTCCCTACGTCGCGGGCAGCCAGCAGGTGGGCGATCCGCCGCGTCAGCACCGCCGTCTTGCCCGACCCGGCGCCGGCGACGATCAGCAGCGGCGAGCCCTGGTGCAGCACCGCGGCACGCTGCTGCGGGTTGAGCCCGTCCAGCAGTTCGGACGTCTCGGCCGGGGCCTCGGACTCGGGGGCGAAATCGCTCTGAACACTCATAACGATCCCCAACCTACCGGCGCAGGCCGACAGCCCTTTGCGTCGGCACGCCACCGGATGGCACACTCGTTCTGTGCCATCGCAGCTCCGATTTTTCTACGGGTACCGGTCCGCGGTACCCGTGGCGTAGCTGCTCAGTTCGACAGCCCCGCGGTCCGCGTCCGGATCCGGGGCTTTCTTGTGTGAGGCCCTCCCCGGAACGGACAGCCGCATGACGCCACCCACCCCACACGAGGAGAACGACGATATGACCACCGATCAGCTGACCGACATCGATGAACTTCGCTCGGAGATCGACCGCCTCGACGCGGAGATCCTGGCCGCCGTGCAGCGGCGGACCGAGGTCTCCCAGGCCATCGGCAAGGTCCGGATGGCCTCCGGCGGCACCCGGTTGGTGCACAGCCGCGAGATGAAGGTCATCGAGCGCTACAGCGCGCTGGGCCAGGACGGCAAGGATCTGGCGATGCTGCTGCTGCGGATGGGCCGCGGCCGCCTCGGTCAGCCCTGACGCCGCTTCGACAGAGCGGCCGCGATGATCATCGTCGCGCCGGCGGCCAGCAGGCCACCCGGAACCCACCTCGGCACGCCGCGCGGCGCGGCATCCAGCGCCCGCTTCGGATAGTCCGAAATGACGCCGTCGACCCCGAGCGCCCGCACTGCGTCGAGGTCCACCGGCTCGTTGACGGTCCACGGGACCACCCGGAGACCACGCTCGTGGGCGTCCCCGACGGATTCGGCGGTCAGCGTCTCGAAATCCGGAGACCAGATGTCGGCACCGGCGGCGGCGACCAGAGCCGGCACCGAGCCGCCGTGGTCGCCGAGCCGTAGCCCCGCGGTCCAGCGCCCATCCTCGAGCAGCGCCGTATCGGACTCGGTCAGAGCGACGGTGGGGATGTCCGGGGCGATGCGCTGAACCTCTTTCAGGGTTCGCCAGTCGAAGCTCTGGATCGTGCTTCGCCCATCGACACCCGCGGCGCGCAAATCGTCCACCAGCGCGCGGCCGAACGCGGCCGGATCAGGCGAAAGATCGGGATGGTCCGGCTCGATCTTGGTCTCGATGTTGAACCGCACCGCTGACCTGTCCCGGAACCCGTCGAGAACCTCGTGCAACGTCGGAATGCGGGTTCCGTCGATCGGCCGCTGTTCGGGGAACCGCTGCGCGTAGGCACTCCCCGGCCGCAACCGGCCGACGTCGAGTCGCTTGACCTGATCGAGGGTCAGAGAGTTCACCGGGATACCGTCGCGGACCCAGTTACCCGACTCGTCACGCACCAGGTCGGGGTTGAGGATGCTGTCGTGGGTCACCACGAGAACGCCGTCCCTGGTCACCTTGGTGTCCATCTCCAGGGTGGTCACACCGAGGTCGTCGGCGAAGGTGAATGCCGGCATGGTGTTCTCCGGCAGCGCCCCGCGCGCTCCGCGATGCCCCTGGACGTCGTAACGGGGTCCCGGGCGGACCATCAGAATGATCGCCCCGGCCAGCAGGGCGATGCCGAGCAACGCTGTGAGCGGGCGGGCCAGCCGCCGTGATGCTGCCACCGGTCGAGGGCGTGTTCTAGGGCGTCAGCGCGACGTACTTCACATCGAGGTATTCGTCGATGCCCTCGAAGCCGCCCTCACGGCCGAACCCGGACTCCTTGACACCGCCGAACGGGGCGGCCGGGTCCGAGATCACGCCGCGGTTGATGCCCACCATGCCGGCCTGGATGGACTCGGCGACCCGCAGCGCCCGGTCCAGCGACTGGGTGTAGATGTACGCCGCCAGGCCGTACTCGGTGTCATTGGCCGCCGCGATGCCCTCTTCCTCGGTGTCGAAGCCGACGATCGGTGCGACGGGCCCGAACACCTCCTCTTTGAGGATGCGGGCGTCGGCGGGCACATCGGTGAGCACGGTGGCCGGGTAGAAGTTGCCCGGTCCGCCCGGTGCCTGCCCGCCGAGTGCGACGGTCGCGCCCTTCTCGACGGCGTCGTCGACCAGTTCCTGCACGGCGATCACCTGCTTGGCGTTGACCAGCGGGCCGAGCTTGGACGACGGGTCCAGGCCATCGCCGATGGTGAGCTCGCCCATCTTCTTGACGAACTTGTCGGTGAAGTCCTCGAGCAACGGGTTCGCCACATACAGCCGGTTGGCCGCGGTGCAGGCTTCGCCGCCGTTCCGCATCTTGGCCAGCATCGCCCCCTCCACCGCGGCATCGACGTCGGCGTCGTCGAACACCACGAACGGCGCGTTGCCCCCGAGTTCCATCGAGGTGCGCAGCAGCGCGTCGGCGGACTGCTTCACCAGCGCCTTGCCCACCCCCGTCGAACCGGTGAAGGTCAGCTTGCGCAGCCGGCCGTCCTCGATCAGCGCGGTGGTGACCGCTCGGGGCTGATTGCTGGGCAACACCGACAGCACACCGGAGGGCAGTCCGGCGTCGGTGATCAGCTTGGCCAGCAGCAGCATCGTCAGCGGTGTCTCCTGCGCGGGCTTGACGATCATGGTGCACCCGGCGGCCAGCGCCGGACCAATCTTGCGGGTGCCCATCGCCAGCGGGAAGTTCCACGGCGTGATCGCATAACAAGGGCCGACCGGCTGCTTGGTCACGACGATGCGGCCGGTGCCGGCCGGGCTCGGGGTGAATCGGCCGTGGATGCGGACCGCCTCCTCAGCGAACCACCGGAAGAACTCCGCGCCGTACTTCACCTCGCCGAGGCTCTCGGCGAAGACCTTCCCCATTTCCAGGGTCATCAGCGTGGCGATGTCCTCGGCGCGCTCGATGATGGTCTCGAACACCGACCGCAGGATCTCGCCACGCTCGCGCGCCGGGGTCGCGGCCCACGTCTCCTGCACCGCGCAGGCGGCGTCGAGGGCGGCGATGGCGTCGTCGGCCGTCGCGTTGGCCACCGAGATCAGCACCTCGTCGGTCGCCGGGTTGAGCACGTCGAAGGTCGACGACCCCGGGCGCTCCTCACCACCGATCCACAACCCCGTCGGTACCGACGCCAAGACCCGGGCAACATCTGGATTAGCCATGCGTCAATGATCTACCCCATCGGGGCGGGTCTGCGCATAGGGTCTGTGGAATGAGTTCCGCCACCGGGGATATCACCGCCAGCGCCGCCTGGGCCGCGCTTCGCACGCATCACGACCAGATCGCCGCCACGACGCTGCGCGAGTTCTTCGCCGCCGATCCCGACCGGGGCCGTGACCTGACGATGACGGTCGGCGATCTCTACATCGACTACAGCAAGCACCGGGTGACCCGCGAGACCCTGGCGCTGCTGGTGGATCTGGCCCGCGCCGCCGGTCTAGAACAGCGCCGCGATGCGATGCTGGCCGGCGAGCGGATCAACACCTCGGAGAACCGCGCGGTGCTGCATACCGCTTTGCGCCTGCCCCGCGATGCGCACCTGACCGTCGACGGCCAGGATGTCGTCGCCGATGTCCACGCCGTGCTCGACGCCATGGGCGATTTCACCGACCGGTTGCGCTCGGGGGAATGGACCGGAGCGACCGGCAAGCGGATCGAGACGGTCGTCAACATCGGGATCGGCGGCTCGGACCTCGGTCCGGCGATGGCCTATCAGGCGTTGCGGCACTACGCCGACGCCGGGATCTCGGCACGGTTCGTCTCCAATGTCGACCCCGCCGACCTCGTCGCCACCCTGGACGGGCTTGATCCCGAGACGACGCTGTTCATCATCGCCTCCAAGACGTTCACCACGCTGGAGACGCTGACAAACGCCACCGCCGCACGACGTTGGCTGACGTCCGCACTCGGCGACGACGCGGTGGCCAAGCACTTCGTCGCGGTATCGACCAACACACAGCTGGTCGAGCAGTTCGGCATCGACAGCGCCAACATGTTCGGCTTCTGGGACTGGGTGGGCGGCCGCTATTCGGTGGATTCCGCGATCGGGCTGTCGCTGATGGCGGTGATCGGCAGGGAGGCGTTCGCCGACTTCCTGTCCGGCTTCCACATCGTCGACCAGCACTTCGCCACCGCCCCATTGGAATCCAACGCGCCGGCACTGCTGGGCTTGATCGGGCTGTGGTACTCGGACTTCTTCGGCGCGGAAACCCGTGCTGTGCTGCCGTATTCGAACGATCTGGCCCGCTTCGCCGCTTACCTGCAGCAGCTGACCATGGAGTCCAACGGGAAGTCGGTGCGCGCCGACGGCACCCCGGTCAGCACCGGCACCGGCGAGATCTTCTGGGGCGAGCCCGGCACCAACGGCCAGCACGCCTTCTATCAGCTGCTGCACCAGGGAACCCGGCTGGTACCGGCGGACTTCATCGGGTTCAGCCAGCCGACCGACGATCTGCCCGGCGCAGATGGCAGCGGCAGCATGCATGACCTGTTGATGAGCAACTTCTTCGCCCAGACCCAGGTATTGGCGTTCGGCAAGACGGCCGCGGAGATCGCCGCGGAAGGGACTGCCGCGGAGGTGGTTCCGCACAAGGTGATGCCGGGCAACAAGCCGACGACGTCGATCCTGGCCACCCGGCTGACCCCGTCGGTGCTGGGCCAGTTGATCGCCCTCTACGAACACCAGGTGTTCACCGAAGGGGTGATCTGGGGCGTCGACTCCTTCGACCAGTGGGGGGTGGAGCTGGGCAAGACTCAGGCCATGGCCCTGCTTCCGGTGCTCACCGGGGATGCCTCACCGCCGGAGCAGTCGGACTCCTCCACTGACGCCCTGGTCCGCCGTTACCGCGAGGAGCGCGGCCGGGTTCGCTGAGCCGCCAGGCGAAGCGAAGCCCGGCCAGACAACACAGCCGGGTTCGCTGAGCCGCCAGGCGAAGCGAGACCCGGCGAGCAGCGAGCAGACGCAAAGTCGTACGAAACACGGTCATTTCGTGCAAGTTTGTGTCTGCTCGGGTGGGGGCCTCAGGCGAAGGGTTTGGTGAAGCGCGGCGGCAGCAGTTTCAGCAACGCCACCAGGGGAATCCACGGCCAGCCCGGCACGATCGCCCGTCCCCGCTCCTTCTCGATGGCGTCGACCATCGTGGCGACCCCGGTCTGGTTGTCCACCATCAGCGCGGTGCTCTGGGACTTCGCGGTCATCTCCGACTCGATGTATCCGGGTTCCAACACGGTGACGGCGATCGGACCGGTGGCGTACTCGGCACGCAGGGATTCGCCGAGCGAGGAGACCCCGGCCTTGCTGGCGGCGTAGGCGGCTTTGACCCCGGCGACACCCCGGTTGCCCAGGACGCTGGAGATCAGCACCAGGTGTCCGTGGCCCTGACGTTTGAAGATCTCCAGGGCCGTCTCGATCTGGACCAGTGCGGCAACCAGATTGGTCTCGATGGTGGCCTTGTTGGCCCAGAGTTTGCCGGTGCCCAGCGGTGCGCCCTTGCCGATGCCGGCGTTGACGATCACCCGGTCCAACCCGCCGAGTTGCTCAGCCAGTTCGCCGAACACCACCGGCACCCGCTCGTGGTCGTTGACGTCGAGTTCGGCCACGGCGACGGTGATGTTCGGGTAGCGCTGCACAAGTTCAGCTTTGAGCTCGTCCAGCCGGTCGGTGCGCCGGGCGCAGAGCGCAAGGTCGCGGCCCTTGGCGGCGAAGGCCCGGGCCATCCCGGCCCCGAGACCCGAACTCGCGCCCGTGATGAGGATTCTTTGTCTGACTCTTTGGGGTCTGATTCGCTGGGGTCTGCTTCTCTGGGGTCTGATCATTTGAGCAACCTCGACATCCTGCGATCGGCGAGCACCTTGCCGCCGGTCTGGCAGCCCGGACAGTACTGGAACGACTTGTCCACGAATGACACCTCCCGCACGGTGTCGCCGCACACCGGACAGGGCAGACCGGTGCGGGCATGCACCCGGAGTCCGGACCGCTTCTCCCCCTTGAGCGTCGCCGCCTGCTGACCGACCGAGCGCTCGACGGCGTCGCCGAGCACCGACACCATCGCGTCGTGCAGCAGCGACACCTGGTCCCTGGTGAGTTTGGCTGCCGTCGCGAACGGGGACAGCCGGGCGACGTGCAGAATCTCGTCGCTGTAGGCGTTGCCGATCCCGGCGATCACCTTCTGATCGGTGATGACCGTCTTGATCCGCCCACTCTGATCCGCCAGCAGCGCCGCGAGTCGGTCGGCGCTCACCGCCAATGCGTCGGGTCCCAGCGCGGCGATACCGGGGACCTGGGCCGGGTCTCCGGTCAGCCACACCGCGAGCCGCTTCTGGGTACCGGCCTCGGTGAGATCGAAACCCGGAGCCGCTCCGGCGGAGACATCCGGCGACCGCCCCGCATCGAGGTGCAGCCGAAGAGCGATCGGGCCCTTGCCCGGTTTGAGCGGCGCCGGGCTCAGGCGGTCCGACCAGCGCAGCCATCCCGCACGGGACAGATGCGTGATGAGGTGGAGGTCACCGGCCTGCAGCCCGAGGTACTTCCCCCACCGGTGTGCCGCGGTGACGATACGACCGTGCAGCGCGGTCGTCGGCGGGTCGACGGTCTTGAGCACCGACAGCGATCCGATGTCGATGCGCTGCACCTGCCGCCCGACCGCGTGCCCGCGGAGGTATTCGGCGAGCGCCTCAACCTCAGGCAGTTCCGGCATGGCCCGGGCCGGCTACCCGTTGAAAGCGCGGCCGGCGTTGCGTGAGCCCAGGGAGAACACCCAGCCGACCAGGGACAGGATGATCGCCGCCCAGATCGCCGTCCACCAGAACCGGTCGATGTACAGACCCCAGTGCGTGGTGTGCTCGGTGATCCAGGCGGTGATCCACAACATCAGCGCATTGATGACGACGTGGAACAGCCCCAGGGTGAGGATGTACAGCGGAATCGACACGATCTGGACGACCGGCTTGATGATCGCGTTGACCAGACCGAAGATCGCCGCGACGACGAGGACGATGCCGATTCGCTCCAGCGGGGTGTCGCCGCCGACGAATCTGATCCCGGGCACGATCAACGTGACCACCCACAGCGCAAGACCGACGACCGCGGTGCGGAGCAAAAACGATCCCATTGCAGGATCTTCCCACGTTATGGCGCAGAAGCGAATGTGTTCTCGAGCCAGTCGAACACCACGGCATTCGACAGCGTGAGATTGCCCAATTGACAATGCGTGTCGGCGCCCTCGGACGCGGTGAACATCCGGGACGTCACCGGGGTGGCGCAGCCCCGAACGAACGCATCGAATTGCCGCATCGGCTCGCCGCCCTCCCCGGTGCCCGCCAGAGCCAGGGCCGGACAGCTGATCCCAGACGGATCGACGACGAAGTTCCGCAGGTATGCGAACGTCCCCAGGAACGTCGATTGCCCGAACCGGCGGATCAGGGAACGCGACATCTCCTTGATCTGGTGGGGCATTTCGTCATCGGGGATTCCGTCGATATCAGCGAGGCTGAAATCGTCCTCCGGCTTCAGCACCTCCTCGGGGTCACCGCCCATCCCGGCGACGAACGAGGCCATGTATGCGCGGAGGTCGATGATGGGGGAATTCGCCACCAGTGCACGGATCCGGGGTTCGTGCGCCGCCGCCCGGGAGGCGAAATAGCCTCCGAAGCTGATCCCCAGCAGGGCCAGACATTCGGCATCGGTCTGCGGGAAGCCTGCAGCGAGATCGATCCACGCCGACAACCAGCTTTCGGTGTCGGGAACGAAGTGGGTGTCGGGTTCGGTTCGCGCGGTGTCCATCTGACCAGGGCCGCAGACCAACAGCACACGCCAGCCACGTTGCAGGGCCGCCGCGCCGACCTGGAAGTACGTCTCCTCCAGTGTCCCGTCGAAGCCGCTGGTGGCGATCAGCGTCGGTCCGGGGACGTCACAGCCCGGTGGAACCAGCCAGTAGCCCGGCAGCCGCTGGCCCCGCCAGGGCAGCCACATCTCCTCAAGTCGGACTGGATCGGTGCGCATGGCCGCAAGAAACGCCGCCCGGCTGGCCAGTCCGAGTTCGACGTGGCGTTGAGTCCCGAAGGGTGCGAAGTACTCCGCCGCGCGGAAACTGTTCGCCGCGTGCAGGTATCGCTGACGCGCGCTGGTGAGGTGGCCGGCCGCGCTGCAGTCCGCGGCTTCGGCGCGCTGACGCTCGGCCAGGTCGGCGAATGCGTCCGTCCAGTCGGCAGCACCTCGCCGGCGTATCCGCGCCGCCACCGCCAGGCACTCCCCTACCGAGGCACCCCCGTAGTCGGCCGTGCCGAGTTGGCGGAGGAGTTGGAAGTCGAGTTCCGGATCGTCGAAACCGACAACCCTGGTCGTGCTGCGCAGCGTCGTCTCCGCCATGAATCCGAAGCTACCCCGTCCCACTTATTGGCGGCCGGCGCGCAGAAGGTAGGTGTCCATGATCCAGCCATGGCGGGCCCGGGCGGTTGCCCGTAGTTCGGCGATGCGGGCACCGACCTCCCCGACGGTGCCGGAAACCAGGATTTCCTCGGGGGTTCCCAGGTACGCCCCCCACCAGATCCGGGTGGACGGCGGGCACTCCAGAAAGGCGCAGCCCCCGTCGAGCATGACGACCGCCGTGCCCGACAACCCGTCCGCGCGCAGTTTCCGGCCGGTGGTGATGAGCACCGGTTCCCCGATCTCATTGAGGGGAATCCGATGGCGGGCGGTGAGCGCCTGGATAGCGGTGATCCCGGGCACGACGTCGTAGCGCAGGTCGACGCGATCGGCCACCTGGTCGAGGATCCGCAGGGTGCTGTCATAGAGCGCCGGGTCACCCCAGGCCAGAAAGGCGCCCACCCCGCCGGGTGCCAGTTCCGTCTCGATGGCGTCCGCCCACAACCGCACCCGCGCGGCGTGCCAGTCGACGACGGCGCTGGTGTAATCCCCGTCCGGGGACCGTGGCGGATCGGGCAGTTCGACGACCCGGTAGCGCGGTTCGGAGATGAAGCGACGCAGCACCTCACGGCGCAGGCCCACGAGGTCGCCTTTGGCCTCGCCCTTGTCCGTCACGAAGAACACCTGGGTGTCGTTCATGGCCCGGATGGCCTGGGCGGTGACGTAATCCGGGTCTCCGGCCCCGATGCCGATGACGTGCACGGTGCGCATCAGCGTGCCGCCCCGGTCACCGATCGCAGCGCCCAGCGCCCGAGCAGTGCGGCCGCGAAGCAGGCTCCGACCGTGCCCGAGATGAGCAGCGGCACCTGTCCGCTCTCACCCCACAGCAGCCCGGCCCACACGCCCGCGATCAGAATCGCCAGACCGCTGCCGCCCTGGAACACGCCCTGTGCCGTCGCCTGATGGTCGGCGCCGGCCAGCGACGACACCCAGGCCTTGCCCACCCCGTCGGTACAGGCCGCGAACAGCCCGTAGACCCCGATCAGCACCCACGCCGCGGCGGGGTCGGTGGTCATTCCGAGACCGATATAGCCGACGGCGAAGAACACCAGACCGAGCCCGAAGACCGCCGATCGCGGCAGACGGTCGGCGAGCATGCCGGCCGGAAAGCTGGCCACGGCGTACACCAGGTTGTAGGTGACGTAGGCCAGGATGACCTCGACGACTCCGAAACCGATCTCGTTGAGCCGCAACAACAACAAGGCATCCGGGAAGTTGACCAGGCCGAAGCCGACGACGACGGCCGTCACCCGCCAGAATCGGCGGGGCAACTCCGCCATACCGGCCAGGATGGCTTCGCGGGTGGGCCGTGGGCCGACCCGCGGCCGTTCCCGCACCAGCAGGAGCAGCAGCACCGAGAGCACAGCCGGGATGATCGCGACGTAGAGCAGCGGTGCGATCTCGTGGTCGAGCAGTTGATAGCCCAGTAACCCGAGCAGCGGTCCGAGCACCGCACCCAGGGTGTCCATGGCGCGGTGGAACCCGAAAACCTTGCCCCGGGAACCGGGTTCGAGACCGTCAACCAACAGCGCGTCCCGCGGAACCCCACGGAGCCCCTTGCCGAGTCGGTCGACGACCCGACCGGCGAGGACGCCCGGCCACGCGACGGCGACCGCGACGATCACCTTGCCGAGGGCGGCCATCCCGTAGCCGGTGGCGATCAGCGGTCGCTTGGCGAACCGGTCGCCGAGCGGCCCGACCGCAATCTTGGTCACCGACGCAGCGCCCTCGGCGGCCCCTTCGATGGCGCCGACCACCGCCGGCGGAGCGCCGAGCACGGTGGTGAGGTAGATCGGCAGCAGGGGATAGAGCAGTTCGCTGGCCGTGTCCTGCAGGAATGACACCGCGGACAGCACCCGGACGTTGCGGGTCAGCCATGACCCCGTGTGGTCGTTGCCTGTCACGTTCTGTCCAGTCACGGCCGTTCGGGGTGGCCCGGCGCGAGGGCGAAGTAGTTCTCTTCCTCCTGTACGAAGTGCAGGCACAGCAGGGCGTGCAGACCGTAGAGACAGGCGAGCAGGTCGTCGGACTGCTCGGCGGTCACCGAACCCGACTCCTCAGCCATCTCGCGGTGGCTGCGCAGGCGGCGGGAAAGCCGGTGGATCTCGGCGTGCATGCGGCTCATGGTGGCGGTCGCCTCGACGCCTCCCAGCGGGCCTGCCAGGGCCGGGTAGAGCGCGGCGTCCTCGGCATCCTCGTGGGGCAGCAGGGTGTCACGGAGGAAGTCGTCAGCCGCCTGCAGGGTGCGCAGCGCACCTGCCCGGTCCCCCGCCGAGATCTGCTGGGCGGCGTCGCGCAGCATCGACAGGTCGTCGCGCATCCGGTCGTGCTCGCCGGCGAACCGGCGGACCATGGCCTCGGTGTCCGGGTTCAGCGACACCGTCCCGTCGTGGTCGGTGCGCAGCGCGCGCAAGGCGTTGAGGATCACCGCCAGGTCGATGCCCTCCTGCAGCAGGGCCCCGGCGGCCGGAGGCAGCAGTCCGACCGCGGCGAAGCCCATCGCGATCAGCGACAGCCCCATCCCGACGACCGCACTCTGCATCGCGATCCGCCGGGACCGGCGGGCGATCAGCTTGGCATCGGCGAGCCGGTCCAACCGGTCGGCGGTCAGCACGATGTCGGCGGCCTCCGAACTGGCCGTCGACCCGCGGGCCCCCATCGCGATTCCGACGTCGGCGGCGGCCAGGGCGGGCGCGTCGTTCACCCCGTCGCCCACCATGGCGGTCACCGCGCGCTCGCGTTCGGCCCGCACCCGGGCGACCTTGTCCGCCGGGCTCTGCTGCGCCGCCACCTCGTCGAGACCCAGGACCGTGCCGATCTGCTCCGCCGGCGCCGGTCGGTCACCGGTCAGCATCACCAGCCGGGACATCCCCGCCGAACGCAGCCGCCGCAGGGTCCGCGGGGCGTCCGGCCGCAGCGGGTCGCTGAGCATGATCGCGCCGGCCAGTTCACCGTCCACCCGAACCCAGGCCACCACCGCGCCGTCGAGGGCGGCCCGGGACAGCACCGACGCGGTCCACGGGGCGACCTCGCCGTCCAGCCCGAGATTTCCGACGTGCACCCGGTGGCCGTCGACCATCGCCGAGACACCGGTACCGGCCTCCTCGTCGACCGACGAGGGGACGACGAGCGGCAAGCCCCGCAGCCGCGCCTCCTCGACGATCGCGGCCGCCAGAACGTGCGGCGAGAGCTGGTCCGCGGAGGCCGCCAGGCCCAGCACCTCGTCCACCGTCCGTCCCGGGGCCACCACCACATCGGTTCCCCGCGGCTGTCCCGTCGTGAGGGTGCCGGTCTTGTCGAGCACCAGCGTCGTCGCCTGGCCCAATGCTTCAAGGGGTCCGCCACCGCGGACCAGAACCCCGATTCGGGACGTCCGGGACAGCCCGGAGACGATCGCCACCGGAGCGGCCAACAGCAGCGGGCACGGTGTCGCCACCACCAGCACCGCGACCGCCCGGGTCGGCGACCCGCTGATCAGCCAGGCCAGGCCGGCCACCGCCAACGACAACGGGACGAACCAGGCCGCCACCCGGTCGGCCAGGCGGACCAGCGGCGCCGTCTCGGCGGCGGCCTGTTTGGCCAGCCGAACGATTCCGGCGTAGGTGCTGTCGGCGGCCGTGGCGGTGGCCTGCAGTTCCAGCCCACCCCCGGCGTTGACGCTGCCACTGCGCACCGACTGGCCGTGTTCGTAGCGGACGTGCAGCGGTTCCCCGGTGAGCGCGGAATCGTCGATCACGGCGTACTCCGAGTGCACCCGGCCGTCCACCGGCAGTACCTCGCCCGGACCGACCACCACGATGTCGTCGACCGCGACGGCGTCAAGGTCGATCACCTCGACGGCGTCACCGGTCCTGCGGCGCGTGGTCCGCGGCACCCGGTCGAGCAGCGCCCGCAGATCCTTGGTGGCCCGCCGTTCCGCCGCGGCATCCAGAGCCTGTCCGGTGGCCAGCATGACGGCGATCAGCGCCCCGGCCAGGTACTCCCGCACCGCCAGAGCACCCGCCAGCGACAGGACCGCCAGCACGTCGACCCCGAACCGGCCGCCACGCAATGCCGAGATCACCCACCACGTTGCGGGCAACAGCGCCGCAACGGTTCCCGCGATCCAGCAGTAGCCTGCGATCACCGGGGAACCGGCCAGCCACGCCACTGCGCCGCCGGTCAGCGCGGTCAGCGTGATGCCCAGGAGGCCCCAACGCAGGTGCGTCATGGCGTCAGTCTGGCACTCCGCCCCGACAGCCGCGGCGGGACCGTTCCGCGGCGTACGATTCGCCGGGTGTCCACTCTCAACGGTCTACCGGCCCACCCACTGCTCGTTCACTTCATCGTGGTGCTCGGTCCGCTGACCGCGGTGCTGGCGATCCTGTGTGCGCTGTGGCCCGCCGCCCGGCAGCGACTGGTGTGGCCGGTGCTGGCGATGGCCGCGGCGACGGCGGTGCTGACCCCGATTGCGGCGGAAGCCGGCGAATGGCTCGAGCACAAGGTCGAGGAGACCGCCGCGCTCGAGACCCACGAACATCTGGGCAAGACGATGATCTACTTCGCCCTGGCCCTCCTGGTGGCGGCCATCCTGCTCGCGGTTCTGCATGTGCGCGAGCAACGCGGCACACCGCTGTCGAAGGTGCTGTCGGCGGTGCTCACGGTGTTCATCGTCATCGCCGGGGTGGCCACGACGGTGCAGGTGTACCGAGTCGGGCACTCCGGAGCGGAGTCGGTGTGGGGCGACGCACTGCAACAGGGCCAACAGAGCGAAGCCGATGAGGACTGACCCGGGCCCGTCAGGCTTTCGTCAGGTCTGAACGGACAACGATAACTAGAACACGTTCTATCGTTGGCTCGTGCGTTTCACATTCGCCGAGGCGATGACCGACCCCAGTTACTACATCCCGCTGGCCAAGGCCGCCGAGGCCGCCGGCTACCACGGGATGACGATCCCCGACAGCGTCGCGTACCCCTTCGAGTCGGACTCGAAGTACCCCTATACCCCCGACGGCAGCCGGGAGTTCCTCGACGGCAAGGCGTTCATCGAGACCTTCATCATCACCGCCGCCCTGGGCGCGGTGACCGAGAAGTTGCACTTCAACTTCTTCGTGCTCAAGCTGCCGATTCGTCCGCCCGCCCTGGTGGCCAAACAGGCCGGATCGCTCGCCGCGCTGATCGGCAACCGGGTCGGACTCGGCGTGGGCACCAGCCCGTGGCCGGAGGACTACGACATCATGGGGGTGCCGTTCGCCAAGCGCGGCAAACGGATGGACGAGTGCATCGACATCATCCGCGGACTCACCAGCGGTGACTACTTCGAATACCACGGGGAGTTCTACGACATCCCGAAGATCAAGATGACACCGGCGCCGACCGCGCCGATCCCCATCCTCATCGGTGGTCACGCCGACGCCGCCCTGCGCCGCGCCGCCCGCAACGACGGCTGGATGCACGGGGGCGGCACCGAGGACCTCGACGACCTGCTGGCCACGTTGGCCCGCTACCGCGAGGAGGAAGGCACCACCGACAAGGACTTCCAGATCCACGTCATCTCACTCGATGCCTACACCCCCGACGGCGTCAAACGCCTGGAGGACAAGGGCGTCACCGACGTCATCGTCGGCTTCCGCATTCCCTACATCACCGGGCCCGACACCGAACCGCTGGACAACAAGATCCGCAACCTGGAGATGTTCGCTGAGAACGTCATCGCAAAGGTGAACGGATAATCCGCACCGCGCTACCGTGCTAGGGGTGGGTGCGTATCGGGAAGTCTTCCAAGCCAGTCTCACCGACCCTGACGCGTTCTGGGCACGAGCCGCCGAGGCGGTGACCTGGTCGCGGGCCCCGCAGCAGATCCTCGACCAGGACGACCCGCCGTTCTACCGATGGTTCCCCGACGCCGAGTTGAACACCTGCGCCAACGCCCTGGACCGGCATGTGGCCGACGGCCGCGGGGAGCAGCCGGCGCTGATCTACGACTCGCCGGTCACCGGCACGAAGCGGACATACACCTACCGCGAGTTGCTCACCGAGACGGCGGCTTTCGCCGGCGCATTGCGCAATCTCGGTGTCACCAAAGGCGACCGGGTGGTGCTCTACATGCCGATGATCCCCGAGGCCGTGATCGCCATGCTCGCCTGCGCGCGTCTGGGCGCGGTGCACTCGGTGGTGTTCGGCGGATTCGCCGCCCACGAGTTGGCCACCCGCATCGACGACGCACAGCCGGTGGTGATCGTGTCCGCATCCTGCGGTATCGAGCCGACCCGGGTCATCGAATACAAGCCGATGCTCGACCACGCCCTCGAACTCGCCGAGCACCGGCCCAGACGTTGCGTGATCGTCCAGCGCGACCGGCAACGCTGCGATCTGGTGCCCGGCCGGGATCTGGACTGGGCCGAGGTGATGGCGTCCGCGTCACCCGCCGACCCGGTGCCGGTGGCGGCCACCGACCCGTTGTACGTGCTCTATACCTCGGGCACGACCGGAAAGCCCAAGGGCATTGTGCGCGATCACGGCGGGCACGCGGTGGCTCTGCTGTGGAGCATGCGCAACATCTACGACATCGAACCCGGCGACATCTTCTGGGCTGCTTCGGATGTCGGCTGGGTGGTGGGCCATTCCTACATCGTCTACGGCCCCCTGCTGGCCGGGGCCACCACCGTCCTCTACGAGGGCAAGCCGATCGGCACCCCGGACCAGGGCGCGTTCTGGCGGGTGGTGTCGGAGTACGGCGTCAAGGTCCTCTTCACCGCTCCGACGGCGATCCGGGCCATCCGCAAAGAGGACCCCGATGGGTCGTACATCGGGCGCTATGACCTGTCCTCGCTGCGGTATCTCTTCCAGGCCGGCGAACGGCTGGACCCGGACACCTATCTCTGGGCCTCGGAGAAGCTGGGCATACCGGTGATCGACCACTGGTGGCAGACCGAGACCGGATGGGCGATCGCGGCCAACCCGGTTGGGCTCGAGCAACTTCCACTCAAGGCCGGCTCGCCAACGGTGCCGATGCCGGGCTTCGACGTGCAGATCCTGCATATCGACGGCACCGGGTGCGAACCCGGTGAGGAAGGTGCCATCTGCCTTCGGCTTCCGTTGCCGCCGGGAACCCTGCCCACGCTGTGGGGCGACGACGCCCGCTACGAGGCTTCCTACCTCTGCGAGCACCCCGGCTACTACCTCACCGGGGACGGCGGCTACGTCGACGATGATGGCTATCTCTTCGTGATGGGACGAATCGACGACGTGATCAACGTTGCGGGACACCGGCTTTCCACCGGTGCCATGGAGGCCGTTCTGGCCGGGCACCCCGCGGTGGCCGAGTGCGCGGTGATCGGGGTCGCCGACGAGATCAAGGGTCAGGTGCCACGCGGATTCGTCGTCCTCAAGTCCGGGGCCTCGGCCGAAGGCCTGCCGGAGCAGTTGGTGAACCTGGTTCGGGAGGAGATCGGGGCGCTGGCCTGCCTGCGCCGGGTCGACGTGGTCCCGGCCCTGCCCAAGACCCGCTCAGGCAAGATCCTCCGCAAGGCCATGCGCGGGATCGCGCACGGCCACGACGAACCACTGCCGTCGACCATCGAGGACCCCGGCGTCCTCGACTCACTGAAGCCGATCCTGCGCGGCTGAGCGCCTCGGACCTGGGGCCGACGACGCGTCCCGCCACAGCCAGGTGACGGGACGGGCCGCAGGACGGGTGGGTTCACGCCGACGCCGCGAACCGCTCGGCAGGGATGGTTGCTGACCGGTGTCACGCGGCGCTGTGATTACGCCAGGTCTGCTCGTAAGCGCGTCGGGCGTCGGGGTCCTCTCGATGCTGACGAACCATCGCCCGCTCCCGCAGGATCACCGAACGCATCGTCAGTGCGATCAGCAGCACCATGATGATGGCCGGAACGATCATGAAGAGCGGAGCGAAACGCGGGTCTTCGAGGCCGATGTTGATCATGTCCTGTTCCCTCAGTGTCCTGGACGGAGGACGCCGGCGGATGCTGGCGTCACCCGGCATTCGTGGCCGGGGTCACAGTGGATGGGAACCGAAAAGTGACCGAAACCTGACGTCGGCCAGAGAGCAGCGCTCACGAAGTATTCGCGGGCCAGGCTGGCCGCATAGCCCCGGCCACGGACCAGGCACTCGCGGGAGTCTGGGCAGCAGGCCGGTGACGACGTCGAGTGGCGTGATCCAACGGAATTCGCGCTGAAGTGCGACAGTGTCCAAGCGAGTCAACCCGCTCAGCGGCCCTCCACGACGCGGCTGGCGAATAGCGGTGCCCCGGGACTCACCCGGACTCGCCCCGCGTCGGCTCCCATCGAACCTCGTCGGCGGCCTTGTCCGGGCGCAGACCTCGCCAACTGGGATGGCGCAACCGGCCGTCGGGTGTCCGCTCCCCGTAGCGGACTTCGCCGACCAGTGCAGGACGGACGAAGGTGACGCCCCGGAGTTCGGTGGCCGGCAGCGGCGCGTCGAATGGTGATTCCGCGGTGTTCAGCGGGGTGAGCACCTCCCTGAGGTGGGCCAGATCCCGCTCGGTGAAGCCGGTGCCCACGCGGCCGGCGAAACGCAGACCGGACCCGCCGTGGCCGGGGACTCCCATCAGCAACGAGCCGATACCCGAGGCTCGGCCGCCCTCGCCCCGCCGCCAGCCGCCGATCACCACCTCCTGGGTGTTCCAGTTCTTGTCCTTGAGCCAGGACGAGGATCGCCGCCCCGGCTGATAGGTGGACTCCCACTTCTTCGCGACGACGCCCTCCCAGTTCCGCTTTCGCGAATACGCCAGCGCCTCGCGGCCGTCACCCTCAATAAGCGGCGGCACTGTGAGACGGGTTGCGGTGGAGACGGTTTCGAGTATCCGGCGGCGGTCGCGGTAGCCGGCGCGCAGGAGGGAACGGCCGTCCAGAAACAGAATGTCGAAGGCCCAGAACTGGATTCGCCCGATGCGGGAGCGGTTCTGGATCGCATGGAAGCTCGGTACGTCGTGCTCGTCGAGTGCGACGATCTCGCCGTCGAGGATGGCGTGGTGCTCGGCGAGATCCTCGGCCAGTGGCAGCAGTTGCGGATACTCCGCAGTGACGTCACGACCGTTGCGGGACTGCAGGCGAAGTCGTCCGTGGTCCACCTCCACCAGCATCCGGAAACCGTCGTACTTGCCCTCGAAGGCCCACTGCGCCTTGGTCAGCCGGTCCACTGAACCCGGCGTGGCCAGCATGGGCTCGAGGTCCCGCAAGCGATTCACCTGTTGTCCGGGGATTTCGGGCTGATCCTTCATCCGATGCGCCAGCCAGTGGTCGCCGTCGGTCTGGATCAGGGCGTAACGGCCGGATATCCGTCGGCCACGCAGGTCGACGATCACCTCGCCACCCTCGGCGCCGCCGATCCGGAACTTCTCCGCGGTATAGGTACCGGAGTCCCAGATCGCCACCGTTCCGGCGCCGTACTCCCCCCGCGGAATCGTCCCGGAGAAGCTGGCGTACTCCAACGGGTGATCCTCGGTACGCACCGCCAGGTGGTTCTTCGACGGCCGATCGGGGAGGTTCTTCGGAATCGCCCAGGACACCAGCACGCCGTCACGTTCGAGACGGAAGTCGTAGTGCAGTCGGCGGGCGTGGTGTTCCTGGATGACGAATGTGGAGTCGCCGCCCGCCGTTGGTGCCGCAGCCGGAATCGGCTCCGGCGTCCTTCCGGCGGAACGTTTGCGCCGATAGCTGCTCAACCGGTCGGGACCGGGAGCGTCATCGTCCAGCCCCGCCAGCAGGTCACCGCCTTCGGCGACCCGGTTCAGCACCTCGTCGTAGCGCAGCTGCCGAACCTCGGGGTCGGCGATCTCCGCCCAGGTGCGGGGCGCGGCGACGGTCGGGAACTCCCGGCCCCGCATCGAGTACGGGGCAATGGTGGTCTTGGCCGCGTTGTTCTGGCTCCAGTCCAGGAACACCTTGCCGGCGCGCAGGCTGCGGGCCATCGTGGCGGTGACCAGGGTGGGCATCACCGCCTCGAGTTGCTCGGCCACCTGACGGGCCAGCATGGCCGCGCCGGCACTGCTGACGCCCGAGAGTCGCGCGTAGAGGTGCAGGCCCTTGCTGCCGCTGGTGAGCGGATACACCTGCAACCCGATATCCGCCATCAGGTCTCGCACCGCATGGGCCACCTCGCACAGCTGGGGCATGCCGACGCCCTCGCCTGGGTCGAGGTCGAACACCAGCCGGTCTGCGGGCCCCGGGGTGCCATCGGCCGCGAAACGCCATTGCGGCACATGGACTTCCAGCGCGGCCTGCTGGGCGATCCAGGCCAGCCCGGCGGGGCTGTCGATGATCGGATAGACGGTGGTCCGCGAGCGGTGCGGCAGCGATCCACGGTGCAGCCAGGCCGGGGCCGACTTCGCCAGTTGCTTCTCGAAGAACGACGGGGCCTGCACCCCGTTCGGCCAGCGCTTACGGGTGGCGGGTCGTCCGGCGATGTGCGGGAGCATCACCTCGGCGATGGTGGTGTAGTAGCGGAACACCTCGGATTTCGGAGTGCCGGTCGCCGGGTAGAGCACCTTGTCGGGATTGGTCAAGGTGACCAGTGGCCCCGTCGTCGCCCCGGGCGGCCACACCGCGCTCATCATCGGACAGCCATCATCGGGCGGTCACCATCGGACATTCACCATCCTCACCGTATTACCCGCTGTTAGCCTCGGGCGGTGATCAGATTCTCCGTTTCTGCGCTCGCAGTGGCAGCGGTGATGCTGGCCGCACCGCAGGCCGGCGCCGACCCCGAGGATCTTGAACCGACGTGCACCAGCGGTCAGGTTCCGCAGGCGGGTGCGTGCAAGCCCCCGTCTACCGGGGACACCTCCGGGAGCGCTCCGGGCGCCGACCCCCAGATCCCCCTGGGCCTGACCCCGGAAAGCGTGCCTGCGGTCTGAGCCGACCGCCGATTAAAAATGCCCACGCTGGGCATACTGACCTCATGCGTTCCATCTGGAAAGGCGCGGTCGCGTTCGGACTGGTGAACGTCCCGGTGAAGGTGTACAGCGCGACCGAGGATCATGACCTGAAGTTCCACCAGGTCCACGCCAGGGACAACGGGCGCATCCAGTACAAGCGGGTGTGCAGCGAGTGCGGCGAAGTGGTGGAGTACCGGGACATCGCCAAGGCCTACGAGTCCGAAGACGGCCGGATGGTGGTGATCACCGATGCCGACATCGCCACCCTGCCCGAGGAACGCAGCCGCGAGATCGAGGTACTGGAGTTCGTTCCCGCATCCGATATCGACCCACTGATGTACGACCGAAGTTATTACCTCGATCCCGACGGCAAGTCCACGAAATCCTATGTGCTGCTGGCGAAGACGTTGGCCGAGACGGAACGGGTGGCGATCGTCCACTTCGCATTGCGCAACAAGACGCGACTGGCGGCCCTGCGGGTCAAGGAATTCACCGGGGCCGACGGGCCACGCACGGTGATGGTGGTGCACACACTGCTGTGGCCGGACGAGATCCGCGAACCGGACTTCCCGTCGCTGGATACCCCGCCGGAGGTGCGGCCCGCGGAGTTGACGATGGCCGGACAGGTGGTGGAGTCGATGGTCGCCGACTTCCACCCCGAAGAGTTCACCGACACCTATCAGCACCAGCTGCGCGAACTCGTCGAAGCCAAACTTGAGGGCGGCGAAGCGTTCACCGCCGGGGAGAAGACACCCCGATCGGACGACACCGAGGATGTCTCCGACCTGCTGGCCAAGTTGGAGGCAAGCGTGCGGCGCCGGCGCCGGGAACGCGCGGGCGACCCCCAACAGGAGAAGGCCCAGCAAGAAATAGAACGTGTTCCAGCCAAACCTGTTAGAACAAGTGGGTGATCCTCGACAGATTCCGGCTTGACGGACAGGTGGCGGTGGTCACCGGGGCGGGCCGCGGCCTGGGAGCGGCGATCGCCGTCGCTTTCGCCGAGGTCGGCGCCAATGTCCTCATCTCCTCCCGCACCGAATCGGAACTGGAGTCGGTGGCCGCCCGGATCGAACATGCCGGCGCGCGCGCCCATATCGTCGTCGCCGACCTCGCCCAACCCGATACGACAGCGGGCCTGGCCGCCCAGGCGGTCGCCGCCTTCGGCCGGTTGGACATCGTGGTCAACAACGTCGGCGGGTCGATGCCGAACACTCTGTTGACGACCACGGTCAAGGACATGCGGGATGCCTTCACCTTCAATGTGCTGACCGCGCACGCCCTGACCGTCGCCGCCGCACCGTTGATGCTGGAGCACGCCGGCGGCGGCTCGATCATCAACATCAGTTCCACCATGGGCCGGCTTGCCGGTCGGGGGTTCGCCGCTTACAGCACCGCCAAAGCTGCTCTGGCGCACTACACCCGGTTGACCGCCCTGGACCTGTGTCCGCGGATACGGGTCAACGCCATCGCCCCGGGCTCCATCATGACCTCGGCACTGGAGATCGTCGCCGCCAACGACGCGCTACGGGAGCCGATGGAACGGGCCACCCCGTTGCGCCGTCTCGGCGACCCGGTCGACATCGCCGCCGCCGCCGTCTATCTGGCCTCCCCCGCCGGCAGCTACCTGACCGGCAAGATGCTCGAGGTCGATGGCGGCCTGACGGTGCCCAATCTGGATTTGCCCATCCCCGACCTGTAAACCCGTCCGATCGAACCGAAGGAGCCCCGTATGCCCATCCGCGTCGCCCAGATCGGCACCGGCAACGTCGGCGGCCACGCCCTGAAGGCACTGATCACCAACCCGGCCTACGAACTCACCGCGGTCTGGGTGTCCTCGGAATCCAAGGCCGGCAAGGATGCGGCCGAACTCATCGGACTGGATACCGTCACCGGAATCAAGGCCACCACCGATCTCGACGAGGTGCTGGCCACCACACCGGACTGCGCGGTCTACACGGCCATGGCCGACAACCGGTTGGCGGAGGCTCTCGAGGACTACCGCCGCATCCTCGCCGCGGGAGTGAACGTGGTCGGCAGCGGCCCGGTATTCCTGCAGTGGCCGTGGCAGGTGATCCCGGATGAGATGGTCGCCCCGATCGAAGATGCTGCACGACAGGGAAAGTCGAGCCTGTTCGTCAACGGCATCGACCCGGGTTTCGCCAACGACCTGATCCCTCTGGCCTTGACCGGAACCTGCCAGAGCATTCAGCAGGTGCGCTGCATGGAGATCGTCAACTACGCGACGTATGACAGCGCCACGGTGATGTTCGACGTGATGGGCTTCGGCAAGCCGATGGACGAGATTCCGATCCTGCTGCAACCGGGTGTGCTCAGCATCGGCTGGGGATCGGTGGTCCGCCAGATCGCCGCCGGACTCGGCGTGGAACTCGACGGACTGGAGGAGATCTACGTTCGCGAACCGGCCCCCGAGTCCTTCGACATCGCCTCCGGCCATATCGCCAAGGGCACCGCGGCGGCATTGCGGTTCGAGGTGATCGGCCTGGTGAACGGTGCCCCGGCCGTGGTTCTCGAACACATCACCCGACTGCGCGACGACCTGTGCCCGGATTGGCCGCAACCCGCCCAGGTGGGCGGCAACTACCGGGTCGAGATCACCGGCGAACCCTGCTACGCCCTGGATCTGTGCCTGTCGAGTCCCAACGGGGACCACAACCACGCCGGGGTGCTGGCGACCGCCATGCGGGTGGTCAACGCCATCCCGGCCGTCGTCGCCGCCGAGCCGGGTATCTGCACGACCATGACGCTTCCCCTCGTGACCGGCACCGGCTTGTACTCTGCCCCCTGACATGAGACTCGTTGCCGCATTTCTGGCGTGGGTGGCCGCCGTCGTCGTGGCGGCACCCGCGGGTGCGGCACCGGATTGTTCGAACATCGGGCCCAACACGCGGATGTGCAGCAACCCGGGGCACGCGGCCATCGTCACGTCCCCGGATCCGGCGTTCACCAACCCCTACCCCGGTTGGGGATTCGGCACCCTGGGCATCCCCGCCATCGGGATCGGCGGCGGCGGGTTCTGGATCGGGATGTGACGACGACTCGCCCGGGCAGCCGCCCGGTCCGGTACCTGCTCGGTCCGGCCTTCGTCGCGGCGATCGCCTACGTCGACCCGGGCAATATCGCCGCCAACGTCAGCGCCGGATCGGAGTTCGGCTTTCTGCTGGTGTGGGTCATCGTGGCCGCCAATGTGATGGCCGGATTGGTGCAGTACCTCAGCGCGAAACTGGGTTTGGTCACGGGCAGCACCCTGCCGGAAGCGGTGCGGGACCGGACCGGCACCCCGGCCCGGATCGGCTACTGGCTGCAGGCCGAACTCGTCGCGATCGCCACCGATCTCGCCGAGGTTATCGGCGGGGCACTCGCCCTCTATCTGCTGTTCGACCTGCCGCTTCTGATCGGCGGCGTGATCACCGGCATGGTGTCGCTGCTGCTGCTGGCCGTCGGAGACCGGCGCGGGCAACGCATGTTCGAGCGGGTGATCACCGGCCTACTGCTGATCATCACCATCGGCTTCCTGGCCGGCCTGGTGGTCAACCCACCACCGGCCGCCGATGTCGCCGGCGGTCTGGTTCCACGGTTCGACGGCGTCCAGAGCGTGCTGCTGGCAACCGCCATGCTGGGGGCCACCGTGATGCCGCACGCCGTCTACCTGCATTCCGGTCTGGCACGCGACCGGCACGGCCATCCCGCGCCGGGCGCCGAGCGAGCCACCCTGCTGCAGGCGACGCGCTGGGACGTCGGTCTCGCGATGCTGGTGGCCGGCACGGTCAATCTGTCCCTGTTGTTGGTGGCCGCCACCAACCTGCGCGGCAGGGAGGGCACCGACACCATCACCGGCGCGCACGCCGCGGTCGCCGAGGAACTCGGCCCGTCCCTGGCGCTGCTGTTCGCCATCGGCCTGCTGGCCTCCGGCCTGGCGTCGACGTCGGTGGGCGCCTACGCCGGGTCGATGATCATGCAGGGGCTGCTGCGCCGGTCCTTCCCATTGCTGGTGCGGCGGCTGATGACCCTGCTTCCGGCACTGGCCGTGCTGGCCGCCGGGGTCGATCCGACCCGGGCGCTGGTGCTGTCCCAGGTCGTGCTGTCCTTCGGGATTCCGTTCGCGCTGATCCCCCTGGTGCGGCTGACCAGCGATCGCTCGCTCATGGGCGCCGACGTGAACCGGCGGCTGACCACCGCGCTGGGCTGGACGGTCGCCGCGCTCATCACATTGCTCAATGTGGCGCTGATCTACCTCACCCTGACATGAGTGACGGCACCCCGACATAAGTGATGGTCGTCACACGCCCGGAACCCATCCGACGGGCGCCCGGCATCGAATCAGGGGTGTGAAAGCTGCGTTGTACCCCACTCGGGTCACCCACCTGCATCGCTCACCCGTGCGCCACTACGCCGAGCACCGCAGCTACAGCTGGCTCGTCGACCTCGACGACCTGCCGCGGCTGCCCCGCGTTCTGCGTCCGTTCGCCCGGTTCGAGGCCGCCGACCACCTCGAGGGCGGGCCGAACGACACCCTGCGCCAGCGGGTGGACGCGTTCCTGGCCCGCAACGGGGTGTTCCTGCCCGGTGGCCGGGTCACCGCGCTGCTGATGCCGCGCGTCCTGGGCCGGGCGTTCAACCCGCTGAGCCTGTTCTGGTGCTACGACGCCGCGGGCGTGTTGCGCGGTGTCGTCGCCGAAATGCAGACTCTCGACGGGGAACGGCGCGCCTATCTGCTGCCGCCCACGGACGGCGGCCCCGCGGCCGTCATCGGGGCTGCGTCGAACGAGCCCTTCGCCGGCCAGGGTGGCTACTTCCTGGTGCGGGCGCCGGAGCCGTCGGAGACGCTGGACCTGACCGTCTCGCTCCATCGCGACAACACCGCGGCGATGGTCGCCACCTGGCGCGGACGGCGCCGCACCGCCACCGCCGCCCGCGTTCTGGGTCTACAGTTCAGCGTTCCGATGGCGCCCCTGATGGCCGAATTGAGCATGCGCTGGCAGGCAGCGATGCTGCGCCTGCTGGGCGCGCCGAAGGCCGCCCAGCCTGCGACCGCTTCCGCCGGCCCGTCGCCGCACCGCGCTCCGAACCCGAATCGCGCCGTCCGTAGCACCTCGTCCGCTGCATGGAGCGCGAAAGGGCGTTCCTGGGCACCGTCGTGATCCAGCTTCTGGACCGGGCGGTTACGCTTCGGAATGATGGCACCGACAACCTCAGGTATCAGCCGGTGACCGCCGACCTCGACGCGCTGCTGCGCCGGGTCGCTCAGCGGGACCGGGACGCCTTCGCCTCCTTTTACGACGCCACCCGCTCCCGGGTGTACGGCATGGTGCTGCGGGTACTTCGCGATCACGGGTACAGCGAGGAAACCACGCAGGAGATCTACCTGCAGGTGTGGCGGACCGCGGAAAGCTATGACCCCGCCTCCGGCAGCGCGCTCGCATGGCTGCTGACCCTGGCCCACCGACGTGCCGTCGACCGGGTGCGTTCCGAGCAGGCGGCGACCCAGCGCGATTCGCGCTACGGCGCCGCAACCGTCGATCGCGACGTGGACCACGTCACCGACATGGTGATCTCCGGAGAGGAGCGCCGCCGGGTGACCGCCTGCCTGGGCGGACTCACCGACGTCCAGCGCGAGTGCATCGAGCTGGCGTACTACCAGGGCCTGACGTACGTACAGGTCTCGGAGAAGCTCTCGGCGAACCTGGCCACCATCAAGTCCCGGATGCGCGATGCGCTCCGTGGGCTGCGCAACTGCCTGGGTGTGGGGTGAGGCGACGGCAATGACTCATCCACATGGACCCCGCTCACACGAACCCCAGAACCCCGGCTCCGATCTGATCGATCTGGCGGTGCCCTATGCCCTGCACGCGCTCCCCGACGCCGAACGCGACGAAGTGGAGACCCGCCTGGCGCACGCCGGGCTGGCCACTGTCGACGCCTTCTACGACGAGGTCCGCGCGGTTCGCGAGACCATGGCCGTCGTGTCGACCGCGACGGCCGCGGAACCACCGGACTCCCTGCGAGAACGACTCCTGACCGCCGTCGCCGACGACAACGTCCGGACACTGCCGGATCGGCGTGCCTCCCGGCGCCGCACGGCATGGCTGTCGGCAGCGGCCGCGGCCGTCATCGGCCTCGGCGCGCTCGGTGTAGGCCTGTCACTTCGGCCGCCCGAGCCGCAGCAGACCACCGCTCAGCAGGTATTCTCCGCCCCGGATGTGCACACCGTGTCCGGAGCCATCCCGGCCGGCGGGACCGCTACCGTCGTCTTCTCCCGGGACCGCAACGCCGGGGTGCTGGTCATGAACGACGTACCGCCCCCCTCACCAGGGACGGTGTACCAAATGTGGCTGGTCAGCGACTCGGGCGCGACGTCGGCCGGGACGATGGACGCCGCCGCGGTGGCACCTTCGACTACGGCGGTGCTGTCGAATCTCGGCAACTCGACCAAGCTGGCGTTCACCGTCGAACCAGGCACCGGATCGACCACGCCGACCGGTGCGCTGATCGCCGAACTGCCACTCACCTGACGCCGCCGCAAAGCCCGTCACGTGCGCCGGATTCGGCGCGCGCGGACCACGTGAACACGGATTTCCCAGTTCGGGACTATCATGGTGGTTACTTTGCGCAGGTCGTCAACGCATTGCGGTGACTATCAGAGCCGAGATGTTTGGCCTGCGCCCGCCCGGGGTGACCGCCACAGGTGCCCCGGAAGCGACGCGAAAGGCGGTGAGCACCATGCACCGACGGATCTCCGGAGCAACGGCGACACCACACAGAATGGCCTCCTGGCTCCGCAAGGACTACCCGAAGACAGCGCCCGACCGCGGGCACTGCTACCTCATCGCACTCTGCGGCTCAGACCGCTGAGACCCGGGACATCATCGGCCGGCGGGTAAGCTGCCACGGTCCGCCCTCGTAGCTCAGGGGATAGAGCACGGCTCTCCTAAAGCCGGTGTCGCATGTTCGAATCATGCCGGGGGCACGTCAGAGGCGGTTTTCGACTACTCCACACCGGCCCCGCACCGGGGGTCCGGCCAGTAGGATTGTGAGCAGTCGCTGTGTACTACAGCGCGGTGCGTGCCGGTTGAAGCGGCGTACTGGTCGAAACGAAGTGAGCGAGAGTCGGCGTCTTGGTCCCGGATCCGGTACGGCAGGTGGAACTCGATCTCGGACTGAGGGACGACCTGACGGGTGACTGCGCCCCGGAGCCCGGCTCGGACGCCCCTCAAACCGTCCTGCTGGTCGACGATGACTCCCGATTGCGCAACCTGCTGCGCACCGTGCTCCTCCCGCTGAATTGCGATGTCGTCACGGCCGGTTCCGGCGAGGACGCACTCACCGAACTGCTCCGGCGCAGGGTCGCCGTCATCATCCTCGACATCAACCTCCCCGGGATGAACGGGTTCGAGACCGCCCAACTGATCAGGGGAACCGAGGAACTGGCGTCCACGCCGATCATCTTCCTCACCGGTGATGCCGCCGCGGCCACCGACCTCCAACGAGGCTATGACCTGGGCGCCGTCGACTTCCTGATCAAACCGGTGTCCCGCCACGTGCTGTACGCCAAGGTCAAGGCCCTGCTGGAGCTGGACAGGTCCTTCGCACGGCTGCGGAGCGAGGAGGCGAAACTACACCAGCAACAACTCTTCGCCGCGCGCGCCGCCGAGGTTCGCCAACGGGAGGAGTTGTCGTTCACCCAGCGCCGGGAACGGCTGACGAACATCTTCGCCGAGGCCAGCATCGACCTGCCGTCGCTGCAGAAGACCATCGTCACCGAGTTGAGCCATCTCTTCGGCGCGGACTGCGTCCTGCGGCTGTCGTCCCCCGGTCACGGCCGGCACGAGTCGCTCTCGCATTCCGAATCCGGCGGGGAGCCGGAACAACTGGAGGCCTGGCTGGCGGAGCCAAGCTCGGCGGCGTGCCCCTACCAGTCGGTCCTGCTCGAGGAGTTGACCGCACGGGGTGAAAGCGTCGGCGCCCTCTGCGTAGCTCGCCACACCGACCCGGCCTTCACCGAGGCGGAGGCGGCGCTGTTCCGCGGGGCGGCCGCGGCGGCGGCGCTGGCCGTCTCCAATGCCACGCTGTACCGGATTCAGGCGGAGTATGCGGCGGTCATCCAGGCCACCGGCGACGCCATTCTGGCGGTGGATTCGTCGGGCGAGATCCGCAGCTGCAACAACGCCGCGACCGCGTTGTTCGGTGGCGGCCACGACACCCTGCTCGGGCGGTCGATCGTCACGTTCGCCACTGAGACCGACCGCGAGATCTTTCGGGAGCGAATCGCCAGCACCCTGGCCGAGCAGCGGGAAAGGTCGCTGGAGATGGCCTGCGAGACCACCAGCGGCCGCCGAATCGACGTGATGGTCACGCTGTCGCCGATCGGCGATTCCGCCGACCTCCATGTGGCGGTGGTCATGCACGATGTGACCGACATCCGACAGGCGCAGGAAGAGATCAGACATCTGGCGAGCCACGACCCGCTGACCGGGCTGGCGAACCGGCGGCAACTCTCCGACCGCCTCGCTGACATCGTCCGCCAGCACAGCACGGCCGGCGGAACCGCCGCAGTGCTGTTCCTTGACGTCAACAAGTTCAAGCAGGTGAACGACACCTACGGCCATGACGTCGGCGACGAACTACTCCTCGCGGTGGCGACGCGGCTGCGGTCGGCGGTGAGCCCCCAGACCCTGGCCTGCCGTGCCGGTGGCGATGAGTTCGTCGTCGTACTCGAACACCTGCCCTCCACGGAGTCGGCGGTCGTCGAGGCGAACCGGATCCTGGAAATCCTTCAGGCTGAGCCGGTGCGATGCGGGGATGCGACTGTGCAGCCGTCGATCAGTATGGGCGGGTCCTGTCTGGGAGCCGATGCGCGAACCCCCGAGGAACTGTTGTCCCAGGCCGACCTGGCCATGTTCGAAGCCAAGAAACACTGCCTGGAAACGTGCGTCTTCTATACCGATCTGATCGGTTCGCGGCACCAGGAGCAGGCCCACCTTCGGGCCGAGGTTTCCGACGCCATCGTGAGGTCGGAGCTTCGGATGGTCTACCAGCCGATCGTGAACGCCGCGACGGGAGCGTTGGTCGGCATCGAAGCCCTGGTGCGCTGGCGGATCGACAACGAGGAGGTGCCGGCGAGCCAGATCGTCGCGCTGGCCGAAGCCTCCAACCAGACCGACGCTCTCAGCCGATGGATTCTGAAGCGCAGCTTCGCGGACTACCTGAGCCTCGAGCGCCCCGACCTGCTTCTGGGTGTGAACATCTCGCCCAATCACGTGCTCAGGCCCCAATTCCTGGATGACCTCAGCGCCGCATCCCAGGATGCTGGGGTTCCACCGTCGCAGGTCTGCCTGGAACTCACCGAACGCGCCTTCGTCGGAAGTGCGATGCCGGCATACGCGGCGTTGAACCGCGCTCGGGACCTGGGTTTCACGCTAGCCATCGACGATTTCGGGGTCGCATACGCCAGCATGACCAACCTGATGCAGTTGTCCGTCGACTGCCTGAAGATCGACCGCTCGTTCATCGCTCAGATCCCCGCCAACGAGCGGGCACGGCGACTGGTGGAGGGCCAGATCGCGATCGCATCGTCCATGCGGGCGACGTTGATCGCCGAGGGCGTCGAGACACCGGAGCAGGCCGACTGGCTTCTGACGGCGGGATGTGTTCTGCACCAGGGTTACCTGTACGCACCGCCGACAGAAGCCGCCGACCTGGCGGCTGTCTTGACCAACACTGCCGCGATACTGGCGAAACCACCCACCCAGTCGGAACCGAGGTGACATGAAACTTGCGACCCGACTGGCCATCCTGTCCGGATCGGCCCTGCTGGCAATCCTGCTGAGCGCAGGCGTTTTCAGTTGGCAGACATCGCGCATTTCTGATCTCTACGCTGAGCGTTTCGAGGCGCGGACTGTGCAGAACGAAGCCATCGCCATTGATCGCGACTTTCACAGCCTGTTGGCAACGATCAATCGGTTGTTGTTCGTGACCGACCCGGAACGCACAAGGGACCTGAACAACCGGCTGGATCAACTCGGCCGCAACATAGACGCCAACCTGAGCCGTGCGGTCGATGAGGCACAGGGACACGACAACCGGCAGCAGTACGAGCCGCTTCTATTCGCCTGGAACAACTTCCGGAACTCCTATCAGACCGAACTGGCGAACGCCCGCCGGACCGGTCAGCAAGACGCGGCGGAGGCCCGCCTCGACGATCAGGCGGTCCGCCTGGAAGGCCTCGTCACGCAGATCGTCACGGACACCGAACCCATCGTCGAGCGCGCCAATCAGCAAGCCCTCGAAGCGATCCGAACCAGTCTGATCATCATCTGGACTTCATCCATCGCGATCGTCGCCGGCCTGGGACTTTTGTTGTTCCTGACCAGCCGCAACATCTATCGCGCCGTGACCACGTCGGCCAACGAGAGCGAACGGGCCCGCCGATCGGTCGAGGTTCAGGCGAACCTGATGACCGAAATGCAGGGCGAGACCGACCTCGCGGCGGCCTGCGGACTCATCGTTTCGAGAACCGCTCAGGCCACCGGCGCCGCGCACGGGGCGCTCTATCTGCGGGAGTCATCCGGTGAACGCCGCTACGCCCTGACCGCCTCCTATGCCTTCCACCGGCGCAAGGACATCCCGACATCGTTCGGGCTGGGCGACGGACTGGTGGGCCAGTGCGCGTTGGAGGGCAAGCGCATTGAGGTGACCGGCGCCCCGGCCGACTATGTCGAAATCGTCTCCGGACTGGGAAAGACCCAGCCCGTATCGCTGATCCTGATCCCCATCATGTTCGAGGCCGAGGTGCTCGGAGTCCTCGAACTGGCGTCGCTGAAGCCCTTCTCGGACGAGGACCACGAACTTCTGGACTCACTGGCGCTGGGGGCCGGTGTCGCGATCAGCGCCATCCAATCCGGGCAACGGACCCGCGAACTGCTGAGCATCTCGCAGGCGCAAACCGAGGAACTCCAGGCGCAGGAGGAAGAACTCCGGGCGGCGAACGATCAACTGGTCCAACGGGAAAACCTGCTTTCCACTCAGAACGCCGAGTTGGAGGAGACCACCGAGGAACTGCGGTCTCAGCGGGAGGCCCTCAAAGCCAGCTCGGATCGGCTGGAGAAGCAGGCCGACTCCCTGGAGGCGAAGAACCAGGAGCTGCACCGGCTCAGCGAGTCGCTGGAGGCGAAGGCCGAGGAACTGGCCATTTCCTCGCGCTACAAGTCGGAGTTCCTGGCCAACATGTCGCACGAGCTGCGAACCCCACTCAACAGCATCCTGATTCTCGCCGGCCTGCTGCGCGAAGCCGCCGACCACCCGCTCACCGAGCAGCAGCGCGAGTTCGCCGAAACCATCGAGCAGTCGGGCAGGGACCTGCTCAACCTCATCGACGAGGTACTCGATCTGGCCAAGGTCGAATCGGGATCACTTCGGGTGGAAAACCAGACCATCGAGATGGCCCAGCTCGTCGGTTTCCTGGAGCGGACGTTCCGGCCCGTCGCCGACTCCAAGGGCCTGACGTTCCGCATCACCGTTGACGCCTCCGCCCCACGGGAGTTCACCAGCGATGACACCAGGGTGAAGCAGATCGTGAAGAACCTGCTGTCCAACGCCCTGAAGTTCACCGACGAGGGCTCGGTCCGCGTCGAGATCTCATCGGTCGACAGCGCCGAACACGGCGGCCGGCAGTTGGTGATCGCCGTCATCGACACCGGTATCGGAATCGACCAGAAGGATCACCACCTGGTGTTCGAGTCCTTCCAGCAGGCTGCTCGGGGGACGACCCGGGAGTACGGCGGAACCGGACTCGGGTTGTCGATCAGCCGCGAACTGGCCCGTAACCTCGGCGGCGAGATCACCCTGACGAGTTCCCTGGGCCAGGGCTCCACGTTCACCTTCACTCTGCCGATCGGGGAAACCCGACCGGTCGCCACCAGGCCGGTCGCGGCGCCTCCCGCGGCCGCCGATGCGCCGGCTAAGCCGGCCACCGCACCCGCTCCCCCGGACGTCACCGACATAGACTCTTCGGCCCGGGGTGACGACGTCGACATCGCAGGAGTCGACTGGCCGCAGGGCGCCAACCCCGTTCTCTTGATCGTGGAGGACGACCCGACTTTCGCCGGCATGCTGGCCGGTCTTGCCAAGGAAGCCGGATTCGATTCCGTCATCACCCCGAGCGGTCGGGCGGCGCTGGCACTGGCCAGGGCACACCAGCCCGCAGCCATCACCCTCGACATCGGCTTGCCCGATATGGCCGGCTGGGTCGTGTTGGACACCCTGAAACACGATCTGGCGACACGACATATCCCGGTGAGCGTCATCTCCGGATCCAATGATGAAGGCCGCGGACGCCGGATGGGCGCCATCAACACCTTGCGAAAGCCGGCCGAGGCCGCCGCGCTTCGCGAGATGCTGGCCGCCACCGCCGACTTTCTGAAGCCGGGTGCGCGGCATGTCCTGATTGCCGACGACGACATCCCACAGCGCGAGGCGACGGCGAATCTGATTGCCAGCGATGGCATTTCGGTCACCGGCGTCGGTACCGGGCAGGAGGTGCTGGCGGAACTGGCCGGATCCACCCCCTACGACTGCCTGGTGCTGGATCTCGGACTCCCGGACATCGACGGGATCGACCTCATCGAGCAGATCCAGGATCAGGTCCGCGAGAAATCATTGCCGGTCATCGTGCACACCGGTCGGGAACTGACAACCGCCGAGACGGAGCGACTGGAGGTGCTGGCGTCCGCCATCGTGTTGAAGAACGCCAAGTCTCCCGAACGTCTCCTCGACGAGACGGCCCTTTTCCTGCACCGAGTGGCCGACGACATGCCCGATGCCGCCCGCGCGATGTTGGCCAAGCCCCGGCAGATCGACGAGTCTCTGACCGGCTACACGGTCTTGCTCGTCGATGACGATGTCCGAAACGTCTTCTCCCTCGGAAGCGTGCTGAAGCGGTACGGCATCACGGTGCTACCGGCCCGCAACGGGCAGGAGGGGATCGATGCCCTCACCGAGCATCCGGAAGTGGATCTGGTGCTGATGGACATCATGATGCCGGTGATGGACGGCTACGAGGCGATGCGGCGGATCCGCGAGCAAACACGCTGGCGCGACCTTCCGATCGTCGCCCTGACCGCCAAGGCGATGAAGGGCGACCGCCAGAAATGCCTGGACGCCGGAGCGTCGGATTACGTCACCAAACCCGTCGACATGGATCAACTGACCTCCGTGCTCAGGGTCTGGCTGGCACATCAACCGCGGCGGATGCACGGAGCAGTCGAAGGCTCATGATCCCGCCGGGGGGGCAATCCGGGTCGGCCCAGTCCGGGGAGTTGGCCCAGATTGAGGCCGAGGCGTTCTTCTACACGGTTTTCGAGCACCTCGGCTACGACTTCCGGCACTACAGCGATGCCTCCCGGAACAGGAGACTGGCACGCTTCGTCGACAACCACGGTTTCTCCTCCATTTCGGAGGCGCAGGGAAGAGTTCTGCGGGACAACGACCTTCTCGCGAATTTCCTGTCCACCATGACGGTCAACGTCACCGAGATGTTCCGGGATCCCGAAGTGTTCCGGAAGATTCGGACCGAGGTGATACCCAGGCTCGCCACCTATCCGCGAATCAGGGTGTGGGTTGCCGGCTGCGCGACGGGCGAGGAGGCGTATTCCATCGCAATCCTGCTCGCGGAAGCCGATCTGCTCGACCGTGCCACCATCTTCGCGACGGACATCGACACCGAATCGCTGCGGGTGGCGACGTCAGCGATCTACCACGCGGACACGATGGCGGGCGCCACCCGCAACTACCAGGCCAGTGGCGGCGTTCGGCCCTTCTCCGACTGGTACGTGGCGAAATACGACCGCTGCATCCTCAGCCCCGAACTGCGGCCCCGTATCGAGTTCTTCTCGCACAACCTCGCCACCGACAGTGCGTTCGGAGAGTTCAACCTCATCCTGTGCCGGAACGTCTTCATTTACTTCGAGCAGACACTGCAGCGTCGGGCTGAGCGGATCTTCTGGGACAGTCTGTCCAACTTCGGCAATCTGGTGATCGGTCCGCGGGAGGCTCTGACGGGCGAGGGATCGACGTTGTTCACCCCTCTGGACCGCAGACTCGGTATCTACGTCAAGAACCAGCATGTCCGGCCCTGACGTCGTCGTCATCGGCGGGAGCGCCGGCGGACTCAAGGCGTTGCGCGCGATTCTGGATTCCTGGGGGACGTTCGGCAACACCGTCGCCGTCGCCGTACTGCATCGCTCACCGCAGAGTTCCCCGCTGGCCGAAGTACTGCGGGCCCACGCCGCGATGCCGGTCTGCGAACCCGCCGACAGCCCATGGGACTGTCCGGTGGGTGGACTCACCTTGGCGCCCGGCGGTTACCACCTGTTGGTCGGCAACACCCGGACGCTGGTACCCGAGGCGCCGACGCCGGTCACCCTCTACGAAACCGGATCCGGAGTCCGCGCCCACCTGACTTTGGACGCACCGGTCTTCCACTCGCGGCCTTCTATCGACGTGGTCTTCACCAGCGCCGCCGAACTGGTCAATTCGGTGACGGTTGTGCTGCTCTCCTGCGCGAACGAAGACGGCGCCCGCGGTTGCGAGATCGTCAAAGCCGCAGGCGGGAGGGTAGTTCTGCAGGATCCGGCCACCTGTGAGGTCCCGACCGCGGTCGATGCGGCCCAGCGACTCGTTGAGCCCGACCACGTGGCGGATCCGGCCGGGATAGGCCGTTGGCTGTCGACGATGGTGGGGCAGGGCCGGTAGCGGAGTCGATTTTCTGACCGACAGTCCGAGATTGGCACTCTCTTAACTGTAGTAATCTTGGCGCGGTGAGCGGCAACGTCTGGATTCTCGGCGGCTATCAGAGCGACTTCGCACGCAATCTCACCCGCGAGGGTCTCGACTTTGCGGATCTGACCCGTGAGGTGGTCGATCTGACCCTCGCGGAGGCGATGGTTGACCCGGCCGACATCGAGGTGGTTCACGTCGCCAACGCCTTCGGCGAGTTGTTCGCCCGGCAGGGCCACCTCGGGGCGATGCCCGCGACCGTGTGTGACGGCCTATGGGGCTTTCCGGCCAGCCGGCACGAGGCGGCCTGCGCCTCCGGCAGTGTCGCCGCACTGGCGGCGATGGCCGATCTGCGCGCCGGCAACTACCGCACCGCCCTGGTGGTCGGTGTCGAACTGGAGAAGACCGTCCCGGGCGACATTGCCGCCCAGCATCTTGGAACGGCAGCATGGACCGGCCACGAGGGCCAGGACGCCACCTTCCTGTGGCCATCGATGTTCGCCGAGGTCGCCGACGCCTACGACCGCCGGTTCGGTTTGGACGACGCCCATCTGCGCGCCATCGCCGCCATCAACCTGGCCAACGCTCGGCGTAATCCCCACGCTCAGACCCGCGAATGGCGGGTTCCCGATCTGGTGGCCGTCGGCGCGGACGATGCGGTGAACCCGCCCGTCGAGGGCCGCATCCGTCGTTTCGACTGCAGTCAGATGACCGACGGCGGCGCCGGAATCGTTCTGGTCAGCGACGAGTTCCTCGACGAACATCCCGGGGTCCGGCCGATCGGGCTGATCGAGGGATGGGGGCATCGCACCGTGGGACTGGGCCTGCGACAGAAACTCGACCGCGACAGCACGAATCCCGACGCCGGGAACCCTGCCCAGAACCCCTACGTACTGCCGCACGTCCGCGATGCGGTGCAGGACGCGTTCAGTCGCGCGCGCACCGGTCTCGACCACATCGACGGTTTCGAGGTGCACGACTGCTTCACCCCCAGTGAATATCTGGCGATCGACCACATCGGCCTGACCGGTCCGGGGCAGTCCTGGCAGGCGATCGAGTCCGGGGACATCGAGATCGGCGGCAGGCTGCCGATCAACCCCAGCGGCGGTCTCATCGGCGGCGGACACCCCGTGGGCGCCACGGGCATCCGGATGCTGCTGGACGCCGCCAAACAGGTCAGTGGGCTGGCCGGCGACTACCAGATTGACGGGGCACGTCGCTTCGGCACCCTAAACATCGGTGGAAGCACCGCCACCACGGTCAGTTTCGTCATCGGATCACCAGAAGCCGTCTGACACGAGTCGAAATGGAAGCCACACATGGACGTTGAGATCGTCGGCAAGTTCCTGTCCACTCTGCCCGAGGACGACGACCACCCCTACCGCACCGGGCCCTGGCGACCGCAGACCACGGAATGGCGCGCCGACGACCTGGTTGCGGTGGAAGGCGAGATACCCGCCGACCTGGACGGTATCTACCTGCGCAACACTGAGAATCCGCTGCACCCCGCACTCAAGACATATCACCCCTTCGATGGCGACGGCATGCTGCACATCGTGGGGTTCCGCGATGGAAAGGCGTTCTACCGCAACAGATTCGTCCGCACCGAAGCATTCGAAGCCGAACAGGAGGCCGGCGGCCCACTGTGGCCGGGTCTGGCCGAACCGCTGTCGCTGGCCCGGACGGATCACGGCTGGGGCGCGCGGACCATGCTCAAGGACGCCTCGAGCACCGACGTCGTCGTCCATCGCGGCACCGCCCTGACCAGCTTCTACCAGTGCGGAGACCTCTACCGGGTCGACCCCTACAGTGGGCGGACCCGGGGCAAGGAGACCTGGAACGGCGGGTTCCCGTTCGACTGGGGCGTGTCGGCGCATCCCAAAGTCGACGAACGCACCGGCGAGATGCTGTTCTTCAACTACAGCAAGTCCGCGCCGTATCTGCACTACGGAGTCGTCGACGCCAACAACGACCTGGTGCACTACGTCGACGTGCCACTCCCCGGCCCACGACTGCCGCATGACATGGCCTTCACCCGGAACTACGCCATTCTCAACGACTTCCCGCTGTTCTGGGATCCAGATCTACTGCAACGCGATCTGCACGTCGCCCGTTTTCACCGGGATATGCCCTCCCGGTTCGCGGTACTCCCCCGCCGCGGGAACACCACCCCTCCCCCGGGTCGCTCCGCTCCTGCCCCCTGGAACGAGATCCGGTGGTTCGAAGCTGAGCCGACCTTCGCTCTGCACTTCACCAACGCCTACGAGGACGGCGACGAGATCGTCCTCGACGGCTTCTACCAGGGCGACCCGGAACCCGCCGACGACAACAGCGGCAGCAAGTGGCAGCGGGCGTTCCGCTTCCTGGCCCTGGACCGGATGCAGACCCGGTTGCATCGCTGGCGGCTGAACCTGACCACCGGTGCAGTCACCGAGGAACCGTTGTCGGACAGCATCTCCGAGTTCGGGAT
This sequence comes from Actinomycetes bacterium, assembly GCA_029780675.1. Taxonomy (GTDB): domain Bacteria; phylum Actinomycetota; class Actinomycetes; order Mycobacteriales; family Mycobacteriaceae; genus Mycobacterium. Next base: position 49,561 of record JAKOYE010000255.1, read on the forward strand.
GATCAACGCCACCCACGCCGGTGAGCCGTACCGCTACGCCTACGCCGCCACCGGCAAGCCGGGATGGTTCCTGTTCGACGGGCTGATCCGCCACGATGTCCAGACCGGATCGGAGGAACGCATCAGCTTCGGCGAGGGCGTCTACGGGAGCGAGACCGCCATGGCTCCGCGGGTGGGCAGCCGAGCCGAGGATGACGGCTATCTGGTGACGCTGACCACCGACATGAATGCCGACGCCTCGTACTGTCTGGTCTTCGACGCCGCCCGGATCGCCGACGGACCGGTGTGCAAACTGCAACTGCCGGAACGGATCTGCAGCGGTACGCACTCAACGTGGGTAGCCGGTTCCGAGTTGCGCCGCTGGCGGGAAACCGACACCGCCGGCGCAGCCGTCGGGCTGTAAACCGCCACGACCACGTGTCGGATCAACCCACCGCCCTGGAACCCGGCGGTGTCAACGCGATCGGTCGGATGCTGGGTCTGCTCGGCGACGAGTGGAGCCTGCTGATCCTGCAGCAGTCTCTGACCGGGGCCGTCCGCTACCGGGATTTCACGGCGCGGCTGCCGATCTCGAACTCGGTGCTCACCAGCCGGCTGGGAACGCTGACCGCGTCCGGTCTGCTGGAACGCAGACCCGTCGACGACACCGGCCGCACCGAGTACCTGCCGACCCGTCGCTCCCGGTCGCTGTGGCCGGTGTTGCTGTGCATCTGGGAGTGGGAGCGCACCTGGGTCGCCACCCACACCGGCCCGCTGCCGGCCATGCGGCACCACCGCTGCGGGGAGCAGTTCACCCCGGTGCTGCGCTGCCGCGACTGCCGCGCGGAGGTGGGGTCCGGCGACGTTCGGATCGCCGTCGGCCCGAGTGGTGACTGGGCGCGCTCGGCACCGCAGGTGAGCACCCGCCGACGTTCGGACGCCCACGGCTCGGCCCGCCAGGCCGGCCTCTTTCCCGAGACCATGGCGGTGTTCGGCAACCGATGGGCCGCGGCCCTGCTGGTCGCCGCGTTCCTCGGCGCCACCCGCTTCACCGACTTCTCGACCCGGTTGGGGATACCGCCCAACCTGCTGACCGAGCGGCTCCAGACGTTCCGTTCGATCGGTGTCCTGGCGTGTTCGGCCACCGAGCCGGCCGCGTCCGATCAGGCCGGCGCCACCCGGGCGGCGTACCGCCTCACCGACAAAGGCCGCGCGCTGTTCGGGGTGCTGGTGTGCGCCCAGCAGTGGGCGCACACCTGGTTCCATGCACCGGAGGGTCCCGCACTGGTGCTGACCCACGGCGCCTGCGGGATGCCGTTCACCGCCGAACTGGCCTGCGGATCGTGCGGCGAGCGGCTGCGCGGGGCGCTGGTGGATGTCATCGCCGGGTCGGAGGCGAACAACGCCGAACTGGGCGCGGACACCGCCAGGGCGGGTGTCAGCCGGCGGGGAGCAGCTGGAATCCCTTGAGGATCGTGTCGGCGTCCTTGACGTAGGTCGGGTTGTCGGCCTTCACGCTCTGCACCGTGACCGTCGCCACGTAGGTGACATCGCCGGCGTTGTAGACCACCCCCAGCGAGGTCGCCTTGCGGGGCGGTATCGGCGGGATCTTGGGGCTGACCTTCACCTCGGGGGCGGTGTAACTGGTCGACATCGCCGGCGCGCCGCATACCTGCGCCGGGGTGGAGTTCATGTCGGTCACCTTGAGCTTCTTGGCCAACTGCTGGTTCTGGGCGTCCAGGATCTGTTCCGGTTTGCCGATACCGGAAGCCACCTTCTGCAGGGTGACAACGGCATTCGGGGTGAAACCGTCGGCGGCCAACCCCTGATTGCGGATCGCGAACCGGATGTTCTCCGAATCCATCTTGGTGCTGCGCTCCCAGCCCTCGGGCACCGGGAGGCGCATCTTCGGCTCCTGGTCGGTCCGGGTCGGAATGTCGCTGAGCGGCGCCGTCACGCTCTCGCACTTGTCCGCGCTGACCTGTTCACTCGAACATCCGGTCAGCACCACAGCCATCGCGGTCACCACGGCGGCGGGCCAGGGCGTCAGCCAGGCCCGACGCGCCGAAACCGATCGGACCGCAGCCGGCACCGATCCGGATAGTTCGCTCACCCTGACTCCTTCACCACGACTCCCTGAGTTTCCTTCACCATGACTCCCTGAGTCGGAGGGCAGCCTACCGGCGGCCAGGATCGGGGCTCGGTCAGCGTTGGCTGGAGTACTCCCGCAGCGTTGACACCAGCGCCCAGACCGAACAGGCCAGCGCGCCGACCGCACACCCCGCACCCAGGTACAGCCCGTAGCCCGCCGCGACCGGCGAGGCGACGTTGGCCCGATAAAACCACCACGTCAGCGCCATCACCAATAGCGAGATCACCACCGCCGCGCCGGCGGCCAATCGCGGCGAGATCTCCCGGGCGACCAACGCGCCGAGCACGATGAGCACGGCGGCCAACAGGACGATCAGCTGCCCGGGGCCGAAGTGCGGTGGCAGCGCGATGCTGCCGACCGTGCCACCGATGGCACTGGCCCGGCCACCACCGCGGGCCGACGTGGTCAGCCAGGGCAGCCACGCGCACACCGACAAAGCGAGCGCGCATAACGCCACCAGCCATCCGGGACGCAGGCGGGTCATGGCCGAAGACTAACGTGCACGTAGCGTTTGGCCATGCCTGGTCACATCATCGTGTGCGGTGACGATGCGCTGACGATGCGGATCATCGACGAACTCAACGATGCCGAAGTCAGCGTTGTCAGACTTGCCTCCGCCGCAGGACTGCGGGCTGCCGGAGTCGACACCGCCTCGGCGGTGATCGCCGCCTCCAGTGACGACTCGCTGAATCTCGAGGTGGCTCTGCTGGCGCGGCGGGCCAACCCCCAGGTGCGGGTGGTCGCCCGACTGGCCAATACCGTTCTGCGCGAGGCGATGAACGAGGGCGAGGAGCAGTGCACGGCCCTCGACGTGGCCGACCTGGCCGCCCCGTCGGTGGTGGAGGCTATGCTGGAGCGACCGGTGCACACCATCTCTGTGGGGGATGTGGACTTCGTGATCTCCGGCGCCGCCGCCCCCCGCGCCGGGACCCTGCGGGACATCTACGGCCGGTTGGCGCCGGTCGCCGTCATCCGCGGGGACAATTCGGAGAATCCCGGCGAGGTCATCACCTGCCCGCGCCTTGATCTTGAGGTGTCCCGGGGCGACTGGGTCACGATGATGGGCCGGGCCGACGAACTCGCCGCGCAGGGGATCCGGCCCCCGGCTCCCGGGAACACCGAGCGTCGACGGCGGACGCCGGTGGAACGCGTGGTCGACTCGGTGCGGGCGTTCACCGAGGACATCAACCCGACGTTCTACCGAGCGCTGGCCGTCCTCGGCGTGCTGCTGGTGGTGTCGACGTTCGTCCTGAAGTTCAACTACGGGCAGCCGGGGATGACGTGGGTGGACGCGCTGTACTTCTCCACCGAGACCCTGGCCACTGTGGGCTACGGGGACTTCAACTTCCTCAACCAGCCGGTGTGGTTGCGGTTGTGGGCGGTGGTGATGATGCTCGGCGGCCTGGCGACCACGGCCATCGTGGTGGCGTTCGTCGCCGATGTGCTGTTGTCCCGGCGGCTTTCGCAGGCCACCAGCCGGCAACGGGTCAGCCACCTCACGCGGCACTTCGTCGTCGTCGGTCTGGGCGCCTTCGGCATCCGGGTCGCCGGCCTGCTCAAGGACGCCGGTTACCCCGTCGCCGTCATCGAACGCAACGAGGACAACCGGTATCTGTCGACCGCCGCCGAACTGAACATCCCGGTCATCCTCGGCGATGCCACCATGCGCACGACGCTGACGACGGCGCGGGTCGACCGGGCGCGTGGCCTGGCAGTGCTGACCGAGGACGATATCGTCAACATCGAGATCGCGATCGTGTTGCGCGAAATCGTCGGCCCCCGCCGCACCGAGGACACCGACGGACCTGCCCGCGGGCCGATCGTGCTGCGGATCTACGACAAGATGCTCGGCGCGGCCGTCGGACATCGCTTCGGCTTCGAGCACGTTCGCTCCACCGTCGACCTGGCGACACCGTGGTTCATCGGCGCGGCCATGGGTCTGGAAGTGCTCGGCACGTTCTCGGTGGGCCAGCATTCCTTCATGGTGGGCGGCGTCCTGGTGGAACCGGGCAGCGAACTCGACGGCATCGCCATCGATGCGCTGCTCCCACTGGCCCGGGTGATCGCCCTGGAGCGCAACCACCAGGTGACCGACCTGTACCCGCACCGCAGCACCACACTTCAGGCCGGGGACACCGTGCACCTCGTCGGGCCGTACCACGAACTTCTGGAGGTGCTGCGCAAGGGCCGGCACGCCGCCGAGCAGGATCCGCCGCGCCCGGCGCGCTGACCGCGGCAGATCCCGCCTAACCCGGCGCGAAGACCGCCACGAAGCGGTCGAGGGAGGCCTTGATATCGCCGCGCAGGGCCGCGGCGACGACCATGCCGATCGGCCCGAACAGGGCGGGGCCGCCGAGGTGGACGTCCATGGTGACGACCGAGGCGGCGGCCCCGTCCTGCTCGTTGGGGCGGACCTTCTCGTTGACCCTGCCGATCAGCTTCACTTTCACCCCGCCGACACCGACACCGTCGAGTGTCATCGACTGCGGGGGCTTGAAGTTGACGATGGTCCACGTGATCCGGTTGGGCATGCCCTTGACCTCGACGATGGACTCCACCTGGGTGCCCTTGTCGAGCGTTTCGGGCAGCTTCGAGCGCCAGACCCGGTGGATGGTCAGCCATTCCTTGTAGCGGGAGAGGTCCGAGGCGTGCTGCCAGGCCTCCTCCGGTGCCAGCGGAACGTCGACCGATACCGAGAGCTTGGCCATGCGCTACTTCGCGCCGTCGGCCTTGTCGGCGGCACCCTCAGCAGCGCCCTTGACGCTCTCGGCCGCGTCCTTGACCTTCTCCGCGGCCCCCTCGGCGGCACCCTTGACGGTCTCGGCGGCACCTTCGGCGGCACCCTTGACCTTCGCGGCGGCACCCTCGGCGGTCTCCTTGGCGGCCGTGGCGGCGCCCTCGGCCGTGTCCTTCGCGGTCTCAGCGGCATCGGCGACCTTGCTCACCGCGGTGTGTGCGACGGCCTGCACCGTGTCGATGGTCTCGGAGATCCGGCCGCCGGTCCTCTCGTCGATGAAGTCGCCGGCCTTGTCGATGGTGGCCTCGATCCTGTCCGCGTTCTCCGCGACGACTTCCTTGGCCCTCTAGGCGAGCCCCTCAGCGGCTTCCTTGGCCTGCGCGGCGGCTTCCTTGGCCCTGTCGATAAACGGCATGTTTCACCCTTTCTCGGTGATGCGATTCGGGACGACCCGTCCTCGGCTCGGTCCGGTTGCCCGGACGAAGTCCCCGCGTCAATCTACGCACCGGGGTTCGCTACCGCCAGACCCGCCTGGGCTCACCCAACCACCGGCCCTCCAGCCACCAGAGGGCTTCGATCACCGCCGCGGCCAGCAAACCCAGACCGACCGCGGTGGCGGTCACCGTCGGGTTGGAGGGGTCCAGCATGAACGTCTCGCGGGCCAGCGGGATCGAGAAGATCACGACGTACGCCAGCACCGACACCGTCACCAGTGCGACCCGCCACCACTGGTAGGGCCGCGCCACCACCGCGAGCACCCACAGCGCGCCGATGAGCAGGGTGATCAACGCTCCCGTCGAGGCCTGCATCTGCTCGGCGGGGGTGCCGTCGTGACCGGGATTGGCCAGCAGATAGCAGACATACGTGCTCGACCCGACGGTGATGCCGGCTGGCAACGCCGACGACATCACCCGGCGGACGAAGCCGGTCCGGGCCCGCTCGTTGTTGGGCGCCAGCGACAGGACGAACGCCGGGATGCCGATGGTGAACCAGGCCGCGATGGTGACGTGGATGGGCTGGAACGGGTACAGCAGGGGGGCGGTGCCGAACAGCTTCGACGACAACCCCGCCAGCCCGACCAGCAGGGCCAGTAACACCGAGTAGACGGTCTTGGTCAGGAACAGGTTGGAGACCCGTTCGATGTTCCCGATCACCCGGCGGCCCTCACCGACCACATAGGGCAGCGTGGCGAACTTGTTGTCGAGCAGGACGATCTGGGCCACCGCGCGCGACGCCGGACTGCCCGACCCCATCGCGACGCCGATATCGGCGTCCTTGAGGGCGAGGACGTCGTTGACCCCGTCGCCGGTCATCGCGACCGTGTGGTCGCGGGATTGCAGGGCGTGCACCATGGCTCGCTTCTGATCCGGGCGCACCCGGCCGAAGGTGGTGTAGTCGGTCATGGTCTGGGCCAGCGCGGCAGGATCGGTGGGCAGTTCGCGGGCGTCGATCGTCTCGCCGCGCAGACCCAGGGACCCGGCCACCGCGCCCACCGACCGGGCGTTGTCACCGGAGATCACTTTCACCGAGACGTCCTGGGAGGCGAAGTAGTCCAGGGTGTCCCGGGCGTCGGGCCGTACGCGTTGCTCGAGCACCACCAGCGCGACCGGGGTCACCGTGCCGGGTGCCTCCGGGCTGTCGACGGACCGGTCGGATGCGGCCAGTAGCAGAACCCGTAGCCCGGTGGCGCCGATCTCCTCGGCGTACGTGGCGACCGGGGAGTCCGGATCCAGGAGAACGTCGGGGGCACCGATCACCCAGTTGCCGTGCTCCCCGTACGACGCGCCGCTCCACTTGGTGGCCGATTTGAACGGGGCACTGGCCGTCAGCACCCATCCCGGCGGGGTCGGGTAGGCCTCGGCGATGGCCTGCATGCTGGCGTTGGGCCGGGTGTCATCGCCGGCCAACGCGGCCAGGACCGCGCCGATCTGCTCGTCGGAGACGGCACCGTCGCCGCCCACCGCCTCGGCGCGGGCCAGACGCATACCGTTCTCGGTGAGGGTTCCGGTCTTGTCGGCGCACACCACGTCCACCCGGGCCAGGCCCTCGATGGCCGGCAGTTCCTGGACCAGGCATTGCCGCCGGCCTAGTCGGATGACACCCACCGCGAAGGCGATGGAGGTCATCAGAACCAGGCCCTCGGGCACCATCGGGACCAGCGCGCCCACCATCCGCAGCAGCGACTCGCGCAGGCCGACGTTGGTGGTGAACAACTGCGTGTAGATGATGAGCAGCCCGGTGGGCCAGAGCAGGTAGGTGATGAACTGCAGGATCTTGCTGATCCCGCTACGCAGTTCGGACTTCACCAAGGTGAACTTGCTGGCCTCCTCGGCCAGCCGCGCCGCGTAGGCCTCCCGGCCCACCTTGGTTGCCCGGTAGGCACCGGTGCCCGCCACCACGAAGCTGCCGGAGAGCACCCCGTCACCGATGTGCTTGCCGATCGGGTCGGCCTCACCGGTGAGCAGCGACTCGTCGACCTCCAGTGCCGAGGCCTCCACCACCTCGCCGTCGACCACGATCTGATCGCCCGGCCCGAGTTCGATGATGTCGTCGAGCACCACCTCGCCGGGTGCCAGCGCCGTGGTGCCGGACTGGCGGCGCACCGTCGGCCGGGCCTGTCCCACGATCGCCAGGTTGTCCAGGGTCTTCTTGGCCCGCAGTTCCTGGATGATGCCGATCGCGCTGTTGGCCACGATGAGCAGCCCGAACAGGCCATTGATCAGCGAGCCGGTGGCCACCACGATCGCGAAGAGCACCCCGAGGATCGCGTTGATCCGGGTCAGGACGTTCGCCCTGACGATCTCTCCCACCGTGCGGGAGGCCCGCGCGGGAACGTCGTTGGTCTTGCCTTCGGCGACCCGGGCCGCCACCTCGGCGTCGGACAGGCCGGCGGTCCGGCCAGCGGTGGCCGGGGTCGTCGGGCTCGTCGGGGGCACGGGGCTCATCGGGGTCTACTTTCCTGGCGCACGAACGTTCCCATCCTGTCGTCGTCGAGGAACTCGACGGTCATATCGCCGCCACGGAAGCTGACCGTGGATACCCCGCGGGGCGGGAAGTTCTCCGAGACGAAGCTCATGGTGAAGGTGTCGGCGTCCCAGTGCGTGAGCGGGTAGGTGTCCCCGCGCGGGCCGAGTGCCAGGGTCAGTGCGCCGTCCTTCTCCGCCACCACCGCCGGGCCCCAGTAGTCATTGGCGTACGTGCCGATGTACCGGGACGGCGGTCCGGCGGGTGCCGGGTTGTCCGGGGGCGTCTTTCCGGCCAGTTCGCCGAACGGTGTGTCCATGCCGGCGAACAGATCCGCGTAGAGCGTGCGCCAGTCCTGGCGAACCTCGCCGAACTCGACGAGGTCGGCGAACTCAGCCGTCAACGTCTCGGGCACCCCCACCGGAGCGGCGTTGGTGAGCGCGACGATCGCGACGTCGGCCGCCGGGATGATCAGCATGGTGGTGGCTGCCCCGAGTTCGAAGGCCCCGGAGTGGCCGAACCGCACCCGGCCCGCGGGCGAGGTGCTGATGTTGAAGCCGTAGCCGTAGAAGCCCGAGCGCTCGGCCGGTTCGTCGGGTGGGCTGGACACCATCTGCGGGGTCAGGGCCGGCAGCAGGGCCTTCGGATCGACGACGGCGGCACCGTTGTGGCTGCCGTCGGCCAGGATCATGGACAGCCAGGACGCCATGTCCTGAACCGACGCGCTGACCCCACCGGCCGGCGATTGGGCGTCGGGGTCGCGGGTGTACCGCGGCTGGTAGGTGCCGTCGACTTTCACATGACCGACGGCCCGGTCGGGGCGAGCCTGGAAGTCCGCGAAACGTGAGCTTGCGGTGGACATTCCGAGCGGGCGGTACAGCAACTGCTCGCTGAGGTCGGCCCAGTCGCGCCCGGCTGCCGCGGCGACCGCCTCGGCGGCGGCGGTCACGCCGAAGTTGGTGTAGGCGTAGGAGGTCCGGAACGGCGCCAGTGGCAGCAGTCGCATCCGTTCCAGCACGGCGCGCCGGTCGTAGCCGAGGTCCTCCAGTACGTCTCCGGCGTGGTCGGGAAGGCCGGAGCGGTGCGCGAAGAAGTCCCCCACGGTCACCATCCTGGTCACCGCCGGATCCGACAGCGCGAACCACGGCAGCTTCTCCACAACCGGGGTGTCCCAGGTGATCGCACCGGTACCGACCTGCTGGGCGACGACGGAGGCGGCGATCGGTTTGGACAGCGACGCGAGTTGGAACACCGTTGCGGCGCCGACGGGTTCCCCGGAACGGGTGTCCCGGACACCGAAACCCCTGGCATACACGGTCTTTCCGCCGTGCACCACCGCGACCGCCAGCCCCGGTATCCCGGCGGAGGACATCAGGTCGGAGGCGATCCCGTCAAGGCGGGCAATGGCATCGGCGACGGCGTTGTCGGGCAACGGCATTGCCGGGGCCAGGGCGGGCGGTTGCGGGTCCGGCTCACGGCGGGCGGTGTCGGTGCAGGCGGTCACCACGGCCACCAGCGCCAGCAGCGCGACCCATCTCACCGGGGACCGTTTCACCGGCACCCAATTCACCGGCACCCAATTCACCGGAGCCACCACCGGTCCCCGCCGGGGTCGGCGTGGTCGCCGGGCACGACCCGGCCACCAGGCCGGGGAACGGCGCAGTCGACTCGCGCCTCCGCGGCGGCGGCGAGCAACCGCTCGGCGGGCTCGGCCCACGGGTGCGGCGCCAGCCGGAACGTGGCCCAGTGGATGGGCAGCAGCACCCCACCGCCGTTGTCGCCGTTGAGATCCCGGTGGGCGGCGACCGCCTCCTCGGGATTCATGTGGATATCCGGCCACGCCTTGTTGTAGGCGCCGATCGGCAGCAGTGTCAGGTCGAAGGGGCCGTGCTGCGCCCCGATGTCGGCGAAGCTACGGGTGTAGCCGGTGTCGCCGCCGAAATAGGCGCGATGGCGCGGCCCGGTGATCACCCACGATGCCCACAGGGTGTTGTTGCGGGACAGGAAACGTCCGGAGAAGTGCCGCGCCGGGGTGCAGACCAGGGTCAGGTCACCGATGCGGGTGTCGGCCTGCCAGTCCAGCTCCACGACCCGGTCGGCCGGCGCTCCCCACTGCCGCAGATGCGCCCCGACGCCGAGGGGTGCGATGAACGGGGCTCGCTGGGTGCGGATCAAGGTGCGGATCGCCGCCATATCGAGATGGTCGTAATGGTCGTGGCTGATCACGACGGCGTCCAGAGCCGGCAGCCGTTCCAGTGCCACCGGCGGCGGATGCAGCCGCTGCGGGCCGACGGCCCGCGACGGTGAGCAGCGCGAACTCCACACCGGGTCGGTGAGCAGGCGGTAGCCGTCGATCTCCAGCAGGGCGGTGGCGTGGCCCAGCCAGGTCACGGCCAGCGGATCCGTCGCCGGGTGGAACCGCGGTTCGACGAGCGGCACCGGCTTCGTCGGGCGGCTGTCCGAGGAGCCCGCCAGGACCTCGAAGATCACCAACCGGTTCTCCTCGGCGTCGAGGCGCAACGCCGCCGACGGCTCGCGATTGTGGAACACCCCGCCGCGATAGTTCGGCGATCCCGCGCACGCCGCCCGGATCGCGGCGGGTCCGGCGCCGAGCGCGGCCGGTGCTTCCCGCAGCGCCCGCAACACCCATCCACCAGTCGCCAGCGAGGCGGTGCCCGCGGCCAGTCGCAGCACCGCCTTGCTGCTGGGCACCAAGGGATTCAGAGGGAGCGCGCCCGGCATCGCTCAGGCCCCCTGGAACCTCGGGGAGCGCTTCTCCACCCGGGCCACCTGGGCTTCGATCACGTCCTGACTTCCCCAGGCGGCGTCGAACATCCGCTTGTGCAGTTCGCTCTGGTCCTCGTAGGCGCCGTCGTCGTTGAGCACCCGCTTGGAGTGCGCCACCGACAGCGGGGCCAGTCCGGCGATCTCCGCGGCCCAGGCCTGCGCGTCGGCCAGATCACCGATCCGGTTGGCCATCCCGGTCATCAGTGCCGTCTCGGCATCCAGCTTCTCGGCCGCCAGCAGCATGCCGCGGGCGCGGCCGTGGCCCGCCAACGACGCCAGCCGACGGATGCTCCAGTTGTCCAGGGCCAGGCCGTATCTGGCGATGGGGAACTGGAAGTAGGCCGCCGGCGCAACGACCCGCAGATCACACACCATGGCCAGTTGCACTCCGGCGCCGATGGCCGCTCCGTTGATCGCGGCGATGACCGGCACCGGTACCGCGTCGATGGCTTTGTTCAGCGCGATGGCCTTCTCCGGGAAGTTGGCCGCGAACACATCACCGGACAGGTCGGCCCCGGCGCAGAACACGGTGCCCTGACCGGTCAGCACGATCGCCCGCACATCGTCGGCGGCGGCGGCTTCCACCGCCTCGCGCAGCGCGTCGACCAGCGCGGTGTTCAGGGCGTTGCGACGTTCCGGGCGCTGCATCTCAATGGTGGTGACATCGCCCACCCGCTCGATACCGATCATGGCTGGCAAGCCTACTGGGGCGGGTCTACGGGGCGAGGGATTCGATCCAGGCCCGATGCAGGGCGGAGTAGCGGCCGCCCGACCCTGCCAGGTCGGCCGGGTGGCCGTCCTCCACGACCCGGCCGCGTTCGAGGACCAGAACCCGGTCGGCGATCTCGACCGTGGACAGCCGGTGAGCGATGATCAGCGCCGTCCGCCCGGCCAGGACGGTGCGCAACGCCCGTTGGACGAGTCGCTCGCTCGGTATGTCCAGGGATGATGTCGCCTCATCGAGAATCAGCACAGCCGGGTCGGCCAGGAACGCGCGGGCGAAGGCGACCAGTTGACGCTGGCCCGCCGACAGCCGTCCGCCGCGCTTGGCGACATCGGTGTCGAAACCGTCGGGCAGTCCGTCGATGAAATCCGCGGCACCCACCGCGGCGGCGGCCGCCCGAACCTCGTCGTCATCGGCGTCCGGCCGGCCGAACCGGATGTTGTCGGCGATCGACCCGGCGAACAGCACGTTCTCCTGGGTGACCATGACGATGTGGCGACGCAGGTCCGACCGGGCGATGCGACGCAGATCGGTCCCGTCGAGCGACACCGACCCGGCCTGCGGGTCGTAGAAGCGCGCGATCAGCTTGACAATGGTGCTCTTTCCGGCACCGGTGGTGCCGACCAGGGCGACCGTCTGTCCGGCGGGCACCGTCAGGGTCAGATCGGAGAGCACCGAAACGGCGTCGGTGTCATCGGAACCGTGGCGGTAGCCGAAGGACACCCGATCGAAGTCGACGCGCCCGGCCACGGCGCCGACCGGGACCGGCTCGGCCGGATCGGCGACCTCGGGCCGGACCGCCAGCACCCCGGCGATCTTCTCGGCCGCCGAGGACGCGGACTGGAAGGTGTTGAAGAACTGGGAGATCTCCTGCATCGGCTCGAAGAACATCCGCAGGTAGAGCAGGAACGCGGTGAGGGTGCCGATGGTCATCTCGGCGTTCATGACGCGGTACCCGCCGTAGAGCAGCACCACCCCGGTAGTGATGTTCCCCACCAGTTTCACCCCGGGCATGAAGATCGCCATCAGCCGGAAGGAGCGCTCGTTGTCCTCGCGGTAGACGTCGGCCACCTCGTCGAAGATCTGCTGATTGCGCGGTTCCCGGCGGTAGGCCTGCACCGCTTTGATCCCGGTCATCGTCTCGACGAACTGGACGATCACCAGCGCGGCACTCTCCCGCACCGCGCGGTAGGTGGTCGCCGAGGCCCGGGCGAACCAGCGCACCAGCAGCACCAGGATCGGGAACGCCGCCAGACAGGTCAGCCCGAGTCGGAGGTCCACGAACACCAGCAGCACGGCGGTTCCCATCATGGTCAGGACGGCGGTGACCAGACTGTCGAACCCGTTCTCCAACATCTCCTGGATGGCCTCGATGTCATTGGTCGACCGGCTGACCACCCGGCCCGAGGTGTAGCGGTCGTGAAAGGCGACATCGAGACGGCCGAAGTGGGCGAACAGCCGCCGGCGAATCTCCAACAGGATCCGTTGGCCGATACGACCGGAGGCGTTGAGGAAGAACATCCGGCTGACGGCCTGGACCACCACCAATCCGCACAGCGCGCCGACGACGATGACCAGGTCACGGACCGGACCACCCTGAAGCAGCGGCGGGATCGCGTGGTCGATCCCGCGCTGCACCAGCAGCGGAACAGCCAGTCGCGCGGCGTTTTCGATGATCACCACGACGGCAAGAAGCGCCACCACCGCGCGATAGGGCCGCAGCAGATCGGCCAGCAACGCCCGAGCCTCGCGCCCGCGCGGGCGGTTCTCAGCGGCCGACGGATCCTCGGACTGCTCCCCCAGCCGCCCCCGCCATTCGGCCGTCATCGGTTGCCGCCGTCCGCGAAGCGCCCGGTGGTCGCGCGGCCTTCGGAGGACTCCTGGTACCCGTGTTCGAGTCGACGGCGGGCGTCGTCGTCGGTCCACACCGGCCGGGGTTCGCATCCGTCGTCGAGTTCGTCATCGGCGGCCAGCAGGTATCGGTAGCGGGGAACCTCGGCCAGCAGTTCCTCATGGGTGCCGATATGGGTGATGGTGTGGGCGCCGCCGTCGGCCGTGTCCAGCAGTGCCACCCGGTCGGCGAGCAGCACGGTGGAGGCGCGGTGGGCCACCACGATTCCGGTGACCCCGGCCAGAACCCGGCGCAGCGACTCGGTGACCACGGCCTCGGTGTGCACGTCCAGAGCCGAAAGGGTGTCGTCGAGGACGAGGATGCGCGGCCGGGCCAGGATCGCCCTCGCCAGCGCGAGTCGCTGGCGCTGCCCGCCGGACAGGCTCATCCCCTGCTCGCCGATCCGGGTCTGCAGGCCGAACGGCAAGTCGTAGACGAAACCGGCGGCGGCGACCTCGATCGCATCGGCCAGTTCCTCCTGCGCCGCCGGGTCGTCCGGATCCCGGCCGAGGGTGAGGTTCTCCGCCACCGACATCGAGAACAGCGTGGGGTCCTCGAACGCGACGGCCACGGCTGATCGCAGCTCGAGTAGGGTCAGCTCGCGGATGTCCCTGCCGTCGAAGAGGATTCGGCCTTCGGTGACGTCGTAGAGACGCGGCAGCAGTGCGGCCAGTACCGATTTGCCCGAACCGGTCGCCCCGACCAGTGCCAGGGTTTCGCCGGGCTGCACGGTCATCGAGACACCGCGCAGCACCCAGTCCTCCGGCGCGGCGTCGGGGAAGCGGAAGCCGACCCCGTCGAGTTCCAGGCGCCCCGACCGCGGCCGCTCGGCACGGGGTCCGTCGCTGATCTCGATCGGGGTGTCGAAGACTTCGGCGATCCGGTTCGCCGCCGTCATGGCCTCCTGGGTCATCGAGATCAGGTAGCCCAGCGAGGCGACCGGCCAGACCAGCGACAGCATCATCGTGATGAAGGCCACCAGGGTGCCCATGGTGATCATCTGGCGGCCGGCGGCGTAGGCGCCCAGTCCGAGCACCGCGATCAGGGCGATGTTGGGGATGACCTCCAGCAGCGTCCAGAACCGGGCTGATACCGACACCTTGCGAACCTGGGTGCGATACAGCCTGCGGGCCTGCTCGTCGAACAGCGCGTAGACGTGGTCCTCGCGGCCGAAGGACTTGATGGTGCGAATGCCCAGGGCCGCCTCCTCCACGGCGGTGGCGAGGTGGCCGGCCTCATCCTGCGCCCGACGCGAGAGGCTGGTGAACGCGCGCTCGAACCGCAAGGTGGTCACCGCGACCGGCAGCACCGACACCAGGACGACAACGCCCAGCGGCCAGTACATCGCCAGCAGGATGGCCGTCACGACGACGATCTGAATCACGTTGAGCAACAACAGGATCAATCCGAAGGACAACAACCGGCGGATGGTGCCGAGGTCGTTCATGATCCGCGACAGCAATTGACCCGACTGCCAGCGGCCGTGGAAGCTCATCGGCAGCATCTGCAGCCGCGCGTAGAGGTCCTTGCGGATATCGGTCTCGACCCCCATCGTGGCGCGGGCGATCAACCACCGTCGGATGAACCACAGCATCGCCTCGGCCACGCCCACGGCCAGCGCCGCGGTCCCCAGCACCCACAGCCCGTGCGGGTCGCGGCGGTGCACCGGCCCGTCGATCACCGCCTTGGCCATCAGCGGAATGGCGATGGTCGCGACCAGGCTGAGGAGTGCGACACCGACCATCGCGATCCAGCGCGCCCGGTAGGGCAGCAGGTACGGCAGTAACCGGACCAGGTCGGTGACAGGCCGGATTCTGCCGGGTCGCGGTGCGATCGACGGCCCACCGCGACCCGACCCAGGTGTCACGGTGTTCACGGTCGAATCGTCTCCTGCGTCAGCCGCTCGAGCCGCCGCCTCCCCCGGAATCATGTCACGGCCATGCCTCCCGCCGGTCCGGACGTCGATCCGGCACTATGGGGGCTATGGATTCGGCCTCCCCGCGCGTCTTGGTGGTGGACGACGACCCCGACGTGCTGTCCTCCCTGGAGCGCGGACTGCGACTGTCCGGTTTCGAGGTGGCCACCGCCGTGGACGGCGCCGAGGCGCTGCGCAGCGCCACCGAGAACCGACCCGACGCGATCGTTCTGGACATCAACATGCCGGTGCTCGACGGGGTGAGCGTGGTGACCGCCCTGCGGGCGATGGACAACGACGTCCCGGTGTGTGTGCTGTCGGCCCGCAGTTCGGTCGACGACCGGGTCGCCGGTCTGGAGGCGGGCGCCGACGACTACCTGGTCAAGCCGTTCGTGCTGGCCGAGCTGGTGGCTCGGGTCAAGGCGCTGCTGCGCCGGCGCGGGTCGGTGGCCACCTTCTCGTCGGAGACCATCCAGGTGGGGCCGCTCGAGGTGGACATCCCGGGCCGGCGAGCCCGGGTCAACGGGGTCGACGTGGACCTCACCAAGCGCGAGTTCGACCTGCTGGCGGTGCTCGCCGAGCACAAGACCGCGGTCCTCAGCCGCGCGCAACTCCTGGAACTGGTCTGGGGTTACGACTTCGCCGCGGACACCAACGTGGTCGACGTGTTCATCGGCTACCTGCGCCGCAAACTCGAGGCTGGGGGCGCACCGCGACTGCTGCACACCGTGCGCGGCGTGGGCTTCGTACTACGCACCCAGTAGTACTGCGCACCCCGTAGTCACCCTGGAGCACAGCCCCCGGCCGACGAAAACAGCGCCCGCGCGGTAGTCCACGCGGGCGCTGTTGGAATCAAGACTTTCGGATGTTCTTGTCCCACTTGTCGAAACCGGCATTCTTGGCGGTCTCCTCATCGAAGAACCACACCTCGGCGACGGTCTGCTCGTAGTAGGGACTGTCCGGCGGGTGGTAGAGCATCGAGTCGGCATTGCCCTTGATCAGCCAGCCGGCCGGACCGCTGCCGTCCGCCCCCGCCGACGCGGAGCCCTTGCCGTGCGGTCCGGGCGGGATGACGTCGACGGAATCGGCCACTGCGGCGCCGAGGACGCCGACCACGCCGGTATCCCACCGCGAGAAGCCGGCGGCCTTGGCACTGTCCTCGTCGATGAACCACCACTCGGTCTCCAGCGCGTCGTACGCCGCCGTGCCGGGCAGGTAGTACCGCTTGCTGTCCGGGTCGAACTTCACGGTGTACCCCGCCGGAGCGACCTTGCGCGGGGTCAGCCGGGCCGAGCCCGAACCGTGGGTGTCGCGCTCGAACAGGCCCTCGATCTTGTCGCCGACCGACTCGACGAACTCACCGACCTTCTCCGCCGCGCCGTGCAACGCCGCACCGGCGCCGGCGGCGACCTTGCCCAGATCGGGCGCCTTGCCGCCGGTCGCGTGGGAATCGGGTCGGCCCCCGGCAGCGGCCGACAGCGTGTGGGTCAGCGGGACCTCCCGGGCGACCCGTCGCATCATCAGGGCGGCGGTGAGGATCAGCCCGCCCAGGAAGGACAGCGTCATCAACCACCCGTTGACGTCGTGCATCACCGCACTCCTAACTCACGGGATCCGGCGGGGAGGTCGGCGATGGCCTGCTCCTTGCTCGTCCGATGAATGGTCACGACCGTGATCACCCAGGCGATCCCGGAGCCGACCAGGAAGGCCAGCAGATACCAAAACCACTGTGCGATGAAGCCCATCTCGTTACTCCCTAGTTGACCGTGATCTCGGTGCGGCGGTTCTGGGCGCGCCCGGCCTCGGTGTCGTTGCTGGCGACCGGCTCTGCGGAGCCGGCGCCCTTGCTGGACACCGCATCCGCCGGGATGCCCTGCGCCACCAGGTACGCCGCGACCGCCCGCGCCCGGCCGTCGCTGAGCGGGATGTTGATCGCGTCATTGCCGGTGTTGTCGGTGTGGCCGATCACCGTCAGCGTCACCTCCGGGCAGGCTTTCAGCGCCGGGATGACCGCCGACAACTGCTGCCGGCCATCGGCACTCAGCTGGTCGCTGCCGGTCTGGAACTTCACCGGTGCGGCCAGGCCGGCGTCGATGGTGGCCTGCAGGTTGTCGCAGGACGGCGCCTCACCCTTGATGGTGATGTTGTTGATGATCCGCAGGCTCGGCCAGCCGGCTTTGGCAGCGGACTCGACGGCGGCCTTCACGTCCTCCGAGGGCGCGGTTCCGGTCAGGGTCAGGCCGTCACCCTCGACCACGAAGCGGAAGTCCGGGATGTCGGCGGCGGCCTTGAACAGACCCGCGAACCCGTCGAAATCGGGAGTCGTCGCACCGGCGGCAACGTCCAGTTTGTCGATGAGGTTGACGTTCCCGCCGAGTGCCGCCTTGAGGGCGCCGAGCAACCTCTCCTTGACCCGGAGGTCGGGCAGCAGGCCGGTGAGGGTGAAGTCCCTGCCGTTCTTCAGGATCGACAGCGGGGAGAAACTGAGCGACGGCGCCGAGACACTGGGGGTGCTCGTACTGACCTCGGGCGTGCTGACGGTGGTGCCGGGCTTGGCATCCCAACTCAGCCAGGCGAACAACAGCGGGATGAGAAGGAGCCCCAGCAGCCACCCGACCCCCGGCGAACGCCGGTACCAGCGCGATTCGATCCGCCATTCGGTTGCGGTGGCTCCGCCGCCCGCCTCATCGGAACCCGTCATCGGTTCCCCTCCTCCGCCGGTCTCCGGCGTGTCGATAACTGTCAGTGATCCGAGGAGTTCGGACGCGCTGGAAACTACCCGAAGGCTTTGCCCGGCACGCCCGATTCCCTACGGCATGCCCATCGGTCAGGCTGTTCCGAGCAGGTCGATGACGAAAATCAGGGTTTTGCCGGACAGTCGGTGCCCGGCGCCGGCGGGGCCGTATGCCTGCTCCGGCGGGATGATCAACTGCCGCCGGCCGCCCACCCGCATCCCGGGGATGCCGTCCTGCCAGCCCTGAATGAGGCCGCGCAGCGGGAAGGAAATCGACTCGCCGCGGTTCCACGAACTGTCGAACTCCTCACCGGTGTCGTACTCGACCCCGACGTAGTGCACATCAACGGTGGCGCCGGGCACTGCTTCGGCGCCCTCGCCCACCACCAGGTCGGTGATGGTCAGTTCGGTCGGCGCGGGGCCGGCGGGAAATTCGATTTCGGGTTTGGTGCTCACTGCATCACCGTAACGCCCGGTACCGACGAGCGGGCTACTTAAGCTGGGAGCGTATGGGCACGGGGCGGATGGGCACAGGGACGACCGAGACCGTCGATGCCGTCGTGGTCGGCGGCGGGCATAACGGGTTGGTGGCCGCGGGCTACCTGGCCCGGGCCGGGCTTCGGGTGCGGGTGCTGGAACGACTCGGGGAGGTCGGCGGGGCGGCGGTGTCGGCGCAGGCGTTCGACGGTGTCGACGCCCGGCTGTCCCGGTACTCCTACCTGGTGAGTCTGCTGCCCACCCGGATCGTCGAGGACCTCGGCGCACCCGTGCGACTGGCGCGGCGCCGGTACTCCTCGTACACACCCGATCCGGCCGACAGCGGCCGACGCGGCCTGCTGATCGGCGAGAGATCAACGTTCGCGGCGGTCGGGGCGGCCGGCGACGAGTCGGGCTTCGCCGACTTCTACCGGCAGTGCCGGGCGGTCACCCAACCGCTGTGGACGACGCTGCTGGAACCGTTGCGTCACCGCGACCGGGTCCGCCGCGACGTGCTCGGCGCCGGGGGCCCGGACGCCGGGGCGGCCTGGGAGGCCCTCGTCGAGCGCCCGATCGGCCAGGCCATTGCGGGCGCGGTGAGGTCGGATCTGGTCCGCGGGGTGATGGCCACCGACGCGCTGATCGGAACGTTCGCCCGCCTCGACGACACCGATCTGCGGCAGAACATCTGCTTGCTGTACCACCTGCTGGGCGGTGGCACCGGGGTCTGGGACGTCCCGGTCGGCGGGATGGGCGCGGTGACCGGGGCGCTGGCGGCGGCCGCCCGCGCCCACGGAGCCCAGATCATCACCGGCGCGGAGGTCCTGTCGGTCGCCCCGGACGGGACCGTCCGCTACCGCCGCGATGACATCGAGACAATGGTGCGGGGCCGGTTCGTGCTCGCCAACGTCACTCCCGCGGTGCTGGCCGACCTCCTCGGCGAACCAGCCCCGAGCCCCGACGAGGGCTGCCAGGTGAAGGTGAACCTGATGCTGCGCCGACTTCCCCGACTGCAGGATGGGACCGTCACCCCGGAGCAGGCCTTCGGCGGCACCTTCCACATCAACGAGACCTGGTCACAGCTTGACGGCGCCTACTCCGCGGCCGCGGCCGGCGATATCCCGGACCCGCTGCCGTGCGAGATCTACTGCCACTCGCTGACCGACCCGAGCATCCTGTCACCCGGCCTGCGCGCATCCGGCGCAGCGACCCTGACGGTGTTCGGCCTGCATGTACCGCACCGCTTGCAGACCGGTGAACCGGCGGCCGTCCGGCAGCGACTGACCGCCGCGGTGCTGGCCTCGCTGAACTCGGTGCTGGCCGAACCCATCGAAGATGTCCTGATGGACGACGCACACGGTCGGCCATGCGTCGAGACGAAGACGACGGTCGACCTCCAGGACAACCTCCGCATGACCGCGGGCAACATCTTCCACGGTGCGCTCTCCTGGCCGTTCGCCGACGACGATGACCCGTTGGACACCCCGGCGAGGCGGTGGGGCGTGGCGACCGACCATGGCCGGATTCTGTTGTGCGGTTCGGGGTCTCGCCGAGGTGGAGCGGTATCGGGGATCGGCGGCCACAACGCCGCGATGGCGGTGCTCGGCTCGATGTAGGGCCGGCTCGCCTAGTGGACGCCACCCATCAGGGCGTGAATCCGCTTCACCTGGGTGGCGATCACCACCGCCAGCACCAGTGCGGCTCCGCCGATGAGGCAGAAGTACCCGGTCTGGCCGAGGGAGTCCTGCAGTGGCGCGGTCGTGCTGCCGACGGCGTCGCCCACCGCGCTGGACAGGAACCACAGCGCCACCACCTGGCTCTCCATCCCGCGGGGTGCCAGGTGCGTGGACGCGGACAATCCGGTGGGGCTCAGCAGCAGTTCACCGATCGTCTGGACCAGCACGATCACCATCAGCCAGACCAGCAGCACCTTGGCGCCGTCGCTCGCCATGTTCGACAGCACCGCCATGGCGAGGAACGACACACCGATCAGCAGCAGCGCCAAGACGAACTTGGCCGGCAGGGTGGGCGCCCGCCGGCCCAACTTGAACCAGATCACCGCGAACACCGGGGCGAGCAGCACGATGCCGATCGGGTTGACCGACTGCAACCAGCTGGCCGGAACGTCGAACCCGCCGATATCGCGGTCGGTGTTCCTCTCGGCGAACAGGCTGAGCGTCGAGCCGCCCTGATCGCTGATCAGCCAGAACATCGCCGACCCCAGGAAGATCCAGACGTAGGCCTTCATCCGGTCGCGATCGAGTCTGGTCAGGTCCGTGCTGCGGAAGATCCGGGCGAAGTAGGCGAACGGGGTCGCAACGGTGACGGCGGCCAGGAACCAGATCATGTGCTCGGCGCGATAGTGGCCCAGCATCGCGTCGATGGCGAAAACCGCTACGGCGACGGCCAGGAAGGTTGCGGTGATCACCGCGAGCTTGGTGAGCTGGGCCCGGGTTTCGGGGTTGGGCACGGTCCGTCCGATGTTGCCGAGTGTGCGCCGGGTGGAGGCGACGAAGACGATCACCGCGATCGTCATCCCCACGCCCGCGGCCCCGAATCCGACGTGCCAGCCCACTTTTTCGCCGAGGTAGCCGCAGATCAGCGGCGAGAAGAAGCTGCCGATGTTGATGCCCATGTAGAAAATCGAGAAACCGGCGTCGCGGCGTTCGCCTTCGTCGGGGTCCCGGTCGTACAGTTCACCGACCATCGCCGAGATGTTGGGCTTGAGCAGGCCGGTGCCGATGGCGATCAGCGCCATACCGGGCCACACCGACATCGGGGCGGGGATCGCCAGCACGTAGTGCCCGACGGCGATGACGCACCCGCCGATGAGCACCGCGCGGTAGGGGCCGATGACCCGGTCCGCGATCCACCCACCGGGTACGGCGAGCAGATAGATCAGCGCGCTGTAGACGCCGAAGATGCCGATCGCTGTGGTGGCGGGCAATCCCAGCCCGCCGGAGGACGGGTCGGCGGCCAGGTAGAGCACCAGGATGGCGACCATCCCGTAGTAGCTGAACCGCTCCCACATCTCGGTGACGAACAGTGTCGCCAGCCCGGCCGGGTGTCCGAAGAAGCGGCGATCCTCCAGCGCGGGTGCGGGTGTGGCGACGGTCACTCGATGAAGCTACGTCACCGGGGATGAGTTCGCCCGGTTGCGAAGCACCATCAGGCCCCGTTGCGAAGCAACATCAGGCAGAACCGCGCAGCAACCTCAGGACGGCAGCCGCGACAGGATCGTGTGCAGCATCCGCAGGTCCCCGCCGTCGAGTCCGGCGAGCGAGGGGGGCGGCGGGTCGGCCACCTCGTCGACCGCACGCAACATCGCACGGCCGGCGGCCGTCAACGACACCAGCTTGCGGCGCCGGTTCTCCGGGTCGATCTCCCGAACCACCAGGCCGCGGGCTTCGAGGTCGTTGACCGCGACCGTCGCCGCGGGGGCGTCGATGGTGGCGGCCTCGGCGACCTGCTTGACCGTCAGCGAACGACGTTCCAGGCGTTTGAGAATGCGGATCCGGCTGAACGGCAACCCGGTCAGTTCGACGACGGACCGACGCCAGTTGTCCTTGTTCTCCAGGACCAGTGCCGACATCGCCCGCCACACGTCCTCGGCGATCGGATCACCGGGCATGGGCCAACCCCTCCTCGATCAGCGGCGCCAGTCGCCGTGCGGACCTGTCGGCCCGGGCCGACGTCGATGTCACGGCCAACACCGTAATCACCAGGCCCAGGCCGACGTTGATGATCCACAGCGGCCGCGCCGAATCGGTGAATCCCACGTGGGTGGCGGCCAGCGCCGAGCCGGCCACCGAACCGCACAGCGCCACACCGATACTCACCCCGACCTGTCTGCTGGTCGAGGTGATGGCCGACGCGGCCCCGGCCCGGTCCCGCGGCATACCGCTCACGGCGGCGTTGGTGACCGGGGCGTTGATCATGGCGAATCCGATCCCGTAGGCCGCGAAGATCGTCAACAACGCCCAGACCGGCGTGGTGGGGCTCAGGAACATCAGCATCGCGGCTGCCGCGGTGATCATCGCGCCGGCGATCAGCAGCGAGGGCCGGCTCCCATATCGGCCGACCAACCGCCCCGACAGCGGCGAGAACACCAGGGCGCCGATGGCGATGGGCAGGTAGATCAGTCCGGTGGCCATCGCCGAGTAGCCACGCTCCCCCTGCAGGTACAGCGACATCATGAACAGGAAGGCGGCCCACCCCGCGAACGCACAGACCGCGATCGCGGTCGCCGAGGCGAACGGGATGCTGCGGAAGTAGCGGAGGTCGATGAAGGGATCCCGGCGGCGGGTCTCGTACCGCAGGAAGCCCAGCACCGCCAGCACCGCGACGGCGGCGATGCCGAGCAGCATCGGGTTCGTCCAGCCCAGAACCGGGCCTTCGATCAGCGCGAAAACGATGCCGAACAGCGCCAGCACCGCGAGTGCCTGGCCGATCGGATCCATATCGCGCATGGTCGCCGACTTGGACTCCGGGACGACGAGGGCCGTCAGCAGGGTCGCGGCGGCGCAGATCGGCAGGTTGATCCAGAACACCGCGCGCCAGCCGACCAGTTGGATCAGCAGTCCGCCGACGACCGGTCCCAGCGCCATCGAGATCCCCACCACCGCACCCCAGATCCCCAGCGCCCGGGCCCGCTCGACCGGGCGGTAGAAGACCTGCGAAATGATCGAGAGCGCAACGGGATTCATCATGGAACCGCCCAAACCCTGGATCAGGCGCGCCCCGATGAGGGTGTGGATATCGGGAGCGACACTGCACAGCAGCGACCCGAACGCGAAGACACCCAGACCGATCTGGAAGACCCTGCGCCGCCCGAAGCGGTCACCGGCCGCGCCCGCCAGGATCAGCAACGACGCCAGCACCAGGGTGTAGATGTCGACGACCCACTGCATCTGGGACGGAGTGGCGCCCAGATCGGCACGGATCGAGGGGATGGCGACGTTGACGATGGTCGCGTCCATCGACACGATCAGCAGGCTCAGACAGCAGGACGTCAGGATGACGGCCTTCCGCCGCGCACTCAGATCATCCATAAAGCTTGTAATCACACAACTATTGTGAGATTACAACTATTGGGTTGTCAACCGTGGCGGGTTGACAGGCCGAGGCCTGCGACGGGTTATCGCCCGTCGAGGGTCAGGTAGTCCCGCTCGCCGTAGCCGGTGTAGATCTGGCGCGGACGGCCGATCTTGTTGGGCTCCTCGTGCATCTCCCGCCAGTGTGCGATCCAGCCCGGCAGTCGGCCCAGGGCGAACAGCACCGTGAACATCCGGGTCGGGAAACCCATCGCCCGGTAGATCACCCCGGTGTAGTAGTCCACGTTCGGGTAGAGCTTGCGCTCGATGAAGAAGTCGTCGGTGAGCGCGATCTCCTCGAGCGACTTCGCGATGTCGAGCAGTTCGTCGTCGCCGCCGAGCTTGCTGAGAATCTTGTCGGCCTGCTCCTTGACGATCCTGGCCCGCGGGTCGTAGTTCTTGTAGACGCGGTGCCCGAAGCCCATCAGCTTCACGCCGTCCTCGCGGTTCTTCACCTTCTTCACGAAGTTCGCGACGTCACCGCCGGACTGCCGGATGTTCTCCAGCATCTCCAGCACAGCCTGGTTCGCGCCACCGTGCAGCGGCCCCCACAGGGCGTTGATGCCGCCGGAGATCGAGGTGAACAGGTTGGCCTGCGACGAGCCGACCAGCCGGACCGTCGAGGTCGAGCAGTTCTGCTCGTGGTCGGCGTGCAGGATCAGCAGCATGTCCAGGGCGCGGACGATCTCCGGGTCCGGCTCGTAGGGCTCGGCCGGCAGCCCGAACGTCATCCGCAGGAAGTTCTCCACCAGGCTCAGCGAGTTGTCCGGGTACAGGAACGGCTGGCCGACCGACTTCTTGTAGGAGTAGGCGGCGATGGTGGGCAACTTGGCCAGCAGGCGGATCGTCGAGAGTTCGACCTGCCGGTGGTCCAGCGGGTCCAGCGAGTCCTGGTAGTAGGCCGACAACGCGTTGACCGCGCTGGAGAGCACCGGCATCGGGTGGGCGTTGCGCGGGAAACCGTCGAAGAACCGCTTGAGGTCCTCGTGCAGCAGGGTGTGGCGCTGAATCTGGGTGGTGAACTCGGCCAACTGCTCGGCGGACGGCAGCTCCCCGTAGATCAGCAGGTAGCTGACCTCGATGAAGGTCGACTTCTCGGCGAGCTGCTCGATCGGGTAGCCGCGGTACCGAAGAATCCCGGCGTCACCGTCGATATAGGTGATCGCGCTCTTGGTCGCCGCGGTGTTGACGAAGCCCTGGTCAAAGGTGGTGTACCCGGTCTTCGCCAACAGCGGTCCTAGCGCGATGCCGTCAGAGCCCTCGGTGGCGTGGACGATCGACAGGTCGATCTCCCCGCCGGGATACCTGAGGGTGGCGGTGTCGTCGGTCTCGGCCACATCAACCCCTTCTCGCGCGTTCGACGCGTCTTGGCAGTCCGTTGTGTGAAAGGTCACGCTACTGTGCGTTCCCCGTGAAGGTAGTCGCTATCGCCCGTGATCGCCCGTCCGGGTGGGCCGATAGTGCGGTGCCGGGCCTCAAGGCTGAAGGCGCTCGATCCGATCGCCGGTGACCCGGAGCCTGTTGTGGATGCGGTTTTCCCTGCCCTGCCAGAACTCCACGACCTCAGGTGTCATCCGATAGCCGCCCCAGTGCGGCGGGACCGGTACGTCGCCGTCGGCGAACCGTTCGGTGATTGCCGCGAGCCGGCCGAGGAGTTCGGCCCGCGAGCCGATCGGGCGGGACTGCTCCGACGCCCACGCGCCCAGCTGCGATCCGCGGGGCCGCCGCGCCCAGTACTCGGCGGTCTCGGCCGCGCTGACCTTGGTCACCGGGCCGCGCACATGTACCTGACGGCCCAGCGCGTACCACGGGAAGGTCACCGAGGCGTACGGCGTGGCGGCCAGTTCGCCGCCCTTGGCCGAGTCGTAGTTGGTGTAGAAGGTCACCCCGTCTTCGTCGACGCTCTTGCACAGCACCGTGCGGGTGACCGGCCGGCCGGCGTCGACGGTCGCCAGGACCATCGCGTTGGGCTCGGCGATGCCGGCCTCCTCGGCTTCGTGGATCCATCTGTGCAACAGGGCCAGCCAGCCCTCGGCCAGCCAGTCGACGTCGAGGTCGGTGCTGCCGTCCTTCTCCACCGAGCCGTACTCCACCCGCATTCCGGCCAGTCGCTCGGCATGCGGTCGTCCCTCGCGTTCAACCACGGCCTCACCGTACGCCCGGGCCGGGCGGGGTGCGAGAATCCGACCATGACTGTCCTACCGGACGACTTCGTCGCGGGCCTGGAAGGCGTCGTCGCCTTCACCACCGAGATCGCCGAACCGGATAAGGACGGCGGATCGCTGCGGTACCGCGGCGTCGACATCGAAGACCTCGTCGACCACCGGGTGACCTTCGGTGATGTGTGGGCGCTGCTGGTCGACGGGCAGTTCGGCAACGGACTGGTACCGGCCGAGCCCTTCCCGCTGCCGATCCACACCGGCGACGTGCGGGTGGACGTCCAGGCCGGGCTGGCGATGCTGGCACCGATCTGGGGCTACCAGCCCCTTCTGGACATCGACGACGAGACCGCCCGCGGCCAGTTGGCCCGCGCGTCGGTGATGGCTCTGTCCTATGTGGCGCAGTCGGCCCGCGGCCTCGGCCGGCCGGCCGTCCCGCAGCGGGTGATCGACGAATGCGCCACGGTTACCGAGCGTTTCATGACCCGGTGGCACGGCGAACCGGACCCGCGTTACGTCGAGGCGATCGACGCCTACTGGGTGTCGGCGGCCGAGCACGGGATGAACGCCTCGACGTTCACCGCACGGGTGATCGCGTCGACCGGCGCCGATGTCGCCGCCGCGCTGTCCGGGGCGGTGGGGGCGATGAGCGGCCCCCTGCACGGCGGGGCGCCGGCCCGGGTGATCCCGATGATCGCCGAGAGCGAGCGGACCGGGGATCCCCGCGCGGTGGTGCGCGGCATCCTTGACCGCGGCGAGAAGCTGATGGGTTTCGGCCACCGCGTCTACCGGGCCGAGGATCCGCGCGCCCGGGTGCTGCGGGCCACCGCCCGCCGGCTCGGGGCGCCCCGGTACGAGGTCGCCGCAGCGCTGGAGCAGGCCGCACTGGCGGAGCTGCGGGAGCGCCGGCCGGACCGGGCCATCGAAACCAACGTCGAGTTCTGGGCCGCGGTCATCCTGGACTTCGCCGAGGTGCCCCCGTCGATGATGCCGGCGATGTTCACCTGCGGACGTACGGCGGGTTGGTGCGCGCACATCCTCGAGCAGAAACGGCTCGGCAGACTGGTCCGCCCTGCCGCGGTGTACGTCGGACCGTCGCCGCGTCCGGCGCAGTCGGTCGCCGGCTGGGATCAGATCGCCCACACCGACGACACCGTGAGTGATGAGTCTTGAGTGACGAGTGAGGAGCACCGAATGACTGCCGCCGCCCAGCCCGCGCTCTCCCCACACCTGGTCGTCGCGGACGCCGCCGCCGCGATCGACTTCTATGTCGCGGCGTTCGGCGCCGTTGAACTGGGCCGGGTGCCGGCACCCGACGGCCGACTGGTGCACGCCGCGATCCAGATCAACGGTGCCACCGTCATGCTCAATGACGACTTTCCCGAGATGTGCGACGGCAAGTCGTCAACACCGACGGCGCTGGGCGGCACCCCGGTGACGATTCACCTCAACGTCACCGATATCGACGCCAAGTTCCAGCGCGCAATCGACGCCGGCGCCACCGTCGTCATGCCGCTGGCCGAGCAGTTCTGGGGCGACCGTTACGGCTGCCTGGCGGATCCGTTCGGGCATCAGTGGTCGATGGGCCAGCCGGTCCGCGAGCTGAGCTACGAGGAGATCCAGGAGGCGATGCGGTCGATGTGACCGCCGCCCCGTCGGGCCGACCGCCCGGGTCGCGCAGCGGTGATCAGATCGGGCACGGTGGTGAACTTCACCCGTGGCCGGCCGGCTTCGGCACCCCGCGACTGCTCGGCCTCATCGATCACCCGCCACCCGGCGGCGTCGACGAGGTCCGGTTGGCGGGAGCGAATCAGGGTGTCCAGGGATGCGGATCGCCGGATCGGGTCGGCCAGCCGACCGTCGTTGAAGTCGTCGACGAGCGCCGCGACGGTGTCCATGGCACAGGATTTGTTGGTCCCGATGAAACCGGTCGGCCCGCGTTTGATCCAGCCGGCTACGTAGGCGCCGGTGACCGGACGGCCGGTGGACGGGTCGATGACGCGTCCACCGACGTTGGGAACGACGGCCGCGGCGTCGTCGAATGGCAGTCCGGCGACCGGACGGCCGCGATACCCGATCGCGGTGAGCACGAGTCCGGCGTCCAGTCGCACGATCTCGTCGCCGCCGGTTCGGGTGAACTCGACACCCCGGGCCCGTCCGTCGCCGAGGACGCGGGCGGGGGTGAGCCGGTAGGCCAGCCGGATCCGGCGGCGTCGGGGCTCGGTCCCGGCGTCCGCATCGGCACCGGGCAATGCGGCCAGTACCTCCAGTTTGGCCCGGACGACCGGGTCGTCGGCCGTGCGCAGATCCCGGCGCACCAGCGTCCGGTCGGCCTCGTCGAGGACGACGTGGGAGCCGGTGGTCAGCCCGACGAGTTCGGGCAGGGTGAACGCCGAATCGGCCGGCCCGCGCCGGGCCGCGACCACGACCTCGCGTATCGCCGATGCGCGCAGCGCCGCCAGGGCCGCGTCGGCGATATCCGTCGTGGCGAGCTGTTCAGGGTCGGCGGTGAGAATGCGGGCGACGTCCAGGGCGACGTTGCCGTTGCCGATCACCACCGCCGCCGGGTGGTCGAGATCCACCGGCCGGCCGGCGAAGCGGGGATGCCCGTTGATCCAGGCGACGAACTCGGTGGCACTACCCGTTCCTGGCAGGTCGGTGCCATCGGCATCGAGGCCCTCGATATCGAGCCGGCGTTCGTGGGCGGCACCCACCGCGTAGAGCACGGCGTGGTGGTGCTCGAGCAGTTCGTCGTGCGAGACGTGCCGCCCCACCTCGACATTGAGGCAGAAGCGGAACCCGTCGCGCCGGCTCATCCGGTCGAAGAGCCGGGTGATCGCTTTGGTCTGGGGATGATCCGGCGCCACCCCGGCGCGCACCAGTCCGTACGGGGTGGGCAACGCATCGAAGACGTTGACCCGCACCCGAGCCTGGGTGAGCAGCTCATCGGCGGCGTACATCCCGGCCGGCCCGGATCCGACCACCGCCACCCGCAGACCGCCCCGCTCAAGGCGGGGGGCCGGCAGCACCGGTGCCAGTGTGGTGGTCGGCGGCACCCTTTCCCCGGCCGGCCGGGGCGGGTAGTAGGCCGCGTTGATGTCGATGAACGGCAACTGGCCGGGGGTGAGTCGGGTGTCGGCGACGATGGCGCCCACCGGGCACGCCGTCACACACGCCCCGCAGTCCACGCACGCCACCGGGTCGATGTGCAGCATCTCGGCGGTGCCGAATCCCGGCTCGTCCGGGCTGGGATGGATGCAGTTCACCGGGCAGGCGTACACACACGATCCGTCGCCACAGCACGACTGGGTGATGACGTGGGGCATGGCGGCGCCGTCAGGCGGCGGTGACGATGTGACGCCGTTGCGGTTCGCTGCGGAACCGACTGGGCGGGCCGTCGATCTTGCAGATCCGCCACATCAGCTTTGCCAGCGGGTTCATCAGCCCCGTGTCGTAGCACAGCATCCGCACATCGGCGAACACGTCCCGGAGCATTTGGCGGGATTCCGGGGCGTCGAAAAACAGTTCCTTGCGCACCTCGCGGGGAATGCCGAACTGCCGGAGGAAACTGCGCGGCGGTACCAGAATCGCCTGGCACAGCACACGCATGATGATCGGCACGTTCAGCGAGAGCAGCAGTCGCTGCCCGCGGCGAAGGTGCGGCAGCCGCTTGCGCAGGTACTCGTGGGCAAACGAAATATGCCGGGCTTCCTCGGCCACGTGAATGGCCATCACCCGGGACATGATGGGGTGCAGTTCCTTGCCCTCGCGCAGCACAGCCTTCTGGGTGTGGTCGATGGGCTCCTCGCCGGCCAGCACTCCGAAGAAGAACGGGATCGGCAGCGGACCGGGAACCAGTGGGATGAGCGGCGACAGCCACCGCAACAGTCGCGGCATCCCCGGCACGTCGGCGCCGATACGGTTGACCATCTCCTGAAACATCAAGGTGTGATTGCACTCTTCGACCGCCTCGTGCAGGCAGTACCGGTATTCCGGGGAGCCGTTGGGCACCCAGAACGAGTAGTTCATCAGCCCCCGGATGAGGATCGACTCGAACTGTAGGCCCACCTTGGCGACATTGGCCTGACGCCACTGGCCGATTTCGATCTGCTTGTCCAAAGGCTGGGCCAGATACCACGGGTGCCGGCCCAGGAGGTCGGTGACGGGGAGGACCCAGCGCTCATCCCCCGGTGTCACCGCAAACTCCGGTGCATTCCAGTCGATATCGACGTAGGGGTTGAAGTTCCGCCGGACCGACCCCTCGGACAGTGTGGTCAGCATGTCCACATAGGCGGGGTCGTCCCGCACCTCCATGTTGCGCCGCCAACGTCGGACCAGCCGGGTTCTTGCCATGGCAACCCTCCCAAGGGGTTTACATTGCGGTGCGAATTGTCCAAACGGTACCGCAGGTATCGCATACCTGTCCATACCCGGACCGCAGTTAGCTAGGCCGGGCTTCTACCCTTGTCGCATGGCCGATCCCGCCCAGCTCACCATCCCCGCCGACCTCAGACCCGCCGACGGGCGCTTCGGTTGCGGGCCCTCGAAAGTGCGGCCCGAGCAACTGACGGCCCTGAGCACCACGGCCGCCGGCCTGTTCGGCACCTCCCACCGGCAGGCGCCGGTGAAGAACCTGGTCGGCCGGGTTCGCGACGGCCTGCGCGAACTGTTTCGCGCGCCGGACGGCTACGAGGTCATCCTCGGCAACGGCGGCGCAACCGCATTCTGGGACGCCGCCGCCTTCGGCCTCATCGACAACCGCTCGCTGCACCTCACCTACGGCGAGTTCAGCGCAAAGTTCGCGTCGGCGGTCACCGCCAACCCGTTCGTCGGCGACCCGATCGTGATCAAGGCCGACGCCGGCAGCGCGCCCGAACCGACCTCCGACCCGTCCGTCGACGCGATCGCCTGGGCACACAACGAGACCTCGACCGGGGTCGCGGTTCCAGTGGTTCGGCCGGCGGACTCGGGTGACGCACTGGTCCTCATCGACGCCACCTCCGGCGCGGGTGGCCTGCCGGTGAATCTGGCCGACGTCGACGCCTACTACTTCGCCCCGCAGAAGAACTTCGCCGGGGACGGCGGCTTGTGGCTGGCCGTCATGTCGCCCGCGGCGCTGGCCCGCGTCGAGCGGATCGCCGCCTCCGGGCGCTGGGTTCCCGACTTCCTGTCGCTGCCGATCGCGGTGGACAACAGCCTCAAGAACCAGACCTACAACACCCCGGCGATCGCCACCCTGGTGCTGCTGGCCGAGCAGATCGACTGGATGCTGGGCCACGGCGGGCTGGACTGGGCCGTCGGGCGGACCGCGGACTCCGCGGGACGGCTGTACTCCTGGGCGGAGGCGTCGCAGTTCGCGACCCCCTTCGTGGCCGATCCCGCGCTGCGCTCCCAGGTCGTCGGCACGATCGACTTCGTTGACGAGGTCGACGCCGCGGCGGTGGCCAAGGTCCTGCGGGCCAACGGGATCGTCGACACCGAGCCGTACCGGAAGCTGGGCCGGAACCAGTTGCGGGTGGCGATGTTCCCGGCGATCGAGCCCGATGACGTCAGCGCGCTGACACGCTGCGTCGACTGGGTCGTCGAACGGCTCTGACCACACCGACAAACCGCGTCCGTAATACTGGCGTGTCCTCGCCGTGATGGCGCCGCGACCCGGATAGGGTCGGACACGAAGGAGGTCGGCATGCGGGAGTTGACGCTCATTGGTCTCGATGTCGACGGTAAGCACCTCATCTGCGAGGGGGGCGACCCGGCCGACAAATTCCTGATCCGCGTTGACGACAGGTTGCGTGCCGCGGCCCGCGGTGACCGCCCCCGGCCCGGTCAGAACCCCCGAGACAATGAGGTGAAGGGCGTGCTGAGTCCCAAAGACATCCAGGCCCGTATCCGAGCCGGTGCGTCCGTCGAAGAACTCGCCGAAGCCTCCGGCATGGACATCACCAGGATCGACCGGTTCGCCCACCCGGTGCTGCTGGAACGCCAACGGGCGGCCGAACTGGCCACCGCGGCCCATCCGGTACTCGCCAACGGCCCCACAGTCGAGACGTTGCTGGAAACCATCACCACCGCACTCGCCTCGCGTGGGCTGAGCGCGGAGGCCACCACGTGGGACGCCTGGCGCACCGAGGACGGCCGCTGGACGGTCCGGATGTCCTGGCAGGCGGGCCGATCGGAGAACTTCGCGCACTTCCGCTTCACTCCCGGGGCGCACGGTGGAACCGTCACCGCCATCGACGAGGCGGCCAGCGAACTGATCGACCCGGAATTCGAGCGTCCGCTGCGCCCGGTGGCTGCGGTGGCCCAGTTGGAGTTCGAGCAGCTGCCCACCGCCCCCGCGGTGACGACGCCCACGACATCGAAGGCGGCCACACCGTCCGCCGCACCGGTGGTCAACCAGGGCCCGGCGAATCAGCCCAACAAGCGCAAGCGCAAGCCGGAGATCCCCGCCTGGGAAGACGTGCTACTCGGGGTGCGGACCAGCGGCGAACGCTGATCTAACGAAGCGTCAGGGCAAGCAGGACGATCCAGCCGATCGCCACGCCCACCCCCATTCCGAGGACCAGCCAGCGACGCACCGGGACCCGTCGCCACCCCCACAGTGTCGGCGCCAGACCGCCTACCGCGACCACGTTCAGCCCGATCGAGATCAGCGGGTGGACCCGGATCATGCCCAGGCTCAGCACCACGATCGCCGCGGCGGTGACCGCGGCGGTGAAGGCCGCCACCGTCAGTCCGGTTCCCCAGGGTGTGGGCTCGTCAGGCACCCGGTGATGCTAGCCGGGCCGCGCCACCCCGTTCATCCACCGCCACGGGCGCGTTCGTAGAACGCCAGGGCCGCTGCGGTCGCGACGTTGAGCGAGTCGGTTCCGCGCGACATCGGAATACGCACCCGGGCGTCGCTGCGGCGCAGCACGGTCTCGGTCAGACCCGGGCCCTCAGCACCGACCAGCACCGCCACCTTGCGGTCGGCCAGTCCGGTCATCACCTCGGCGAGAGTGTCGGCGCGCGAATCTGGGGTCATCGCCAATAGCGTGAAACCGTTGTGCCGCAACACATCCAGATCATCCGGCCAGCTTCGGGACCGGGCGAACGGAACCAGCAGGGCGTGACCCATCGACACCCGGACGGCACGGCGGTACAGCGGATCGGCACACCCCGTGCCGAACACGACGGCGTCGACACCGAGCCCGGCGGCGTTGCGGAAGATCGAGCCGAGATTCTCGTGGTCGTTGACCCCCTCGAGCACCGCGAGCGTGCGGGCCCCGGCGATGACATCGGCGACGGCGAGTTCCACCGGCCGCCGCGCGGCTGCCAGCACACCGCGATTGAGGTGGAAACCGACCACGGCGGCCATCACCTCCGCCGAGGCTCGATAGTAGGGAACATCGACGCCCGCCAGGTCTGCGGCCAATTCCGACAGCCGGCGGTCGGTGCCCAGCAGCGCGTGTGCGGAGAAGCGGGAGACCAGCATGCGCTGCACCACCAGCACACCCTCGGCGATCACCAGACCTTTTCCGGACGGCAGGTCCGGCCGCCGGTCGACGCTGTTGAGGTCGCGGAAATCCGCGACCCGTGGGTCGTCCGGGTCGGTGATGTCGATGACCTCGAGGTCCTGCATGGCAGACCAAGCTACGCGGGTTACGGTAGGCGGGATGTCCACGGAGTCCACCGGTCCGCGACCGCCTGAACTGCCGGCCACCCTGACGGATCCGCGCCCGGTGATCGGAGTCGGTGCCCTGCTGTGGGCGGTGGTCACCCTCGCCGCCTTCGTCGTACCGGCTCTCCACACCTGGCGTCCGGTCTCCGTCGCGGGCCTGGGCGTCGGCCTCGTCGGCGTCTCGATCTTCCTGTGGCAGCGCTCGGCTGTCCGCCGAGGCGCCCGCGGTGCACAGACCGGCCTTGAACCACACCACGATTCGCATTAAGGAGCACACCATGGCAGCACCGCTACTGCAGGCCGAGATCGAGATCGACGCGCCGGTGAGCAAGGTCTGGGGCCTCGTCTCCGACCTCAGCCGGATGCCGCAGTGGAGTCCCCAGTGCCGCATGATGAAGCCGCTCGGACCGATTCGTCCCGGCACCCGCACCATCAACCTCAACCGGCACAACCTGCTGTTCTGGCCGACGACATCGGTCATCACCGAGGTGATCCCGGAGAAGAAGTTGGCATTCCGCGTGCCGATCAACCATTCGGTGTGGACCTACGAACTGGAGCCCACCGCCACCGGCACCCGACTCGTGGAGTCCCGGCATGCCGAGAACGGCGTCACTGCGACGTCCACCATCATCACCAAGGCGGCCCTGGGCGGAGTCGACTCGTTCGAGAAGGAACTGGTCGAGGGGATGCAGCAGTCGCTGGCGCGGATCAAGGCGGCCGCTGAGGGGCGCTGACCCGCGTCAGGCCTCCGGGGCAGGGCCGTCGGGGGCCTCGTCGGCCTCCGGGGCGACCGCTTCGGGGGCCATCTCTTCGGCCTCCACGGCGACCGATTCGACGGCCTTGGTCTCGGGCTCGGTCTCGGTCTCGGGCTCGGTCTCCGGGACATCCACCGGGGACTCCGCAACCTCCGGTCTCGGCACCACCTCGAGAACACCGTCGTCGAACGGGTCATGAGCCGGCGAACCGGCGCCGGTCGGGGCGGGGGTGTCCGAATGAGCGCCGCACCCGTAGAAGAAGGCGACTACCCGGCCGTCCGCGGCCATCTCGTTACAGCACACCCCGAACATCGCCCCGAGCGCTCCGGCCACGGGAACCATGAACCCGCAGTCCCGGCACACCCGCTTGGTCGACCGCGCCATCGGCGACGTCGGACCGTGGTCGCCGTCGTGCCAGCGCTGGGCGGCCTCGTCACGGCCGAAGGCGCTGAGAACCCGACGGCGGCCCAAGCCCAACTCGACGGCGGTCTCGTCGACCAGCGGATCGCCGGTCGCGGCGAAGCCGGCCGCCAACCGGGGATCGTCGGGCAACGGGGCCAGCAGGTCCCCCGGCCCCAGGTCACCCGGGCGCACCCGTTCCTCCCAGGGCAACCACGGCGGCGCGAGCAGCGCCGTCGGCCCCGGGACCAATACGACCTCACTGATGGTGGCGTGGTCGGCTCCCGGGTAGGCGGCGACAACGACCGCCCACTGCCAGCCGTGATAGCCGGTGAGCACGGCGAGAAAGCGGTGGGTTGCCGCGACGTCATCGTCGAAGCTGACCCCGAGGTAGTCCCCGACGGTCTCCCCGCTGAACTCGATCACTGCCGCACGGGCCTGCTCCACGGCACCGGCGAGCAGGGCGGCCACCTCATCCGACGGAACGGCCGGACGACGCTCGTCGTCGGCCACCGCGCCGGGCCCGGGATCGCTGTCGGTCAGGGATTCCACCGGGACAATATTGCCTCACCACCGAACCGGCGGGCCACACCGCCTCGGGTGCGCCGGTTCCCGGCTCCCCATGGGGGAGAATCGTCAGCGTGTCAGGCAGACGGGGCGTGAGCACGGGGTCCGTTCCCGGGGCCCCGCGGCGCCCGCGGTCCGGCGTTCCGGGGGAGCATCCGGGGATGGCCAACTACCCCAGCGACCCGGTCGGTGGGCCGGCCGGTCACGCTGTGAACGGTGTTCAGGGCGGGAATCGCTACCTGCCGCCCCTGGACGCCAACCGGCACCGAACCTGGCGACACGAACCCCGCGATGACGAATTCCGCGCCGAACACCGCGATGGTGACGGCCACGACGACCGCTATGACGGGGAACGGGTGGGAGTCACCCGCGCGGCGGCGATGCGCAGCCGCGAAATGGGCTCGCGGATGTACTCCATGGTTCAGCGTGCGGCCACCGCGGACGGTGCGGACAAGTCCGGTCTGACCGCACTGACCTGGCCGGTGGTCGCGAACTTCGCGGTGGACTCGGCCATGGCGGTCGCGCTGGCGAACACCTTGTTCTTCGCCGCCGCCACCGGCGAGAGCAAAGGCCGCGTCGCGCTGTACCTGTTGATCACGATCGCGCCGTTCGCGGTGATCGCGCCGCTGATCGGGCCGGCCCTCGACCGCGTCCAGCACGGGCGCCGGGCCGCGCTGTCGATGTCGTTCCTGCTGCGCACCGCCCTGGCCGTGGTGCTGATCGCGACCTACGACAGCGCGACCGGCAGCTACCCGTCGTGGGTGCTGTATCCCTGCGCGCTGGGCATGATGGTGCTGTCGAAGTCCTTCAGCGTGCTGCGCAGCGCGGTCACCCCGCGGGTGATGCCGCCCTCCATCGACCTGGTCCGGGTCAACTCACGGTTGACGATGTTCGGTCTGATCGGCGGCACCATCATCGGCGGTGGTATCGCCGCCGGCGTCGAGTACGTGTTCGGCAGGCTGCTGGACCTGCCCGGTGCGCTGTTCGTCGTCGTCTTCGTCACCATCGCCGGCGCATCGCTGACGATGCGTATCCCCCGCTGGGTGGAGGTGACCGAGGGCGAGGTCCCGGCCACGCTGACCTACCACGGACCGCGCCCGGGCGAATGGGACTGGCTCGACGCCGAACCGGCCGACACCCGGCGAAGTACCGGACCGCAACGACAACCGCTGGGCCGCAACACCATCGCCGCGCTGTGGGGTAACTGCACGATCAAGGCGATGGTGGGCTTTCTGTTCCTCTACCCGGCATTCGTCGCCAAGGCCCACGATGCCAGCGGCTGGGTCCAGTTGGGCATTCTGGGCATGATCGGCGCCTCGGCCGGTATCGGCAACTTCGCCGGAAACTTCACCGCCGCACGTCTGCAGTTGGGCAGGCCCGCCACCCTGGTGGTGCGGGCCGCCATCGCAGTGACGGTCATGGCCCTGGTCACCGCCGTGACCGGCAGTCTGATCGTCGCCGCGGTCGCCACCTTCGTCACCTCGGGGGCCAGCGCGATCGCGAAAGCCTCGCTGGACGCCTCGCTGCAGGACGACCTACCGGAGGAATCGCGCGCGTCGGCGTTCGGCCGGTCCGAATCGGTGCTGCAGCTGGCCTGGGTCCTCGGCGGCGCGATGGGTGTCCTGGTCTACACCGAACTCTGGGTGGGGTTCACCGCGATCACCGCGTTGCTCATCCCCGCCCTGGCA
Source organism: Actinomycetes bacterium (assembly GCA_029780675.1). Classification (GTDB taxonomy): domain Bacteria; phylum Actinomycetota; class Actinomycetes; order Mycobacteriales; family Mycobacteriaceae; genus Mycobacterium. Next base: position 86,242 of record JAKOYE010000255.1, read on the forward strand.
CAAACCGTGGTGAGCTACCGCGGTTACTCGCTGGTTCCCGGCTTCGGCGGAAACCGGCCCGTGCTGGCCGCGCCGGAATGGCGCCGACGGATGGGACCGCAACGATGAAACGCCTGACCGCCGGCCTGCTGGCCGCCCTGGTTCTGATGGCCTCCGCCGGAGCGGGGGTGGGTGCGTGGCTGCTGGTCCGCGACCATGGCCGGCAACTCCCGCAGATCAGCGTGTACGCGCGGGGCGAGACGATCCGGGTCGATCCGTTCCTCTACTGCAACGTGGTGGACCTGAACGACTGCGCAAGTTCCGCCGAGCAGGGTGTCCTGCTCGTCAACGAACGCGGCCCGCTGCAGTTGTCGGTGCCCACCGACATCGGCCGCGCACCGTGGAGACTGCTGAAGGTCTACGCCGATGAGCGGGACACGACGGTGAGCGTCTTCCGCCCCGGAACCACGCTGGCCGTGACGATCCCCACCGTCGACGAGTACCGGGGCCGGCTGATGGGCATCGTGGTACAGCTCATGACCCTGGTGCGCGACCAGAACGAGGAGCTTTTCGACCTTCCGCACGCGGAGTGGTCGGTGCGCCTGGACTGGGCCTGAGACCCGGCCACACCGGCCCGGTCAGGCGTCCAGTTCGGTCGCGACCGCCCGCAGCACCTCGGACACCCGGTGGGCGACCTTCCGGTCGGGGTGGCGTCCGCGCCGCAGTTCCGGCTGGACCGCGCTCTCGAGCAGCTTGATCATGTCCTCGACCATGCCGTGCAACTCGTCGGGTGAGTGCTTGCGCTCGGCGGCGGCCGCCTCCCGGCGCGTGCGGGCCAGGCTCGGCGGCGGATCGATCAGCTTGACGCTGAGCGCCTGCGGTCCGCGACGACCGGTGGCCAGGCCGAACTCGACCCGCTGTCCCGCCTTGAGACCCTCGATCCCGGCGGGCAGCGCGGAGGAACGCACGTAGACGTCCTCACCGTCCTCCTGGGACAGGAAGCCGAAGCCCTTCTCGGCGTCGTACCACTTCACCTTGCCGGTTGGCACTGCTCTCACCCGCTTGTTCGTCGTCGAGTCATCGTCGTCCGACGTGACGACGGCGATCCTACTCAACCCCGTTCGGTAGTCTTGCCGTACCGCTGGAGGAAACATGCGTCTTGTTCTGAACATCATCTGGCTGCTCTTCGGCGGTCTGTGGCTGGCCTTGGGGTACCTGCTCGCCGCGCTGGTGTGTTTCGTGCTCATCGTCACCATCCCGTTCGGCTTCGCCGCCGCCCGGATCGCCCTGTTCGCGCTGTGGCCCTTCGGCCGGACCATCGTCGAGAAGCCCGGCCCGCGGCCCGGGGCAACGATCGGAAACGTGGTGTGGGTGCTGCTCTGCGGGATCTGGCTGGCGATAGGGCACATCACCAGCGCGCTGGCGATGGCGATCACCATCATCGGCATTCCCCTCGCGCTGGCCAACCTCAAAATGATCCCGGTGTCGCTCATGCCGCTGGGCAAGGAGATCGTCCCGGTCGACGCCGTTGCGCGGGTCTGATGGCCACCAGCCTGGGACTGCCGGCGGTCCGCCCGTCCGGTGGTCGGGCCGCTCCCGCACCTGCTGACGGCCCGCTGATCGACGGTTTCGGCCGGATCGCCACCGATATGCGGGTGTCGCTGACCGATCGCTGCAACCTGCGCTGCCAGTACTGCATGCCCGCCGCGGGGCTGGACTGGCTGCCCGGGGAGCAACTGCTGACCCGGCCCGAGTTGATCCGACTGCTGCGACTCGGGGTGACCCGACTGGGGATCACCCACATTCGCTTCACCGGGGGCGAGCCGCTGCTGTACCGCGGCCTCGACGAGGTGATCGCCGCCACCGCCGCGCTGCGTCCGCGACCGGAGATCGCCCTGACCACCAACGGGATCGGCCTGTCCCGGCGGGCCGCCGCCCTGGCCACCGCGGGCCTGGACCGGGTCAACGTGTCCCTGGACACCGTCGACCGCTGCCGATTCGCCGCCATCACCCGGCGGGACCGGCTGAATGACGTGCTCGAGGGCCTCGACGCGGCCGCCGACGCGGGACTGCGTCCGGTCAAGGTCAACGCGGTCCTCGATCCGGAGCACGGCGCACAGGACGCGGTCGACCTGCTGCAGCTGTGCCTGAAGCACGGCTACCAGCTGCGCATCATCGAGCAGATGCCGCTGGACGCCGAGCACCGCTGGGACCGGGCCACCGCGATGGGGGCCGGCGACGTCCTCGCGGCGCTGCGCTCCCGGTTCGACCTGAGCCCCGACCCCGCCCCACGGGGATCTGCCCCGGCACAGCTGTGGCTGGTCGACGGCGGGCCTGCCACCGTCGGGATCATCGCCTCGGTGTCGGAGCCGTTCTGCGCGTCCTGCGACCGCACCCGGCTGACCGCCGACGGCCAGATTCGCAGCTGCCTGTTCGCCACCGAGGAGACCGACCTGCGCTCCCTCCTGCGCGGCGGCGCGGGAGACCCCGAGATCGAGGCGGCCTGGCGCACCGCGATGTGGCGGAAGGCCGCCGGGCACGGCATCAACAACCCGGATTTCGTCCAACCGCACCGGCCGATGAGCGCGATCGGGGGCTGACTATGACGAAGATCACTGCCCGCGCGGAGCGCCTGACGGTGACGGTGCGGTTCTTCGCCGCGGCGCGTGACGCGGCGGGTGCCGACAGCACGATTCTTGACCTGCCACCGGGTGCTGCCGTTACCGACGCCGTTCGTGAATTATGTGGCCAGAGTGACAAGTTGGCTCTTGTGTTACCAAAGTGTTCTTTTCTCTGCGATGGCATCGCGGTTCGCGATCCGGCCCGACCGCTGACGGGTGATCAGACCATCGACGTCCTACCCCCGTTCGCCGGCGGATAACGTGATCTACCTCACATCACACCGAGGTCGCCGGTTGGCTACAGCCAGATAACGAATGCCGCTGAACTGCGGATATGTCGCGGTCTCATGGGAATTCATTGCGCCGAATTTCTTTGCCGCCTGGGAAAACGTCGATTTCGGGAAAAGGTGACGTTCATCTCGACGGCCATTACCGTTCACCTGTGGCCGCCCCGAATCGGGCAGGCCCCCACCGCTTCGCCACGCCGAACTCCATCCACGCTGCGGTGGGAACAACGATCCACCTCTGGATGGAGGCGGGGGACCCATCCGGTCCCGCCGAGGACCTGGAGTTCCGACTCCTTGGGGTGAAGCCGGCGGTGTCGCCAGACGCCGCGGCCGGGCAACCTCTCCAGCCCGAACCCGACAGCTGACCTCGCAGGCGCGGTTACCAGAGAGGATTCGACCATGGGACGGCACAGCAAGCCCTCCAGTTCGTCCGCCGGCGTCGCCAAGATCGCGGTCACCGGCGCCATCATCGGCAGCGGTAGCGTCGCCCTGGCCGCACAGGCCCAGGCCGCGCCTGACTCCGAGTGGGACATCGTCGCGCGCTGCGAGTCCAGCGGGAACTGGGCCATCAACACCGGCAACGGCTACCACGGCGGGCTGCAGTTCTCCCCCAGCACCTGGCTCGGCTACGGCGGCGGCCAGTTCGCCCCGGCCGCCTATCTGGCCACCCGCGAGGAGCAGATCGCGATCGCTGAGAAGGTTCTCGCAGGCCAGGGCAAGGGCGCTTGGCCCACCTGCGGTCGTGTGCTCTCCGGCCCCACGCCGCGCTATATCGTCACCGATCCCGAACCGGCCGCCCCGGCGGCAGACGCCGTCGACGCCGCACCGGCCGACGCCGCCGTGCCCCTGGACGCCCCCCTGCCCCCGGATGCGCCCGTGGTAACGGACGTCGCGGCACCGGCCGCGGACGCGCCGGTCGCCGACCCTGCCGCGCCACCCGCGCCCGCCCCGGAGGTCGTCGCCGTCGAGGTCGTCACCGAAGATCCCGCACCGGCCGACCCCGCTGCCCCGGCTGCCCCGGCGCCGGAGATCGTCGCGGTAGAGGTCATCGCCGAGGAGACCGCCCCGGCCACGCCGGCCGACCCGGCTGCCCCGGCGCCGGAGATCGTCGCCGTGGAGGTCATCACCGAGGACGCCAATCCTGCGGATCCGGCCTCCGGCCCCACGGTGGTGGAGGCGGAGTTCAGCGGACCCGCGGACATCGCTCCCGCAGCCCCGGCGGACGTGGCTCCCGCCGCCCCCGCTGACGTGGTTCCCGCCGCCCCCACTGATGTGGTGCCTGCCGCACCGGCCGACGTCGTTACCGCCGCCCCCGCGGACGTCGTTCCCGCCGCACCCGCGGACGTGGTTGTTCCCGCCGCACCCGCGGACGTGGTTCCCGCCGGCCCGGCGGCCGTCCCGGTCTCTGACCAATTGCCGGCTGCGCCGGCGGGCGACCAACTGCAGGCTGCGCCGGGGGTGACCGAGGTCTCGTTCCTCCGGGAGATCTGGCAGGCCATGAAGGACCAGAACATCGGCGCCGACGACATGCTGGCGGCGATGGCACCCGTGCCCGGTCAGTAGCGGAAGCCGTCACTGGTGCCGGGCGCGGCGAACACGCTCAGGCGCAGTTCACCCACTCATCGGTACCGTCGGCGAAGAACTGGTGTTTCCAGACCGGCAGCCGCTCTTTGATGGTGTCCACCAAGAGGGCTGCGGTCTGGAACGCCGCGGCCCGGTGGTCGGCGGCCACCGCCACCACCAGTGCCGCATCCCCGATGACCAGCGGGCCGATCCGGTGGCTGGCTGCGATCGCCCGCACACCCGCCGTCGCAACCGCCACCTCACCGAGCACCTCGAACAACGTCTGCTGAGCCGACGGGTGCGCCGAATACTCCAGGCGCAGCACCGAGCGGCCGTGATCGTGGTCACGAACCACGCCGGCGAATCCGACCACCGCGCCGGCCGCGCGGTCGTCGACCAGCGCCTCGTGCTCGCTGAGGGATATCGCCTCCTCAGTGACCCGGGCCCGCAGAATCCGTGTCACGGGTGGTCGCCGCCCGCCAACTGGTCCAGTGCGTGGTCGAGGACCCCGTCGAGCACGGCCAGCCCGTCCCGCACTCCCCCCGCCGACCCCGGCAGGTTGATCAGCAGGCTTCGTCCGGCGACCCCGCACACACCGCGGGACAGAATGCTGGTGGGCACGCCGGGCAGACCCGAACGACGGATCGCGTCGGACAGACCCGGGATCTCGTAGTCGATCAGCGCGCGGGTGGCTTCCGGGGTATGGTCCGTCGGCGAAATACCGGTACCGCCCGAGGTGACGATGACGTCGATCCGTTCCCGCACCGCCGAGCGCAGCGCCTCATCGACCGCGGGACCGTCGGGTACCACCGAGGCAGCTGCGACCTCGAGTCCGCGCCCACGCAACCAGGCGACGATCACCGGCCCGCACCGATCCTCGTAGCGACCCATCGCCGCACGCGTTGACGCGATCACCACTCTCCCGGTGCGGCTCACCGCGGCGCTTCCCACACCCCGGCCTTGCCGCCCTCCTTGCGCAGCAGGCGCACACCCTCGATGCGGGCAGCCGGATCGAGGGCTTTGATCATGTCGTACACCGTGAGCGCTCCGACGGTCACCGCGGTCAGCGCCTCCATCTCGACGCCGGTTCGGTCGGTGGTGCGCGCGGTCGCGACGAGTTCCACGGTCGAGTCGGCGATGACGAATTCGACCTCGACGGAACTGAGCGGAACCTGGTGGCAGAGCGGAATCAGTGCGCTGGTCCGCTTCGCGGCCTGGATTGCCGCGATACGGGCCGTGGCCAGGGCATCGCCCTTGGCCAAGCCGTTCTCAGCGATCTGCGCAACTACCTCGACGGTGGTGCGCACGGTGCACGTCGCGGTGGCACTGCGGTGGGTCGGCGTCTTTCCCGAGACATCGACCATCCGCGCCGCGCCGTGGTCATCGAGGTGGGACAGCCCCTTTTCCACGGGCCGATCGACGGGCCCCTCGACGGACCCTCCGGTCACCTGTTGATGACGGTGACCGGATGAATGTAGGGCAGTTCGGACGCGGGCACCGGGAACACGATGGTTCCGAACGGAGATAGCGGACCAACCCGATCCGCCGCCAATTCGCTCACCGGGTGGTCATCGGGGTTCCGGGTAGGCCAGCCGTTGTCGACGTACCTGATCTTGTTCGTTGCCACCGCCATATTGTGACACCTGTCGCGGGAACTCGCGTCAATCGCGGCTGATTTACGCTGGTCGGCGATGACCGACAAGGCGCTGCCGCTGGAAACCTGGCTGGCCGGGCGGACCGACGAGCAGTTGGTGCGCCTGCTGGAGTTGCGCCCGGACCTGGCTCAGCCCACCCCCGGCAGTCTGGTCGCACTGGCCGCCCGGGCCAACGCGCGCCAATCGGTGAAGGTGGCGAGCGACGACCTGGACTTCCTGCGACTGGCCGTCCTCGACGTTCTGATCGGCCTCGACGCCGACGAGGCGCCCGTGCCGGTCACCTCGGTGTTCGAAGCCCTCGCCGGGCAGGTGTCCGACGACGACCTCACCCTGGCTCTGGACCAACTCCGGGAAAGAGCGCTGGTCTGGGGCACTGATGAGGTGCGCATCTCCACCGAGGCGGCCGCGGCGCTGCCGTGGTTTCCCGGTCAGGCGCTGGACACCTCGGGGTTGACCGCCGATGAGGTGGTGGCGGCCATCGACGCCCTCGATGAGATGTCGCACGATCTCCTGGAGCGGCTGACAACCGGTTCTCCGATGGGGCGCACCCGCGAGGCCGAACCTGGCACACCGGCGGACCGTCCGGTACAGCGACTGCTCGCCGCGGGCCTGTTGCGTTACGTCGGCGACGAGACGGTCATCCTGCCGCGCGATGTCAGGCAGGTGATGCGCGGCGACGAGCCCGGCCCGTTCGACCTCACCCCGCCCGACCCCGTGACCGGCACTGCGGCGATCAAGGACGTCGACGCCTCGGCTGCCGGCGCCGCCATGGAGTTGCTCCGGCAGATCGAGGTGGTGCTCGAGAATCTCTCGGCCGCACCGGTTCCGGAACTCCGGAACGGTGGACTGGGTGTCCGTGAGCTCAAACGACTGAGCAAGACCACCGCGATCGACGAACCCCGACTCGGCCTCATTCTCGAAATCGCCGCCGGGGCCTGTCTGATCGCCAGCGGTATCCCGGACCCGGAACCGCCGGGCGACTCGGATTCGTACTGGGCCCCGACCCTCACCGCCGACCGCTTCCTCGAGGCGACGCCCGCTCAGCGCTGGCTGCAGTTGGCCACCACGTGGCTGGGCCTGCCGTCCCGGCCGGGGCTGATCGGCGGTCGGAGCCCCGACGGCAAACCCTATGCAGCGCTGTCGGAGTCGCTCTTCTCGAACGCCGCACCACTGGATCGCCGGCTTCTGCTGGACCTGTTCGGCGAACTTCCCCCCGGGGCGGGAGTAAATCCGGTCAGCGCGGCGAAAGCCCTGGTGTGGCGGCGACCCCGCTGGTCGGCACGTCTGCAACCCGGCCCGGTCGGTCACCTGATGGACGAGGCGCACGCACTGGGGCTCACCGGCCGCAACGCGCTGAGCACCCCGGCCCGGGCGTTGCTGGCGGGCGACCAGGAGGCGGCGGAGCGGGCCATGACCGTGAGCATGCCCGCACCGGTCGATCATTTCCTGGTCCAGGCGGACCTGACCGTCGTGGTCCCGGGCCCGTTGATCCGCGACGTCGCCGATGAACTCGCCGCGGTCGCCGACCTTGAGTCGGCGGGAGCGGCGATGGTCTACCGGGTCAGCGAGCAGTCGATCCGTCATGCGCTGGACACCGGACGAACCGCCGAGTCGCTGCAGACCTTCTTCGAGAAGTACTCGAAAACGCCCATGCCACAGGGGTTGAGCTATCTGATCACCGATGTGTCGCGGCGGCACGGCCGCCTTCGGGTGGGGGTCGCCACATCGTTCATCCGGTGCGAGGACTCCGCCATGCTGGCGCACGCCGTCGCCGCCCCGGGGGTACAGATGCGCCTGCTGGCTCCCACCGTGGCAGTGTCGGAGTCACCGATCTCCGATGTGCTCTCCGCACTGCGGGCCGCCGGCTTCGCGCCCGCCGCGGAGGACTCCACCGGAGCCATCGTCGATCTCCGCAAGCGCCAGGCTCGGGTAGCGGCCCTACCCCTCCGCCGTCTGATGCGCCCACCGGCCCGGCCACCCCGGGAGACCTTGAACGCGGTGGTGGGCATGCTTCGCCGCGTCCAGGACTCCCCGCTGGGGGCGGGCCGCCTGGACCCGGCCGTCGCGATGGCACTGCTGCACCAGGCCGCGGCGCAACGGAAGACCCTGCTGATGGGATACATCGACGCCGCCGGCGTCGCGACTCAACGGGTCGTGACGCCCGTCTCGCTGCACGGCGGTCACCTGGTGGCCTTTGACCCCGCGCAGGGCCGGATGCGCGAGTTCGCCGTGCACCGCGTCACCTCGGTCATGTCGGCCGACTCGGGATAATGGTCTCAACGGGTGAACCATCGGTGCGCGGCGCGGTGGGCACAGAGCGCAGCGATGCGGAGGAGTGGCGAACCAAATGACCGACGGACCGCTGATCGTTCAGTCCGATAAGACGGTGCTGCTCGAGGTCGACCACGAGCAGGCCGGCGCCGCCCGTGCCGCCATCGCCCCCTTCACCGAACTCGAACGCGCGCCCGAACACGTCCACACCTACCGGATCACACCCCTGGCGCTGTGGAATGCCCGCGCCGCCGGCCATGACGCCGAGCAGGTCGTCGACGCGCTGGTCACCCACTCGCGGTACGCGGTTCCCCAGGCTCTCCTTGTCGACATCGTCGATACCATGGGCCGCTACGGCCGACTGCAACTCGTCAAGCACCCCGCCCACGGCCTCACGCTGGTGAGCCTTGACCGGGCCGTTCTCGAAGAGGTGCTGCGACACAAGAAGATCGCACCGATGCTGGGCGCGCGCATCGACGACGACACCGTGCTGGTGCATCCCAGCGAGCGTGGCCGGATCAAGCAGATGTTGCTCAAGATCGGTTGGCCCGCAGAGGATCTCGCCGGCTACGTCAACGGCGAGGCGCACCCGATCAGCCTGGCTCAGGACGGCTGGGAACTACGCGACTACCAGGAGATGGCCTGCGAATCGTTCTGGGCCGGTGGCAGCGGTGTGGTGGTGCTACCGTGCGGCGCGGGCAAGACGATCGTCGGCGCGGCGGCCATGGCCAAAGCCGGTGCCACCACACTGATCCTGGTCACCAACACCGTGGCGGGACGGCAGTGGAAGCGCGAGTTGATCGCGCGGACGTCGTTGACGGAGAACGAAATCGGCGAGTACTCCGGCGAACGCAAGGAGATCCGCCCGGTCACCATCGCCACCTACCAGGTGATCACACGCCGGACCAAGGGCGAATACCGCCACCTGGAACTCTTCGACAGCCGCGACTGGGGGCTGATCATTTACGACGAGGTGCATCTGCTGCCGGCCCCGGTCTTCCGGATGACCGCCGATCTGCAGTCCCGGCGCCGACTGGGCCTGACCGCCACCCTCATTCGCGAGGACGGCCGCGAGGGCGATGTGTTCAGCCTGATCGGGCCGAAGCGTTACGACGCCCCGTGGAAGGACATCGAGGCCCAGGGCTGGATCGCCCCGGCGGAGTGCGTCGAGGTCCGGGTCACGATGACCGATAACGAGCGCATGCAGTACGCCATCGCCGAACCCGAAGAGCGGTACAAGCTGTGCTCGACGGCGCGCACCAAGATCGCGGTGGTGAAATCCATTCTGGCCAAACATCCCGGCGAACCGACCCTGGTCATCGGCGCCTACCTCGACCAGTTGGAGGAACTCGGCAAGGAACTCGGCGCCCCAGTGGTGCAGGGATCCACGAAGAACGCCGAACGGGAGGCGCTGTTCGACGCCTTCCGGACCGGCGAGATCAAAACACTGGTGGTGTCGAAGGTGGCGAACTTCTCCATCGACCTTCCGGAAGCCTCGGTGGCGGTTCAGGTTTCGGGAACCTTCGGCTCCCGGCAGGAGGAGGCACAGCGACTCGGCCGACTGCTGCGGCCCAAGCACGACGGGGGTGGCGCGGTGTTCTACTCAGTCGTCGCGCGGGACAGCCTCGACACCGAGTACGCGGCACACCGCCAGCGGTTTCTTGCCGAGCAGGGCTACGGCTACATCATCACCGACGCCGACGACCTGCTGGGACCAGCTCTCTGACCCGCGGTAGGCGAATCCTTAGCTAAACGAGCAAGTTCCAGCGGCCGGCCCGGAGAGGCGGTACGTTCGACGAAATGTGATCGTCGTCATAGGGGAAGCTGCATGAACAGTTCGAAGTTCGTCGGTCGTGTCGGAGGTTTGGCCGTTGCGCTGGGGGGGGAGCAGCCATCCACGGAACAGCCGTCGCATGGGCGGACAGTTCCACGTCCGACGCTTCGCCCACACAGAAAAGTGCAGCTCAGTCCACCGGCGTAGGTGCGGCGAACGCCGGCCCGCGGGCATCGGCATCCACCCGCCCGGGCGGTCGCGGCGGCGAGAAGGCGGCACCGCCGAGCCGGGACGGACTGGCCGCGCCCGCATCCGGCGTGCGGACCCAGAACACCAGGGCACAAGCGACGGCGTTACCGGCAGCCGCAAGCTCCGTCGCCAGAGCAGCAACCATCACCACACCGCCGGTAACGCCGCCGGTTGCAGCAGCAGCCGATCCGATCGACGTACTGCCGAGCACATCTGCGGACTTGCTGCTCGGTTCGACACTGCTGGCTCAGTCCCGCCGGGAGTCGGTTGTCACCACTTCACCGGCACCCGCCGCAGCGTCCCCGGCCACTCCGGCCCTCAGCACGTCGTCGATCGAAACGGCTTTGGTCCAGCCGGCCGCTGCGGAGAACATCGCCCTGATCATGGGCGGCAGCGGCACACCGATTCCGTCGGAAACCTATATCGAACTCGCGTTCACGAAGTACGTCATGCCCCACGCTCCCCTCGGAACCATCCCGGAGCAGCTGGTCACCCCCGAGGGGCTCTACCCGATCACCCCGTACCCCTACGTGAAGGTGCTGCCGCTGAGCATTTCGGTCGACCAGGGCAACCAGATCCTGTACGACGAGGTGGTCCGGCAGCTCGGCGAAGACAACACGCTCACCATTTTCGGCTACTCGCAAAGCGCGATCATGTCGTCGTTGGTGATGGATCCGGGCAACACCGGCTGCGTCAACACCCCCACCTGCGGGATCGACCCGGACTCCCCGGTCAACTTCGTGCTGATCGGCAACGAGATGAACCCCAACGGCGGTTTCCTGTCCCGGTTCCCGGGTCTGAACCTGCCCAGCCTGGGAATCCCGTTCTACGGCCCCACTCCGGAGGATTCGTTCCCGGTGGCGAATTACATGCTGGAGTACGACGGGTTCGCGGACTTCCCGCAGTACCCGGGCAACTTCCTGTCCAGCCTCAACGCCGCGCTGGGGATCGGTTTCGTACACGGTACCTACCTGCAACTCACCCCCGAGCAGCTCGCTACGGCCATCGAACTGCCGACCAGCTCCGAGACCCAGAAGTACTACGTCATCCCGACCGAGAATCTGCCGTTGCTGGCGCCGTTGCGCGCCATTCCGGTGATCGGCGCCCCGATCGCCGACCTGCTGCAGCCGGCCCTGAGGGTGATCGTCAACCTCGGATACGGCGACCCGAAGTACGGCTGGTCACAGGGCCTGGCGAACGTCGAGACCCCATTCGGTGTCTTCCCCGACGTCGACTGGGGTGAGACGATCCAGCTGTTCTTCGAGGGCGTCGCGCAGGGTGTCAACGACTTCGTCAGTGCCGTCAGCCCCGGCGGAAGCATGTGGCAGGAACTGTCGACCCATGCCACCGGGGCGGTCACGGCGTTGGCCGCGCTCCCGACCCTGACGGCGGACGGCATCATCCCCGCCATCCAGAACACCGTTACCACGGTGACGGAGTTCATCTCCAACGCTGCGGCGTCCCTGTACGCAGCGCTGCTGCCCACCGCCGACATCGTCAACGCCATCGTGACGATCCTGCCCGGCTACGCCGTCAACATCTTCTTGGAAGGTATCGAGCAGGTGCTCAGCGGCGACATCCTCGGCGGTCTGATCAACGCGTTGGGACGTCCGGTGGCAGCCAGCATCGGACTCGTCACCACCGCGGCGCTGATCGAAGTTCTGGTGATCGTCAATGCGATCACCGGAATCTTCACCCTGGAGTGAGACCCGCCCGCGCCGATCGGGCGCGGCGCGCCGAAGGCCCCCGAGACTCCGTTGTCTCGGGGGCCTTCGCGGATTAGAGCCGACGGGCTACTTCAGCAACGACGCCGGGGGGTTGAAGCGGTCTCCGTAACGCTCGGCCAATTCCTTGGCGCGGGCCACGAAGGCTTCCTTGCCACCGGGGTAGCCGGTGATGAACTGCGCGGCGCCACCGGTCCACGGCGGGAAGCCGATGCCCATGATCGAGCCGATGTTGGCATCGGCCGTGGTGGTGATCACGCCCTCGTCGAAGCACTTCTGGGTCTCCAGAGCCTCGGCGAACAACATCCGGTCGATCATGTCCTGCAGCGGCGGCTGCGAGCTGCCCGAGTTGAACGTCTCGCGCAGGCCGGGCCACAGCTGGGTCCGCTTGCCGTCGACGTACTCGTAGAAGCCCGCGCCGGAGAGCCTTGACGGACGGCCGATCTCGATCATCTTCTCCACCACCGCCTCGGCCGGGTGCGCGACATGGACGCCTCCCGCATCTTCTACGCCCTTGCGGGTCGCGACGGCGATCTTGTGCATCAGCTCCATGTTGAGCTCATCCGAGAGCTGCAGCGGCGGGGCCGGGTAGCCGGCCTGCGAACCCGCATGCTCGATCGACGCGGGCTCCACGCCCTCGCCCAGCATCGCCAGCGCCTCGTTGATGAAGGTGCCGATGACGCGGCTGGTGTAGAAGCCGCGGCTGTCGTTGACCACGATCGGGGTCTTGCCGATGGCCAGGGTGTAGTCGAACACCCGGGCCAGCACCTCGTCGGAGGTCTTCTCGCCCTTGATGATCTCGACGAGCGGCATCTTGTCCACCGGCGAGAAGAAGTGGATTCCGATGAAGTCCTCCTGCCGCTTCACCCCGGTCGCCAGACCGGTGATGGGCAGCGTGGAGGTGTTCGATCCCAGAACCGCGTTCGGGTCGACGATGTCCTCGATCTCCTGGAACACCTTGTGCTTGAGTTCCTGGCTCTCGAACACCGCCTCGATCACGAAGTCGACGCCGGCGAAATCCTTGGCGTCGGCGGTCGGGGTGATCCGCCCCAGCAGCGCGTCGGACTTCTCCTTCGTGGTGCGCCCACGCTCGAGGGCCTTGGCCTCGATCTTCTCCGAGTAGCCCTTGCCCCGGGTCGCGGCCTCGATGGTGACGTCCTTGAGGACCACCTCGAAGCCGGCCTTGGCCGATACGTAGGCGATGCCGGCGCCCATCATGCCCGCGCCCAGCACGCCGATCTTCTTGATCGGGGTCTTGCCGATGCCCTCCGGCCGTGACCCACCAGCGTTGATGGCCTGCAGATCGAAGAAGAACGCCTGGATCATGTTCTTCGCGACCGGACCGGTCACCAGGCTGGTGAAGTACCGGCTCTCGATGCGGCTGGCGGTGTCGAAATCCACCTGCGCGCCCTCGACCGCAGCGGCCAGGATGGCCCGCGGCGCGGGCATGTTGGTGCCCTTGATCTGCTTGCGCAGCAGCGACGGGAACGACGGCAGGATGGCCGCGAGCGCCGGGCTGGCCGGGGTGCCGCCGGGCATCTTGTAGCCCTGGGCGTCCCACGGCTGGGTGTGCTTGTCCGGGTTGGCCTTGATCCACGCCTTGGCGGCGGGAACCACGTCCTCGGCCGAGCCGACGAGTTCGTCGACCAGGCCGACGTCCTTCGCCTTCTTCGGGTTGAACCGGGTGCCCTGGGACAGCACGTTCACGAAGGCGTTCTGGATGCCGAACATCCGGACGGTGCGGGTCAGGCCGCCGCCGCCGGGCAGCAGGCCCAGCGACACCTCGGGCAGGCCGATGGCACTGCCCTTGACGTCCGCGGCGATGCGGTGATGGCAGGCCAGGGCGATCTCCAGGCCGCCACCGAGAGCCGCGCCGTTGATGGCGGCGACGACCGGCTTGCCCAGGGTCTCCAGCTTGCGCAGATCAGCCTTGATGCCCTCGACCTCGGCGAAGATCTCAGCGGCGTTCTCCGGTCCGGCGTTGATCATCGCCTTGAGGTCACCGCCGGCGAAGAAAGTCTTCTTCGCGCTCGTGATGACCACACCGGTGACCGAGTCAGGCTCCTCCGCGACAAGCCGTGCCAGCTTCTCTACGGCGTTGTGCATCGACTCCTTGTAGTGCTCGTTCATCACGTTCGCCGAGCCGGTCGGGTCGTCGAGGGTCAGGGTGACGATGCCGTCGGCATCCTTGTCCCACTTGATGGTGTTTTCTGCCATGGTCTTTCGCTTACTCCTCAGATTTTCCGCGGGCCGTCAGACGCGCTCGATGATGGTGGCCACGCCCATGCCGCCGCCGATACACAGGGTGATCAGCGCGCGCTTCGCTCCGCGCCGTTCCAGTTCGTCGACCATGGTGCCGGTGATCATCGCGCCGGTGGCACCCAGCGGGTGGCCCATCGCGATGGCGCCGCCGTTGACGTTCAACTTCTCGTTGGGGATGTCGAGGTCCTTCTGGAACTTCAGCACCACCGAGGCGAAGGCCTCGTTGATTTCCCAGAGGTCGATGTCCTCGGGCTTGAGCCCGGCCCGGTCCAGCGCCTTGTGCGCCGCCGGGGTGGGGCCGATCAACATGATGGTCGGGTCCGCCCCACTGGTGGCGGTGGCCACGATGCGGGCACGCGGGGTCAGGCCGTTGGCCTTGCCGGCTTTCTCGCTGCCGACCACGACGAGGGCTGCACCGTCGACGATGCCGGAGCTGTTGCCGCCGGTGTGGACGTGGTTGATCTTCTCGATCCAGTGGTACTTCTGCATGGCCACGTCGTCGAAGCCGGCCATCGCGGCCAAGCCCTCGAAGGCGGGCTTGAGCTTGCCCAGGCTCTCCACGGTGGTGCCGGGGCGCATGTGCTCGTCGTGGTCGAGGATCAGCAGACCGTTCTGGTCGCGGACCGGGACGATGGACTTGGCGAAGTAGCCACCCGACCAGGCCGCGGCCGACCGCTCCTGGGACTGCGCCGCGTAGGCGTCGACGTCCTCGCGGCTGAAGCCCTCCAGGGTGGCGATCAGATCGGCGCCGATGCCCTGCGGAACGATGTAGGCGTCGTAGTTGGTGGCCGGGTCGGACATCATCGCGCCGCCGTCGGAGCCCATCGGGACGCGGCTCATCGACTCGACACCACCGGCGTAGACGAGGTCGTCCCAGCCGGAGCGCACCTTCTGGGCTGCCGTGTTGACGGCTTCGAGTCCGGATGCGCAGAACCGGTTGAGCTGGAAGCCGCCGACGGTGTCGGGCATGCCGGCGGCGATGACCACGGTGCGGGCGATGTCGCCGCCCTGGTCGCCGACCGGCGAGACGCAGCCCAGGATGACGTCGCTGACCATGTTCTCGTCGATATTGGGATGACGCCTGCGCAGTTCATCGATCAGACCGGTGACGAGATTGAGCGGCTTGACCTCGGTCAGGGCGCCGTTCTTGCCCTTTCCGCGTGGGGTGCGGATGGCCTCGTAGATGAAGGCTTCTTCGGACATGTGGATTCCCCTAAAGTCCTCTAGGTTTCGGATGCGGGTTGAGTTCCGGCACTCTGCAGACTAGTCGCCCCTACCGGCCGGTAACTAACGACCCCCGGCCAACCTGTTGGTTGGGAGACTCAGAGTGATGGGACGCCGAGTTCGTAGACGAGATAGTGGTAGCTCTCGTCACCCACCTGGAAGGTGTCCACCACGGCGGCGTTGAGCTTGGTGGTCGTGGTCCGGAGCGATCGCGGGTTACGCGCGGACACGAACAAAATGCCGATCTCGTACTCGGCACAGTAGGCCGCCTTGGTCACCGCGTTGAACCGTCCGTAGAGGCCATGGCCCCGGAACCGCTCGTCGATACAGACCGGTCCGCGGAATGCATAGCGGTACGACGAGATCCGGCGCCCCCGGTATTCACGAGTGTCCGACAGCGCGACCATCCGTTCGACGATCGGCGACGGGGTTCCCTGACCCGCCTTGGGCGGGGGTGCGATGACGATGAACCCGACCACCTGCCCGGCGTCGTCGACCGCGACGTGCAGACCTCCTGCCGCCGCGATCCGCTCGAAGCTTCCCTCGGGCTGGATGATCGACAGGAACCCGTCGGCCCGCTGCTCAGGCGCGAGATTGCCGATGAAGTACCGCGATTCGAGCGAGCGAACCCCGGCGACGTCGTCGACGGTGCCGAGACGAACGGAGATTTCCTGCGGGCGCACCGGCCGATTATGGCCCAGCTCCCAGCGGTTTCCCGCCGATTAGGCTTGTCCGCCATGACCCGATCCGACGGTGTCCCCCCCGCCACCGTGCACCGCCTTCGGCCCTTCTCGGTCAATGTCTTCGCCCGGATGTCGGCACTGGCCGCGAGCCTGGGGGCGGTGAATCTCGGCCAGGGGTTTCCCGACGAGGACGGGCCGGCCGCGATGCTCGAGGTCGCCCGGCAGGCGATCGCCGACGGCATCAACCAGTACCCGCCCGGACCGGGGATCGCCGAGCTGCGCGCG
>JAKOYE010000085.1 GCA_029780675.1 Actinomycetes bacterium
GTGCTGTATCGCCGCGATGCGGTGACCATGGGGACCGATGACGACGCCCCCGGCCTGCGGTTGGCCGCGGTGGGCGTGGCGACCGCCGTGCTGGTGGTTGCGACGATCGTCGGCTACAACCGCTGGACGCTCGCCGACCGGGCCTTCGACCGGGACGCCGCGGAGGTGGCCCGGATCGCCGGCACGGTCGCCGAGGCCACCGCGACATTCTCACCCTCAGATCCCACCGCGGCGCTGGATCGGACGGCCGCCGCGATGGTGCCGGAGGCCGCCGAGGCGTTCCGGGCCCAGTTCAGCCCCACCGTCGCGGACCTGGCCAAACGCGACGTCACCGCGCAGGCGCGCACCATCTCGGCGGGGCTGGAGGCCCTGACCCCGGACGCGGCGAGTGTCGCCGTGCTGGTCCGCGCGACCCAGGCTGTGCCGGGTCAGGAACCGACCACCGTGGTGCTGCCACTGCGGGTGGCGTTGTCCAAACAAGGTGACGACTGGAAGGTCGTCGATCTCAGTCCTGCCAGCACCCGTTAGGTGGTCTCGGGGTACTCGTCGGCGGGCTGGTCGGTGAGCCGATCCTGAGCGCGCTGGACACGCATTTTCGCGAAGCGGTCGGACAGTCGCCGCATCCGGATCATCAGCGAGGCGGGTGGGCTGACCGACGAGTCCAGATAGGTGCGCAGGTCCTGAGGGCTGACGCCGATGCGGGAGGCGAACTCCGGTTCGGTGAGACCGGAGCGCTCCAGCAGCAACTGAACGTGTCGGGCGGCTTCGGCGCGTTCGTTGGCCTCGAGATGGTTGCGGGCGCGGGTCAGGACCTCCCGCAGGGCATACGAGATGCCGTACGGTGCGGCGGTCTCCAGCACCTCCTCGACCTGACGTGCGGTACGGCCATAGGGGTCACGTTTGACGGCTAGGACGATTCGCTGCCACACCGCGATATCGCCGCTCTCCAACGCGGCACGGATCGCCACGGTGGGCCAGAACTCGACCGGCCGGTCTTCGACCGGGTGCTCCGTCGGGCGGGTCAACTCGGCTCCTCCAGCATGGCGACTGCGAGCTCCAGGCATCGCTGCCGCACATTCTCCCACTCGCCGGGCGCCCACCGGTCAGCCTCCGGCCTACCGTCGGATCCGGAGCCGTCCCACTCCCGCGCGTCATCGGGTTCCGACGGTCTCGGGTCGGCGAGCCGGCGCACCAGCTGGGTGGCGATCCACCGCCGTTGACGGCGGCCCGAACTGTAGTAGCGGTCGATGTCGGCCAGCACCATCGCCGCGTTGTCCAGACCCATCGCCTCGGTCAGGGCGGCCAGTTCGGCGTAGTCGGCATGGGTGTTGCGGCACAGCACCAGATAGCTCTTGAGTCGCAGTGTCTCCGCGCCGGTCGGAATCTGCAGTCGATCTCCGCTGGGCAACTGGACGTTGGTGGTCTCCACCGGGCTGCGGCGCGCCACGGCGGCGTCGGTCTCGAGCGCGTCCAGGGCGACCGCCAGCCGGCCCCGCCAGACGGTCACCGGGTGCAACCCACCGGTGCGGGGCTCCGGCCCGCCCGTCACCGGGCGCAACCGGGCGCCGGTCAGCCGTCGAACGGCCGTGGATCCGGCGCCGGCCCGGAACCCGCCGCGCGCGTCGTCGCCGCCCCGCACCGGACCGGTGAACGGAGCGCAGCCGCGCAGCGCCAGGGGGTCGGCCACACAGATCGCGTCGGGCGCGATCTCCTTGAGCCGGGCGGCGCCCTTGAGCACCATGCGGAGGTCGGCCGCCGGCGGTGGGACGGCGGACAGTTCGTCGGGCAGCACCACCAGCCCGCCGAGGTCCAGTTTGGGCAGCGGCCGGTCGAAGTCGACCGACGGCAGTATCCGCTCCAGCCACGTCGGCAGCCACCAGTTCCACCGGTCGAACACCGCCATCAGGGCGGGCACCAGCACCATCCGCACGATCGTGGCGTCGACCGCGATCGCCACCGCGCAGGCCACCCCGAGCTGGGCGACCAGTGGCATACCCGCGAACGCGAAGCCGATGAACACCGCGATCATGATCAGCGCGGCGCTGGTGATGGTCCGCGCGCTGGTGGACACCCCGTAGGCCACCGCGTCGCGGGTGTCCCCGGACTGCAGGTAACGCTCCCTGATCCGGGTCAGCAGGAAGATCTCGTAGTCCATCGACAACCCGAACGTCATCGCGAGGACCAACGGCGGGATGGTGCTGTCGATCGACCGGATCGGCTCGAAGCCGAGGGCCTCCAGCCAACCCCACTGGAACACCACGACCAGGCTGCCGTAGGCGGCGGCGACGGACAGCACGGTCATCAGGACGCCCTTGAGCGCCAGCACCACCGACCGGATCGAGATCAGCAGCATGACGAAGGCGATCAGCGATACGAAGGCGAACACCAGGAGTTGGGTCTGGGCCACCCGGTCGTCGAAATCCTTGATCAGGGCCGTCGGCCCACCGATGTCGACCCGTACTTTGGAATCCCGCAACTCCGGCAGCGCGGGCAGGGTGGCCCGCAGCCAGTCGATGGTGTCCCGGGCGCGCATCTCCTCGGGGTCGACGGCGAGCACCGCGGACAGCAGTGCGCTGCGGTTGTCGTCGGCGAACACCGGCGGGGTGACCGAGACGATGTTGACGGCCTGCCCGGTGGTCCTGGCGATGCTGTCCAGGGCGGGGCCGTTCTTCTGATCGTTGGCGTCGGACTCCGGGAAGGTGACCAGGATCCGGACCGGGCCCAGGGCGCCGGGGCCGAGTGCTTCGGCGGCCGCCGCAACCCCGCCGCGGATCTCGTGGGAGGACGGGAACTGCCGTTGCATGCTGTTGCCCAGCACCATGGAGAAGGCCGGCGCGGCGAACAGCAGCAGGACGGCGGTGGCCGCCGCGGCGGACACCCAGGGCCGGCGCATCACCGTGCCGACCCACCGGGTCCAGAACCGCGACCTGGTCGAC
>JAKOYE010000086.1 GCA_029780675.1 Actinomycetes bacterium
CGGCTGCGTGCGGCGCTGGGGCTGGCATGACCACATTCGCGCCGGTGCATCCTGGCGAAATCCTCGACACCGAATTCTTGGCGCCGCTGGGAATCACGCAGTACCGGCTTGCGAAGACCATTGGCGTCCCGGCTCGCCGCATCAACGAAATCGTCCACGGCAAACGCTCGATCACCGCTGACAGCGGACTGCGGATCTCCCGGGCGCTCGGCCTGTCCGACGCGTTCTGGATCACCATGCAGGCCCACTATGACACCGAAGTCGCCCGCGACCGCATCGCCGCCGAACTCGCGTCCATCGCCCGGCTCGTTGACGAGGCCAGCTAAGAACCCGGAACCGGGGCTTGGCCATCGGCATTGCGGCCAGGTCCCGATACGCTGCCCGGGTGTCTCGAGCGTCGACCCCGGCGATTGCCGCTCTGATCGCCGCCGATGTACCCCACGAGGTGCTGACCTACCGCCACGATGCGCGCGCCGAGTCCTACGGCGAGGAGGCGGTCGCCGCCCTGGCCGGCTCCCACGGTCTGGCGCCCGAACAGATCTTCAAGACGTTGATCCTCGCCGGGCCGTCCGGTCTGGCGGTCGCAGTCCTGCCGGTGCCGTACAAGCTGTCGCTCAAGGCCGCGGCCGGGGCGCTGGGCTGGCCCAAGGCGGCGATGGCCGAACGCAGCGCCGCCGAACGCTCCACCGGTTACGCGCTCGGCGGCATCTCGCCGCTGGGGCAGCGCCGCCAGCTACCGACGGTCCTGGACTCATCGGCGCTGGAGTTCGACCGGGTGCTCTGCAGCGCGGGAAAGCGGGGTTGGGACGTCGCACTGGACCCGCACGACCTCAACCGGCTGATCGGACCCGTCGTCGCGGATATCCGCGCCCTCTGATCGCAACCACCGGCAACGGATGGGTGACACCGGGAAGGGCGATCGGACGAAGGTAGCGCGGTGGACCCCTGCCTTTAGGCATGGGGGTGAGCGCATCTGCCCGCTTTGAGGGGACGAATTCTCGCCTTCCCGCGTGTTGGACGGAATTAGATAGCCGCAGACTATCTAATTTGTCGGTTGTGGGTGTTACGTTGCGGTCGAATGCGAATATCGCGTTCCAGTGCGCTTATCACGTGGTGTGGTGCCCGAAGTATCGCCGCAGTGTGATCGGGGGCCGGATGGAGCAGCGGCTTAAGGAGATCGTCGCTGAGGTGATTGAGGAGAAGGGGGCGTGGTTGATCGAGATGGAGACCATGCCTGATCACGTTCATCTGTTGGTGGAGGTAGATCCGCAGTTCGGGATCCATCGTCTGGTCAAGGCCATCAAGGGGCGTTCCTCGAGGGTGTTGCGTGAGGAGTTCCCGTGGCTGAAATCGCGGCTGCCGTCGTTGTGGACGAATTCCTATTTCGTGGCCACCGTGGGGGGTGCACCGTTGTCGGTGATCAAGCGGTACGTGCAGACGCAGAAGGATCGCTGAGCGGTGTTGGCGGGTCGGCGTTTTCGGGTGGAGTTCACCTCCGAGCAGCAGGTGTTCGCCGAGCAGATCGGTGCGGCCTGCCGGGTGGTGTGGAATGTCGGGCTGGAGCAGCGCCGGGAGTACCGCCGCCGCGGGGCGTGGATGAATTATGTGCCCCAGGCCAAAGAGTTGGTCGAGGCCAAGGCGGAACATGCGTGGTTGGCGGAGGTTCCGGGGCATTGCCTGCAGCAGGCTTTGATGGACCTGGATAAGGCGTGCCGTGAACATGGCACCTGGCGGGTGCGGTGGCGTTCGGGGCGTCGGTGGGCGCCGGCGTTCCGGTTCCCCGAGGGGTCGAAGATGGCTGTTGAGCAACTCAACCGCCGGCACGCCCGCATCAAGTTGCCCAAGCTGGGGCGGGTGAAGTTTCGGTCCTCCCGGTCGCTGGCCGGGGAGACCATCCGCTCGGTGACCCTGATGCGGGAGGGCCGGCACTGGTATTTGTCGGTGCTCGTCGAGGACGGTGTCCTCGCCGTTGAGCACCCGAACCCGCACAGCGCGGTCGGGCTGGACCGCGGGGTAGCCGCGGCGGTGGCCACCAGCAGCGGCCAGCTCCTGGACCAGGCGTTCACCACGCCAGCCGAGCGGCGGCGGGTGGTCCTGTTGCAGCGGCGACTGTCGCGGTGCGCGAAGGGCTCGGCCAACCGCAACAAGGTGCGGGCGCAGTTGGCGGAGTTGCGGGCCCGCGAGCGCCACCGCCGGGAGGACTTCTGCAAGAAAACCGCCCACGGTCTGGCCCATAATCACGCCCTGGTGGTCATGGAGGACCTGCGCACCCGCAACATGACCCGGCGGGCCAGGCCGGTCGCCGACCCCGACAATCCGGGCGGGTTCCTGCCCAACGGTAGGTCGGCGAAGTCGGGGTTGAACAAGTCCATCCTGGGCAAGGGGTGGCACCGTTTCGAACTGGCGTTGATCTCGGTGTCTCGCTACACCGGGACCGAGGTCGTGAAAGTACCGGCGGCGTTCACATCGCAACGCTGCTCGGTGTGTGGGCATGTGGACCCGAAATCCCGCGAGAGCCAAGCGGTTTTCCGGTGCACCCACTGCGCACATTCCGAGCATGCGGATGTCAACGCCGCCAACAACATTCTGGCCGCAGGGCTTGCGGTCACAGCCTGTGAAGCTCCCGGACGGCCTGCGGGCCGGCCAGGAACACCGAAGCAGGAACCAGCAGGAAACCGTGAGGAATTACTGCTCCACACCGCCTAACAACGGGTGGAATCCCCCAGATTCATCTGTGGGGAGGATGTCAAACTGGGTTGTGATCAGAAATCCCCGCATCTGGATCTACCTGGTCGTCGGACTGGTGGCCGCAGGCCTCATCGGTTACTCCGAGTGGCGCAACTCCGACGCACAACGTCTTCAGCGCTGCATCGACGCCTCGATCAGTCAGATGAAGCAGGAAACCCCTGCGCTGGCCGGTTTCGACAATGCCCAACCCGCCTTGGTCGCGATGGCGCGCGCAAGCTGCCTGCGGCAACTCGGCATCAACCCGGAGACGTAATAGGGCCCGAGGGTCACGAGCGGAGCACGGCGATCAGCATGGCGATCGCCAACCCGGCCCGGCAGGTCCAGGCGACGGTTCGGATTCAGTTCGTCGCGATCAACCGGTCGAGGTCCGCGATGAGTCTATAATCCGCCTAACTGTATAGAATGTTGATCATGGCGTTGAGTATTAAGGATCCTGAAGCCGATCGACTGGCCAGGGAACTAGCGGCTCGAACCGGTGAGACCTTGACCCAGGCGATCGTGGTGGCCCTGCGGGAGCGGTTGGCTCGCGAGACCGGGCGCACCAGGGCGGTACAGCTGAGTGACGAACTGGCGGCAATCCGCCGACGCTGTGCGGCTCTGCCGATGTTGGACGCGCATTCCGACGACGAGATTCTCGGTTACGACCACCACGGATTGCCCACCTGATGGTGATTGACACCTCGGCGTTGGTGGCGATGCTCACCGACGAACCGGAGGCGGCGCGATTCGAGGCCGCAGTGGCAACTGACCCGGTCCGGTTGATGTCGGCGGCGTCATACCTGGAAGCGGCGATCGTCATCGAGACCCGGTTCGGCGAGGCCGGCGGACGCGAGTTGGATCTGTGGCTCCATCGGGCCGGGGTGGACGTTGTCGCCGTCGCAGCAGACCATGCCGAAGGGGCGCGCATCGCCTACCGCCGATTCGGCAAGGGACGCCACCGCGCCGGCCTGAACTTCGGGGATTGCTTTTCCTACGCGCTGGCCAAGGCCAGCGGAGAGCCGTTGCTGTTCAAAGGCGAAGACTTCGCGCACACCGACATCAGCGCGGCTGCCTGAGGAATCAGTCGTTCGACTCCCGCCGATCCTAAATCGTTCGACTGGCGCCGATCGTTCGGCGACCATGGACGGGTGAGCACGCCCATCGACGTCGAACCCGTGGCGGGAACCCGGCGCGGGTGGCGCGTGCTCGCACCCCTGCGCTTCCGTGAGTTCAGGCTGCTGATCGCCGCGGTCTCGATCTTCATCTTCGCCGAGGGGATGTGGACCGTGGTGATGGCGTTGCAGGTCATCGCGCTGGCCGACGATCCCTCCGCGCTGTCATTGGTCGCAGCTTGCCTGGCCGGGTCCCTCCTGGCCTTCATCCTGGTCGGCGGCATCGTGGCCGACCGGGTGTCCCAGCGCAGCATCATCATCACCGTCGAGGCGGTCAACCTCGCCGCCGTCGGTGCGGTGGCGGTTCTGGGCGCGTTCGACGCATTGCGGCTGTGGCACATGGCCGTCGCCTCGGCGATCCTCGGCGCGAGCGCGGCGTTCTTCTTCCCCGCCTACAGCGCCTACCTGCCGCGAATCCTCCCGCCGCAACATTTGTTGGCGGCCAACGGGATTGAGGGGATGGTTCGTCCCACCCTGGGACAGGCGATGGGGCCCGGGTTCGCCGGCGTCCTGGTCGGAGCCACCGTCCCGGCGTTGGGCAGTGCGACGGTGGCGGTGTTGTTCGCCGTCGGACTGGCCCTGTTGGTGGCCATACGCCCGGCGTCTGCGGGGCAGGCCGGGCACGTCGCGGTCGACGCCGGCCGCGACAAGCCGCATCCGCTGGCGGATCTGCGCGACGGCTGGGTCTTCGTGGTGCGGACTCGGTGGCTGTTGTGGACGTTGCTGTTCGCCAGCATGTGGGTGCTGCTGGCGATGGGCCCGATGGAAGTGCTGCTGCCGTTCATCGCCCGGGAGCGGTTCGTCCACGGCGGGCAGGTCTACGGCTTTCTGCTGGCCGCCTACGGTCTCGGCGGCGCTGCCGGTGCGCTGGCGGTGTCGACGCGGCCGCTGCCGCGTCGCT
Organism: Actinomycetes bacterium; assembly: GCA_029780675.1. Lineage (GTDB taxonomy): Bacteria > Actinomycetota > Actinomycetes > Mycobacteriales > Mycobacteriaceae > Mycobacterium. The sequence goes on from JAKOYE010000086.1 coordinate 4,801, forward strand.
ACCTGACGCTGATGATGATGCTGTGGGGACTCGGCTCGCTGCCGATGGCCGTCGTCGGGGTGACGTGGTCGTTCCCGGTGATGGCGATCGCACTGTTCGTGGTCGGGGTGGCCAGCGGTGCCGGCATGGTCATCTGGGGCACGCTGCTGCAGCGCCGGGTGCCGGCGGAACTCCTCGGCCGGGTCTCCAGCCTCGACTTCTTCGTGTCGCTGTCGTTCATGCCGCTGTCGATGGCGTTGGCCGGACCGCTGTCGAAAGTCGTTCCGGTGGAGATCATTTTCGGTGCGGCCGGACTCCTGCCGATCGTCGTCGCGGTGGTCGTGCTCGCCGTGGCGCGGATGCCGGCCGACGAGATCGCCCATCCGCTGGGCTGAGTCAGTCAGGACGTCATCGGCGACACCCGCGCGGACCCGCGCGCCTGCTGTACCGGGACCGCGGGTCCGCAATACCCTGTGCCCATGATCATCACGCGCCGTGCCGCCCCGATCGTGTCCGCCGTTCTCCTTGCCGGTCTCGCCCTGTCGGGATGCGCGGCGGGGGAGAACAAGGCCAAAGAGACCTCGTCCAGCGCGGCAGCGACAACCTCCAGCGCCCCGGCAACGACGTCGGCTCCCGCGGCCAAGCCGGCGGGCACCAAAGTCGCCGCTGCCGACCTGTCGGCCGTCGTGTCCGACCGGACCCACCGAGGTCTCTCGGAGGGCAAACCCTACGCGGAGTACTACGCCGCCGACGGAACCGTGCGCGGCAAGACCGGCGAGGAGACCTACACGGGGACGTGGAAGGTGGCCGGCGACGAGTTGTGCTTCACCTATCCCGAGCCCGGCGTGGAGCCCACCGCCCAGTGCTTCACGGTGTTCAGCAAGGGTGACGCCATCGAGTGGCTGAGCTCCGACGGCATGATCGTCGAGACCACCTTCGTCCAGGGCAACCCGGACAACCTGTGACCCCGTGCGAGGCAATCCCGTGATCGAAGTGGTGCGCTGATCGCCGAATTCGACTTCATCATCGTGGGCGCGGGCAGCGCCGGCTGCCTGCTGGCCAACCGGCTCAGCGCCAACCCGGATCACCGTGTTCTGCTGATCGAGGCCGGCGGTGACGACGACTGGTTCTGGATCAAGGTTCCGGTGGGCTACCTGTACACGATCGCCAACCCACGAACCGACTGGTGTTTCGCCACCGAGGCCGACGCGGACTTGGCCGGTCGCAGCATTCACTACGCGCGGGGTCGGGTGATCGGCGGCAGTTCGTCGATCAACGCCATGATCCACATGCGCGGACAGGCCAGCGACTATGCACTGTGGGCCCAGGCCACCGGTGACGAGCGCTGGCTCTGGGGCGGCCCGGACCGCCCCGGTCAGACCCTCGCCATCTACAAGGAGTTGGAGGACTACTTCGGCGGGGCCGACGAGTGGCACGGCACCGGCGGCGAGATCCGCGTCGAGCGGCCACGGGTGCGCTGGAAGATCCTGGACGCCTGGCAGGCCGCCGCCGCGCAGGTGGGTATCGCCCCGATCGAGGAGTTCAACCGGGGCGACAACGCGGGCAGTGCCTACTTCCACGTCAACCAACGGCGCGGCCGGCGCTGGTCGATGGCCGACGCCTTCCTGCACCGGGTCGCGCACCGGCCCAACCTCACCGTCTACACCCGCACCCGGGCCCTGCGGCTTCTGATGGACGAGCAGGTCGCAGAGCATCAGCGGCGCGGCGCCTGGACCACCGCGCAGCGCAGGGTCACCGGCGTGCGGATCCTCAAAGAGGGCCGGACTCTCGATGTCCGGGCCCGCCGCGAGGTCATCCTGAGCGCCGGATCCATCGGCTCGCCGCATCTGATGCAGGTCTCCGGACTTGGCCCGGCCGCTCTGCTGACCGAGCATCAGGTCCCGGTGGCCGTCGACCTGCCGGGCGTCGGCGAGAACCTCCAGGACCACCTGCAGCTCCGGACGATCTACCGGGTGCACGGCGCCGCGACCGTCAACACCCTATACCGGAACTGGATCACCCGCGCGGGCATGGGATTGCAGTATCTGTTGCTGCGATCGGGCCCCATGACCATGCCGCCGTCCACGCTGGGAGCGTTCGCCACGAGCGACCCGGCGCTGGACAGTCCCGACCTGGAATGGCATGTGCAGCCGTTGTCTCTGCCGAAGTTCGGCGAACCGCTGCACCCGTTCGGGGCGATCACCCCCTCGGTCTGCAACCTGCGACCCAGCTCGCGCGGCCACGTCCGGATGGCTGGCGCGGATCCGCTTGCCGCCCCGAAGATTTCCTGCAACTACCTGTCCACCGAGGCTGATCGCCGCACCGCCGTCCGCGGACTGCGGATGACCCGGCAGATCATGGCGGCACCCGCCCTGGCGCGCTACCGGCCGCAGGAACTGCTCCCCGGTCCGCAGGTGGTCCGCGACGACGAGCTCGAGAACGCGGCCGGCGAACTGGGGACGACGATCTTCCACCCGGTGGGCACCTGCGCGATGGGGGACTTCGACGCCCACGGCCGGCCGCGCTCGGCCGCAACCGTGCTCGACACCGATTGCCGCGTCTACCGTGTCGCCGGACTCCGCGTCGCCGACGCCTCCGCGATGCCCACTATCACCTCCGGCAACACCAACGCACCGGTGATGCTCATCGCGGAGCGGGCGGCGCGGGCGATCCTGGGCTGACGCCCGAGAACGCGACCACCACCCCGGATCTCCCCGCCTACCCGTGCTGCAGGAGAGCGGTGAGGAGATGGCTGTTGAGTACGGCCGAGTTCTCAGCCGGTGAAGCCCAGGACTTCGTGGTCGCCAGCATGGCCTCCGGTGGGGGACTTCCGATGCAGTGGTCGGCGAACGCCGCCAGGAAAAGATCCGCGTCGAGCAGCGTCTCCGGTGTGTGGACGCCGGGCCGCTCGGCGAGCGTCACCATCGGCGTCGCCACGGCCAGCGGCACGGCGGTGTTGGCCGCCATGGACAGACCGGGCAGTTGGGTCAGTGCGGTCGCAACGACGGCCTGCCGGCCCGCGTGGCGACCCACCGCAAGGGCGAACAGCGGTGGCGTCCCGCCCGCTCGCAGCGGGCCGCCACCAAAGGAAAGCAGGCGCTCGACCCGCCCCGCCAGACGTGCGGCGCGATCAGCGGTCAACACGCGGTGGCCGATCGCCCATCGCAGCGCCGACAGCATGGCCAGAGTGGGCCGATCGCCGAACACCACGTTCTGACATTCGCTCAGTTCCGGGAAGGCCCGCGACATGGTGACCGCCTCGGGATGACCGAAGGTGCGGCCGCTGATCGGGCCGATCCCCGGATAGTCGATGTCAATCCGCTCCAGTGCCGGCCGGCGCGTGAGCCTACCGCCGTGCACGACGGGAATCTCACCGCTGATCTGCGCCATGCCGTGCTCCAACGCCGCGCTCGTCACCTCGGCATGGCGCCGATCGGGCTGGGCACCCGCGACATCCCAGCAGGTGAAGATCGAGTGGACGGCATCGAGCTCCCGTGCCGCCACGACGGCCAACAGGTTCGACACCCCGGGGCTTGCGCCCATACCCACCAGAGCCGTCACGCCTGCTGCCCGGGCGCGGTCGTCCAACTCGAGCATGTCCAGGGTGGGCAGCGGGTCGTCACAGACGTCGATGTAGTCGCACCCGGCGGATATCGCCGCGGACAGGATCGACGGCCCGAACCGGAAGAACGGGCCGACAGTGTTGACGACGACGTCGCAGTCGAGCAGTACCTCGGCCAGGCTGCGGTTGTTCGTCGCATCGACGGCCCGAGAACACGCTTTGGCGCCGACCGACGCAGCGATGACGCCGGCCGCGGTCGCATTGCGATCGGCGACGATGACCGCCTCGACCCGATCGTCACGAGCCAGCGATGTGGCTGCTGCGCCACCCACCTCGCCGGCGCCGCCGAGAACCAGAACCCTCAGCCCGATCACCTCCCTTCCCTCGCGTCGGCACCCGCCGGCTGACTGATCACCGGTTAACGCAGTTTCACCAGCCTGGTCGTCGAGGTCTCGTCGAGCTCCACCATGTCGGCGCGCGAGCGCAGGAAATCGCTGAAGGACTTGAACCCCAACGCCTTCTCCGAGAACGACGGATCCATCCGCTTCATCTGCGCCTTGACCTCCGAGTTGTGCAGCCACTCGGCGTCGTCCTTCTCCAGACCGATCTGCAGCGCGCGCGTGAGCAGTGCGGTCGCCGCGGCCTGCGGATCCGGCGCCGGCGGCTCCGTGGGCTTCCGCCCCCGCTTCCGCTGTCCCGATTCCGGCTGATCGACATCCGGGGCGTCCTGCTCCAACACCGGAACCCCGGGCAGCGAGTCATAGATGAGGAAGTCGTCGCACGCCGCCGCCAGTGCCCGGCTCGAGGACCCGGCCACCCCGATGCCCACGACGTAGCGACCCAGGCGCTTGCACCGCTGCGCCAGCGGGATGTAGTCCGAATCGCCGGCCACGATCACCACATGGGTGAGGTCGGGCAGCCGGAACATGTCCTCCACCGCGTCGACGGCCAGCCGGATGTCGGCGCCGTTCTTGCCGTACGCCGCCGCCGGGAACAGCTGCACCAGGTCCACCGCCCGGCCCACCAACTGCTCGCGGTATTCGGCGTTGACGTCGGCCGACCAGTCCGCGTAGGCCCGGGTCAGCACCACCGTGCCGAACGACGAGGCGAAGTCCAGGATGGCGCCCACGTCGACCCGCGCCCGGGCCAGCCGCGCGGACTCCAGCCCCTTGGCCTTGTCGCGCTGAAAAGAATTGCGGCCGTTGACCTGGTCGTACCTCGAGATCACGATGTTGTCGAAATCCAGGTACACCGCGACACGGTCCGCATTGGGTTCGCTCATTCACCCAGTGTTCTCTATGGCTGCTGTTCTATGGCTGTCCGGTCACGGATTCGGGTGCGGCCCATGAGTCCAAAGTCGGCAGTGGGCAGCGGTGACCGAACACCGGCCGGCGGGGGCTGTCCTGTCGGACCCCGCGCCTAATCTCGACATCGCAGAGCTCAATGGGGAGAGCTCAATGGGGAGAACCGAGTGGGGCGGACCGAGACGGGGAAGCGGTGGTGATGGGGGAAGAGATGGGTCGGGATATCGGACGGAGTCGGGATGTCGGACGGATTAGCCTTGTTGCCGTCGGGGCGGCCGCGTGGATGCTGATCAGCGCGCCGTCCGCGCATGCCGACGACGGGTGGGTGGCGGTCGCCAACTCGCCGAATCACGAGCAGCAGGACTGGGGTTACGGACCCGACCAGGCGACGGCGGAGGCCAACGCGCTGGCGCAGTGCGCGGTCCTGGAGCGGGCCGGTGACTGCCGGATCCTCGCCGTGAGCACCGACTGCGTCGCCACCGCCTGGGATGTCTCCGAACCGCTCAACCAGATCTACGCGGGCTCCGGAGGTGGCCCCGAGGCCGCCGCGGCCGGGGCGTTGGCCGCCGCGGGGCCCTATGCCAACGACCTCCAGGTGCGCTGCACCTGGTGGCCGCGCGGTCAGCCCCCGGCGGGGCTGTCGCAGACATCGCTGGCGGCGGGGCGGGCGTGATCGCCGAGAGCGGGGAGGCTTATGGCTTTGTGCGGGACAGCCCCGCGGGCGGCTTTGTGCGGGACAGCCCCGCGGGCGGCTTTCTGCGGAACAGTTCCGCAGGCCGGCCGCGGCTACCGGTGTTCTCCCGAATCTCTCCGGTCGCGACGACCCGATGTTCCATCGCGCGCCGGAAGCGGTCCCGGTCCAGCGCCGTGCCGGCGACGGCCTCGTGGACCCGCTGCAACTCGCGCAGGGTGAACGTGCGGCCGAGCAGATGTTCGGGGTCGGCACTGGCCTCGTAGCGTCGCCGGATCTCATGCTTGGCGAGTCGGACGATCTCGGGGTGGTCCCAGGCGAGTTCGCCCGGGCGGTCGACGGGGACGAAACGGGTTTGCGCCGCCGATCCCGACCCGAGTGTGCGCAACCGATCGGGCCGGACCACCGCCAGGTGCGCCACCGACATCACCCAGTCCCGGTCGTCGCGGTCGGGGTCGTCGAAGACGTGCAACTGGTGGGTGCGGATCCCCTCGATCCCGAGCTTCTCGCGCAGGCAGCGCTGGACGGCGTCGGCCAGCGTCTCGCCCTTGCGGACGAATGTTCCGGGCAACGCCCATTTTCGGGTGTCCGCACGCCACATCTGGGCGACCAGCAACTGTTGGTGGTCCAGATCGGGAGTCAACAGCGCGGTGTCGACGGCGACGGTCGGCCGCGGGAAATCGTGGACCTTTTTGTCGGTGGCACTTGATAACGTCGGAAGTGAAGGAACAGCAAAGTCACTGTCTTCCATGGGCTTAGAACTTACTATTTGCGCGGATGGTGCGCAAAATGGGATTCCGTGGGATACTGGCGGGGAAAGAAGGGGGGATCTCATGAGCGAGGTTAAGGTCACACACGCGGTCCATGTGGTGGGGGATAACGACACCATTGAACGTCTCGAGATGCTGGCCGAACGCGCGGCCGCCAATGGTATGAAGATCGCGCAGACCTTTGCCTTCCCGCCGGGCGCCGCCGCGGAACGCGATGACCTCGCTGAGGTCGAAGCGGTCGTTGCGGCGCTGAGCCAGGCGATCGTCACCCGCACCGATCTGTGGTGCCCCTTTCCCCTGCAGGACCTGTGCCGCGAGCAGCACTTCCGGCGGCTGAGTCTGGCGCTGCAGCGTCATGGTCTGAATCTGCTGATGGGGCCCGAACTCACGCCGTGCCCGACCGAGGGCGGCTATCACGAGGTCGACGCCGCCCTCCGCAAGGAGGTCTGGGCAGTAGATGAACTCGACCAGGCCGCACTGGCAGCGGCCGGCTTGCGCACCCTGGGGGCGGAGATCGAGGCGGCGCTGGCCGGACGCCCCGCGCCCGCGGGCCGGTTCACCGACGAGGAGACCTACTTCAGCACCGCGGAGGCGGCCGGCATCTTCGGCAAGTCCGCCGGGTGGCTGTCGCGCTGTGTGCGGGAGGGCGCCTTCACCTACCCGGACGGCTCGCCCATCGAGGTGCTCCGGGTCGGCACGGCCGGTCGGCTGCGGTTCTCCGCGGAGGTGCTGCGCGATATCGCGCAGGCCTGCCACCGGGTCGGCACACTGAGCCGACGGCAGCGGGACGGCATCCTCGGGAAACTGTCCCGGGCGGCCTCGGCGCGTTCCGACTAGAGACGCACTTCGTTCGATGGACTGGCTGACGGCGCTGGTGGCCCCGCTCACTGCAGCGGCATTCGTCCTGTGGGGCGACCCGGTGAGCTGGGCCGAGCTTCTCGGCTTCCTCACCGGGGGAGCCTGCGTCGTTCTGACCGTCCGACGGAGCATCGCGAACTTCCCGGTCGGGATCGCGAACGCGGCGTTCTTCCTGGTGCTGTTCGCCTCGGCGCGGCTGTGGGCCGATTCCGCCCTGCAGGTGGTCTACATCGCCCTCGGGTTCATCGGGTGGTGGCAATGGCGCTATGGCAATACCGGTCGGACTCCGCTGCCGGTGCGCAGCATCGGCCCCCGGGGACTGCTCTGGTGTCTGGCGGCCGTCGGGGCCGGGACGTCGATGCTGTACCCGGTTTTGCGCGCGGTGCACGATTCGGCGCCCTTCCTCGACGCTCTGACCACCAGCCTGTCGCTGGTGGCGCAGTGGCTGCTGAACGGCAAGCGGATCGAATCCTGGTACTTCTGGATCGCGGCCGACTGCGTGTACGTCCCGCTCTACGTCAGCCGCGGCTTGAACCTCACCGCGGTGGTCTATGTGTTGTTCCTGATGCTGTGCGTCCTCGGGCTGCGGGCCTGGACCCGCGAGCGCGCGGAGTCCTGGCATCGCGAAATGGCAAGGATCCGAGTGTGACTCGCCATCGGCGCGGTCTGATGATCGGCAAGTTCTACCCGCCCCACCGTGGCCACCACACGGCGATCCGCGCGGCCGCGGCGCAGTGCCGGCGGTTCACCGTGCTGGTGATGGCCTCGGCGGTGGAGACCATCCCGCTCGCCGACCGGATCGCCTGGCTGCGGGCCGAGCATGACGGCGAGGCCGGGGTCCGGATTATCGGCGTCCCCTGCGACGCACCGCTGGACGTCACGAGCCCCTCGGTGTGGGCGGCCCAGGTAGCCGTCATGCGCGCCGCCCTGCGGTGCGCGGGCGAGCCCTCGGAGGTCGACGCCCTGTTCTCCGGCGATCCGTACGGCGCGGAACTGGCGCGATGGCTGGATGCCGCGGACGTTCGGATCCCGCGCACCGACGTCAGCGGCACCGCGGTCCGCGCCGACCTGGCCGGCAGGTGGTCCGACCTGGCGCCGGCGGCCCGGGCCGGGTTGGCCACCCGCGTTGTCCTCGTCGGGGCGGAGTCCACCGGCACCACAACGCTGGCTGGCCTTCTGACCCGGCACTACGCCGCGCGGGGCGGGGCCTGGGCCGAGACTCGGTGCGTCGAGGAGTACGGGCGCGAGTACACCCGGCTGAAATGGGAGCGCACCCCCGGAGCGGCGCTGAACGACCTGACCTGGACGGCCGACGATTTCGACGTGATCGGCGTCGAGCAGACCCGGCGGGAGCAGACCGCCGCCGCGGCCGGCTCACCGGTCCTGATCTGCGACACCGACGCGTTCGCGACCGCAGTCTGGGAACGCCGCTATCTCGGTGAGTCGGCCCGCCGGGACCAACCGTGGCGCCGGGTGCCACCACGGGCGGTCTATCTCGTCACCGACCATGCGGGTGTGCCGTGGCACGACGACGGTCTCCGCGAAGGAGATCTGGACATCCGGGCGGCGATGACGGCGTGGTTCACCGACGCGCTCACCGCGGCCGGGCACTCCTGGGTGCTGCTGACGGGCACCCTGGCGCAGCGACTCGACATCGCCGTCCGCACCATCGACCCCCTGCTGGCGCACCGGGCACGGTTCGGCGACCCGCTGGCCGGGCCGGGATTCCCCGCCGCTGGGCGACCGCGATGGGGGATAATGGACCGATGACCCGAAAGTTTTCAGCACCCCTTCTCGGCGCACTGGCGCTGACCGCCGTTTCGTTCGTCGGCATCCCGGCCGCCCAGGCCGACGTATGCGGTGACGTCGGCGGCCGGCATGTCAGCGTCGGCGGGTGCACGCCGGGCATCGCCGGCGCCGCCATCGACGGCGCGGTGATCGGCGCCGCGGTCGACCACCCCTTCGGCTACGGAGAACCCGCCGTCGGTTACCCTGTGGCACCCGTCGGCTGGCCGCCGCTGCCGCCCGGCTACCTGGCGTTCCCGTCGTTCCCCGGCGAGATGCCCTGCTACCTCCCCACCGGGCAGCCGTACTACACCCCGGCCAACATGCCCTGCTTCCCGGCATAATCCGGGCTGATCAAGAGCCTGCGGCGATCCTCGCGGTACCGCCGCAGGCGGCGAACACCCGCAGGCGCGAAGTCCGGGCACCTGCCGCTATATCTCGATGGGTGGTCATCTTCCCTCTCATTGCCTGTCGGCGCGGCGGACTTCCTGTACTGGTTGGGTACCGACTGGAAGGTCGGCCCGTCGGATCACCCGGCTGATTGCCGAGATTCAGCGTGACCCTTTCACTGGGATAGGGAAACCGGAGCCGCTCAGGGGTGAACTGTCCGGCTATTGGTCCCGGCGGATCGATGAAGAACACCGGCTGGTCTACCGGGCCGACGAGGCCGAAGTAAAGATCCTCACAGCGCGTTACCACTACTGATGCACCGCACCTGAGCGATACCGGCTGGCTTGCCCATCCCGACTTGGCGATGTCTCGCGCGCGTTCTACGAGGTCAGCACGACCAAGTACTGCCCGCCGCCGGCTTGGATCCTCGATTCGACGTGAAGGCGCGGCGCCAACCGGCTCACGCGGTCCACCAACCACTCGGCAGTCGCGACTGCATCGGCCTCAGTCTGGCATCTGCCCATCGCCTCGCTGCCGCGCTTTCGGGCCAACCGCTCGACACTGGTGATGATCGGAGCGGGGTCGGCGACGAACAGCTCTTTGGGCCACTCGATCACGGGAGCAACGGCGCCCTTCTTGGTGTTACACCCTCGGTGCGCGAGCCTCTCGCTTCCGAACACCGGTTCGGCCGCTTTGCCTTTGGCTTTGCTCCTGCTGCTCATGCCGTCGATGCTCGGACCGCGATCGTCGTTGACCGACATCTCCGGGTCGACCGGCTCATCGCACAGCCAGCACCGCCAGCTGTCCGCCTCCCCAACTTCGTCCAGCCGAGTCATCGTGTCCCTTTCATGTCATGGCGACGGTAACGGAGACCAGCCCTGCCCACCGGCTAGAGCCGCCCCACGTCGATCACCCGCAGCACGGCCGCGCCCTCCTCGTCGGAGGCCGCAAGGTCCACTTCGGCCTCGATGGCCCAGTCCCGGTGTTCGGCTGGGTCGTCGAGGATCTGACGTACCCGCCACACGTCGGGGTGACGCTCGATGACGAGCAGGGCGGGCCCGCGGGCGTCGGGCCCGATCCCCACATCGTCGTGCTCGGCGAAGTAGGCCTCGATGGCCTCCCGCCACCGTCCCGCCGTCCATCCCGAGCTGGAGTCCAACTCGCCCAACTCATCCCAGCGTCGGCGGGCGAACAGCTCTACCCGCCGGAACAGCGCATTGCGGACCATCGCGGTGAACGCGCGCTCGTTTCCGGTCAGCGGGCGGGGGCGGGCCGGCACGGCCATCGGTGCCGTCAGCGGCTGATCGGGGCTGGTGAGCTGCTCCCACTCGTCGAGCAGGCTGGAGTCGACCTGGCGCACCAGTTCGCCGAGCCATTCCACGAGTTCGGTGAGCTCCTCGGTCCGCGCCGCGGCGGGCACCCCCGAACGCAGCGCCTTGAACGCGTCTGACAGATAGCGCAGTACCGCCCCCTCGGAGCGGACCAGCCCGTAGACGCTGACGTACTCCCGAAACGTCATGGCACGTTCCCACATCTCGCGTACCACCGACTTCGGTGACAGGTGTCCGTCGGCGGCCCACGGGTTGGTCTGGCGGTACACCTCGAAGGTGTGCCGCAACAGCTCCTCGAGCGGTTTGGGGTAGCTGACGTCGTCGAGCAGCGCCATCCGCTCCTCGTACTCGATGCCCTCGGCCTTCATCTGCGCGACCGCCTCGCTGCGGGCCTTCTTCAGCTGCGCGGCCAGGATCTGCCGCGGGTCCTCCAGGGTCGCCTCGATCACCGAAACGATATCGAGGACAAAGGTTTCCGAGCCCGGATCCAGGGCCTCGACGGCGGCCAGGGCGAACGTCGACAGCGGCTGGTTGAGCGCGAAGTCGTACGGCAGATCCATCGTCAGCCGGTAGCGGCGGCCGTCGGCTTGGGGTTCGTCGAGGCGCTCGAGCACGCCGGCCTGCAGCAGTGAGCGTGCGATGCCGACCGCCTCGCGGATGTGCCGCAACTGCCGCTTTCGGGGCTCGTGGTTGTCGGTGAGCAACCGGCGCATCGCGACGAACGGGTCACCGGGGCGGTCGACGACGTCGAGGATCATCGACGTCGACACCCGCATGGTGGATGTCAACGGCTCCGGAGCCGCCTCGACGAGCCGGGTCATGGTGGCCTCGCTCCACGGCACCATCCCCTCGGGAACCTTGCGGCGCACCAGCTTCCGACGCTTTTTGGGGTCGTCGGCGACCTTGGCGAACTGCTTGAGGTTCTCCACCTCGTGATCAGGGGCCTGCACGATCGCGGTGCCGGCGGTGTCGTAGCCGGCGCGGCCGGCGCGGCCGGCGATCTGATGGAACTCGCGGGCGTTGAGCAGCCGGCTGCGGGTGCCGTCGTACTTGGACAGCGCCGAGAAGACGACGGTGCGGATCGGCACGTTGATACCCACCCCGAGGGTGTCGGTGCCGCAGATGACCTTCAGCAGCCCGGCCTGGGCGAGCTGCTCGACCAGCCGCCGGTACTTGGGCAGCATCCCGGCGTGGTGGACCCCGATACCGTGGCGTACCAACCGCGACAGCGTCGCGCCGAACGCGGTGCTGAAGCGGAACCCGCCGATCAGATCGGCGATCGCCTTCTTCTCATCCTTGGTGCACACGTTGACGCTCATCAGCGCCTGCGCCCGTTCCAGCGCCGACTGCTGGGTGAAGTGCACGACGTAGATCGGGGACTGCCGGGTGTCGAGCAGTTCGGCGATCGTCTCGTGCATCGGTGTCGTCGCGTACGAGTAGTACAGCGGCACAGGGCGTTCCGCGTTCGCGACCAGCGCGGTGGGCCGTCCGGTGCGCCGGGTGAGGTCCTCGCGCAGGAAGGTCACGTCGCCGAGGGTGGCCGACATCAGCAGGAACTGGGCCCTGGGTAACTCCAGGAGTGGCACCTGCCAGGCCCAGCCGCGGTCGGGATCGCCGTAGAAGTGGAACTCGTCCATCACCACCAGGCCGATATCGGCGTCAGCACCTTCGCGCAGAGCGAGATTGGCCAGCACCTCGGCGGTGCAGGCGATGATCGGCGCGCCGGCGTTGACCGCGGCGTCGCCGGTGAGCATCCCGACGTTGCCCGCCCCGAAGATCGCGCACAACGCGAAGAACTTCTCACTGACCAACGCCTTGATCGGCGCGGTGTAGTAGCTGCGTCGACCGGCGGCCAGCGCGGCGTACTGCGCGCCGGTGGCCACCAGCGACTTCCCGGATCCGGTCGGGGTGGCCAGGATGACGTTGGCGCCGCTGAGAAGTTCGATCAGCGCCTCCTGCTGCGCCGGGTACAGACTGGTGCCGCACGATTCGGCCCAGGCGGCGAAGGAGTCGAACAACGTGTCCGGGTCGTCGGCCCGGGCGCGCAGCGCCGAGAGGTCCGCGGGATCGTCGAGAAGGGCGGGGGAGTCGGCGGTCACCGGTGCGGGGCTCAGCTCGCCGCCCACTCCTTGGCGGCGTCGAGCTCGTCGAGCCCGAACGGGGCCACCTCGCCGGGAATCATCCAGGACAGCGCGTGCAGGGCGTGCCCGATCCACTCGATGTCGGTGACGACCGCGGTCCGCGTGAACGCGCGCAGGTGCTTCATGGTGCTGAAGCCCTGCTTGATGTCGGCGAGCAGGCCGCCGGGGCCGAAGCCCTCATAGTCGGGCCCGATGACCTCGATGAAGCGGATCTCCCCGGCAGCGAGCATCTGGTCCATCATCGGTGTGAACTGATGGAAGTCATCGGCGGTGACCCGGCCGGACACCCGGATGCCGGAGACGCCCTCGGGCATGTCCTGCAGAACTTCGATCATGAGAACCTCCACAGTCTCGATTGCCCCAGTGCCAATGACGCTAGGCCACCGGCTCCGCCGCCGCCACAGCCGATGGTCATGGGCGGTGCCGGGGCCGGACCATCACCGCAGCTCGCCCCACCAGTCTCACCAGTCGCAGTTTGGCGCGGCTCACGGCGGGGCTGAACAGACGTGTCGGTGCCCGCGCCTATGGTCCACGATATGGCGGCGCCGAAGTACCCGAAGATCTCGCTCGACCACGCGGCGGCGCGGCTGGGTCATGACGCGTTTCATCGCGGTCTGAACTACGTCCGCCAGGGCCGCGTCATGCACTGTCAATGGAATCCGAGCGCGGGTGCCCTGGTCGGGATGGTGCGCGGCAACGATGCCCGTCCGTATGCCACGGCGGTGACGTTGGTTCGCGGACCGGCCGACGCCTGGAACTTCACCGCCGGCCGGTGCACCTGCCCCCTGCGATTGAACTGCAAGCATGTGGCGGCTCTGCTCCTGACGGCCGACGGCGGCGCGCAGCCCGCACCGCGGGTCACCTGGCAGCAGTCGCTGGAGGCGCTGCTGCCCCCGGGGGTGGGTGGTTACGGCCCGGCCGCCGGTTCCGCCGTTCCGCTCGGCATCGAGTTCAGTCTGTCCGCGGGGTCCGCCCATTCGGCGCTGGTGGCCCGCGTCGTCCGGCCGGGCAAGCGCGGTGGCTGGGTTTCCGGCGATGTCAGCTGGTCCGCGCTTCCGTCGCTGGCGCACTCCGGCTATCGACGCGAGCACATCGAAAGCCTGCGGATGGTGTTGGCGCTGGTCCAGGCCTCGACGGCCAACGGGTACCCGAGTTACCACTACGGGTCCTACGGCGCAGTCAAAGACATCGACCTCTCCCGGCTGAACACCGCGAACCTGTGGCCGGTGTTGACCGACGCGAGGCGGGCCGGAGTTTCCCTGGTGCAGGCCGGCACGGGTCGGGAGGTTGCCCTCGGCTCCTCGGCGCATGTACGCCTCGATGTCACCGCTGGGGCGCCCGGCGTGCTGACGGTGCATCCGGTGCTGGAGGTCGACGGCACCCCCGCCACAGCCGCGGCCTTCATCGGATCGCCCGCGCACGGTGTCGTCTATCCCGACGGCGGACTGGGGCTCGCCCCGCTGGACAACGCGCTGTCCGCCGAGCTGCAACGACTGGTGCTGAGCGGCCAGGTGCTGGAGATTCCGACCGACGCGGTGGATCAGTTCGCCCTGGAGTTCTACCCGCGGCTGCGGGCGCTGGCCGAGGTGACGTCCTCGGATGGCTCGTTCACGCCGCCGCAGATCAGCGGCCCGGAGGCGATCCTGCGTGCCGACTATCGCGCCGGACACCGCCTGGTGCTCAGCTGGTGGTGGTCATATCGCTTCGGCGACAGAGACATCCGGATCCCCGGTGAGTTGGCCGCCGCCGCCGACACCAGCGGTGTGCGCGACCTCCACGCCGAAGGCGAACTCGCCGCCGACATCGACGCGCCGCTGGAGGCCTTCGGTCTGCGTGACGGGGCAGGAGAACTGACCGGGAACGCCCTCGACGGTGTCGACACCATGCGTTTCGCCACCGAACTGCAGCCGCTGCTTGCCGAGGCTGAGGGCGTCAGTGTCGAGGTCATCGGCAAGCCGGCCGACTACCGCGAGGCGGGCGATTCGCTGCAGATCGGTCTGAGTACCGCGGCTGTCGACGGCGATCCCGACTGGTTCGACCTGCGCGTCACCGTCACCGTAGAAGGGGCGAAGGTCCCGCTTCCCCAGCTACTCGCCGCACTGGCAGCCGGCGAGGAGTACCTGCTCTTCAGCGACGGGTCCTTCATCGCGCTCGACAAGCCGGAACTGGTGAAGCTGCGCGCGCTGATCGAGGAGGCCCGCGCCCTCAACGACGACGACGGCCCGCCGCGGATCACCCGATACCAGTCCGGGCTGTTCGAGGATCTGGCGTCGGTGGCCGCGGTGGTGCGCCAGGCCAGGGAGTGGAAGCGCCAGGTCGCCGGGCTGCGGTCACTGCAGACCCTCGACCCGGTCCCCGTGCCGGACACCCTCGACGCCGAACTTCGCCCTTACCAGCATGACGGGTTCGCCTGGTTGGCGGCGTTGTATGACCACGGTCTGGGCGGGATCCTCGCCGACGACATGGGACTGGGTAAGACGGTTCAGACACTCGCGCTGATCTGCCATGCCCGCCAACGTAATCCGGGCCCGCCGTTTCTGGTGGTGGCCCCGGCCTCGGTGCTGTCGAACTGGGTCGCCGAGGCCGCCCGGTTCGCACCCGGGCTCAGGGTCGTCATGCTCAGCGACACGCTGCGCCGCTCCGGAACCGACCTGAGCGAACTGGTCGTCGGCGCCGACGTCGTCGTCACCTCCTACACACTGTTCCGGCTCGACTTCGAGGCCCATGCCGAGCAGGTGTGGTCGGGGTTGATCCTCGACGAGGCGCAGTACGTCAAGAACCGCCAGGCCAAGACCCATCACTGCGCGCGCAAGCTCAACACCCCCTTCAAGCTGGCCATCACCGGCACGCCGATGGAGAACAACCTGATGGAGCTGTGGTCGCTGCTCGCGATCACCGCGCCCGGGTTGTTCCCCGATGCCGCCAGTTTCGCCGAGTTCTACGCCAAACCGATCGAGAAGTCCGGGGAGACCGAACAGCTGGAGCTGTTCCGGCGGCGGATCAAGCCGTTGGTCAAGCGGCGCACCAAGGACCTGGTCGCGCCGGAGCTACCCGCCAAGCAGGACCAGATCCTCGACGTCGAACTGACCCCGCGCCACCGCAAGATCTACGACACCCGGCTGCAGCGGGAACGCCAGAAGGTGCTCGGTCTGCTCGACGACATGCAGCGCAACCGCTTCACCATCCTCAAATCGCTGACGGTGCTGCGACAGCTGGCCCTGCACCCGGGCCTGGTCGACCCCGCGCACGACGGCCTGCCCAGCGCCAAGATCGACGTGCTCACCGAACACCTGCGCGAGGTCGCCGCGGGCGGCCACCGGGCACTGGTGTTCAGCCAGTTCACCCGATTCCTGGGCAGGATCCGCGACCGCCTCGACGCCGAGGGCATCGACTACTGCTACCTCGACGGCCGAACCCGGGACCGCCCCAAGGCGATCCAGCGGTTCAAGGACGGCGACGCGCCGGTATTCCTGATCAGCCTCAAAGCCGGCGGGTTCGGGCTGAACCTCACCGAGGCCGACTACTGTTTCCTGCTCGACCCGTGGTGGAACCCGGCCGTCGAGGCACAGGCCGTCGACCGCACCCACCGCATCGGGCAGACCCGCACCGTGATGGTCTACCGGCTGATCGCCCGTGACACCATCGAGGACAAGGTGCTCGCCCTCAACGCCCGCAAGGCCAAGCTGTTCGCCAGCGTGATCGACGACGGCAACGCCTTCGGTTCGGCGCTCAGTGCCGAGGACATCCGCGAACTGATCTCGTAGCTGGTCTGCGCCGGGCGCTGCCCGTCATGCATTCACCGACCGCAAACACCGTGGGCTACGCCATTGCGAGCGACATCTTCCGCACCGCACGCCATCCTCGCGGCTTCATCTCGCTGGAAGGCGCCGACCACCTCATCACCGGAAAGAACCAGGCCGCGCGGGTGGCCCGGACCATCAGCGACTGGGCTGATCCATACCCGTAATCCGTTGCCAAAAGGCAATTTGACGGCTGCGATCCGCTGCCAAAGGAAATTTGACGGCTGAGCAAAGCGGTCTGCGGTTTCGTGTTAGGTTGCTCGACATCAAGCGGAAGCAGGCCGATGATGACGGCCCCCGATCGTTCTCGCGGCCTTCAGCGTCGCGGGCTTCCCCGGCGCTCCGCAGAAGTAAAGGAAATGATGGAAACCTCTGGTTTGGGTGTTCGTGTCGGATCCGCGGTATTCGCCGTTGGCCTTGTGATCGCAGGTGGTTCGCCGATCGCAGCGGCCGAGGAGTCTGATGCCGGCGCGGCGTCTTCCGAGTCCGCCGGTTCGTCGCCCTCACCGGGACAGGGGTCGGCGGGTCGACCCAAGCTGGGTTCTCCCGGGCCAACGCGGTCTGCGGCCGCAGGGCGCGAGCTCAGAGCCGCTGCCGAGGCACCCGAGACGGGCGGGGCGCCGGACCGGATCGCATCGGAATCTGCGGTGGGCCCCGGCGACGGAGTCGGTTCCCGCGATTCACGGACGCGCCGACCTGCCAGGGCTACCGCCGCAGTATCGGGGGACACCCGGAGTAACGACAGGAGCGCGGCGCTCGCGGAGACCGTGACGTCCGGGGCGGATGTCCCGACCGGCGACTACGTGAATCCCGCGCCCCGCGATCCGATCGTCACGACCCGTGAAGTCGCCACAGTCCCAGAGGTGCAGCCGGCCGCCACGTCGGTAATGCCGAAGGCTGGGGCCATTGGCGGCGTCATTGTTCCGCAGGCTGCCGCTGCCGTTGACGCGCCGGTGGGGATCGTGTCGGGCCTGATTGCCCTGTTTGGTCTTTCGCCGTCGGGAGTGGGCACCGGTTCGCCGGTCTCCCCGTTCGCCTATCTGACGGCCGCGCTGGAACTGGTTCGTCGTGAGATCACCAAGCTCCTGTTCAATCAGGGTCCCACGGCTGCTCCGGCATTGATCAGCGAAGTAGTCCCCGGCTCGATGACCGGCTCGCTGAATGCCGTTGACGCCGAGGGGGATTCGCTGAGTTTCAGGGTGGTCAAGGCGCCGGCGCTTGGCAGCGTCGTTGTAGGTTCGGAGGGCTCGTTCACCTATACCGCCGGTGAGGACTTGGCGGCAACCGGCGGGGTGGACGATTTCGTGGTCGAGGTTCGCGACACCGGCTTTCATCTGAATTTCTGGACGCCGGTCACCACGCAGGTCCCGGTGACAGTCATGGTCAATTCCGCGCAGGGCACTTCGGGCCCACTGGCCGCGGCGGCCGTCGCCGGTGGACGGACCACAGCGATCACCTGGTCGTGGGGCGCGCATCCGGTGCTGAATTTCAATCCTTCCACCGACGCACTGGATTTCGGCTGGATGCAGGCTGATCAATTCGGCGTCAGCGATGCGTCCGGGTCGACGGTGATCTCGGTTGTCGGCAATGATCACACCTACACGCTTCGAGATGTGACCCTGAGCCAGTTGCAGATGGAAAACATCGTCGCCAAGGATTCCGGAACACTGACCAAGTGGCAGGGTCTGCTGGACACCACCACTCCGGCGCCCACACCGACCGTACCGGCCGTGTCGGTCGCCGGAGCGAGCGTGACCGAGGGCAATTCCGGGACGTCCAACCTGGCGTTCACCGTGAGTTTGTCGGACGCTACGACGAGTCCGGTGACGGTGCGGTACGCGACATCGGATGGGACGGCAACTGCGGGTAGTGATTACGTAGGGGACTCCGGAACCCTGACCTTCGCTGCCGGAGAGTCGTCCAAGACCATCACCGTCGCGGTGATCGGCGACGTGGCCGCCGAAGCCAACGAGACGTTCGCGATGACGTTGTCGAACCCCTCGGGAGCCACGCTGGCCACGGCTTCAGCCCTGGGAACCATCGTGAATGACGACACGGCCGGACAGCCCGGAACCGGCACCGGATCCGCTGTGGTCTACCACGTGACGACGTCGGGCCCGGATATCGTCGGTTTCAATCCGGCCAAGGACAAACTGAACCTCGGCGACGTCTCAGTCCACAACTTCATCGTCGTCGACACCGCCGAAGGGGTGGGCTTCCGCAGCCCGTGGACCGGTGAGACCGCCGTCATCCAGGGTGTGTCGCTGGGTCAGCTGACCATCGACAGCTTCACGCCGATCATCAACGATCACCTCCGCCAAGATCTCTCCGGTGCGATGGCGTGGGAGCACGGTGTCACGCCGGCGCCCAACACGGTGTACGCGCGGTCCCACGAACTGGGTCAGATCGACCGGGTCGCGTTCAATCCGGCCACCGATGTGGTGGATTTCCGGTATTACGGCTCTCGGGAACAGATTTCGATGACCGACAGCCCCCAGGGTGTGATCATCGCCAACGCCGGAACCGGGCAGGCGCTGATCCTGGAGGGCATCACCAAGAGTGAACTCGGAGTGCAGAACTTTGTGTTCCATCCGGCTCAGGTGCGCGAGGATGCGCTGAACACCCAGCTGGGCATCGGACCGGTTCCCGACACCCGGGTCCTGCCGCAGGGTGTGCCGGTCGCCGGTACCAACAATTGGCCGACCGCGGCCGGCAACGGCACGCCTCCGAGCGGCCAGTCGGGTACGACCACCGTGATCGGTTGGCATTGGGGATCCCATGAGGTACTGAACTTCGATCCAGAGGTCGACAAGCTGGACTTTGGCTGGTTCCAGGCCGATAACTTCACGATTTCCGAAGTGACCGGATCCACCCGCATCGCCATCGTCAACAACGATCAGACCTACACCCTCAACGGTGCGTCCTTGGCCGAACTGAGCCCGGCCAACATCATCGCCCTCGACGAGGGTGCACGCCGGAAGTGGTCCGACGCGATCAGCACGGCGAGCCCGGCGGTGTCGCTGCCCCGGGTCTCGGTAGCCGATACCAATGTGGCCGAAGGCAACTCGGGGACACCGAGCATGGTCTTCACGGTGACGTTGTCCAAGGCCTCCACCGACGTCGTAACGGTGGGCTATACCACCAGCAACGGTTCGGCGTACGCCGACGATTACCTTCCGGCGGTGGGGTTGCTGACGTTTGCGCCGGGGGAGACGTCCAAGAACGTCAGCGTCGGGGTGGTCGGTGACACGTTCGTCGAACTGGACGAACAGTTCACGCTGAACCTCTCCGGAGCGACCAACGCCGCGATCTCCCGTGGAGTCGCGGTCGGCACCATCGTCAACGACGACGTCGATCAGTCACCGGCGATCCTGCCGACCGTCTCGATCGCCGACCGATCGGTGACCGAGGGCAATGGTGACCACGCGCACTTCATGTTCATGGTGTCCTTGTCGAAGGCCTCTGAGGAGACGGTGACCGTCCAGTACGCGACCTCGGATGGAAGCGCTCGGGCCGGCAGCGACTATAGAGCCACCACCGGGACGGTCACCTTCGCGCCCGGCGTGATGTCTCAAATGGTGCACGTCGATATCGCCGGCGACACGGTCGTCGAGCCCGACGAAACGTTCACGGTGACCTTGTCGAATTCGTCGGGGGCGACGATTGCCCGTGCGACGGCTACCGGAACTATCGTCAACGACGATGTGGCCACCGACCCCGGCGGCGGCATCGGCGGTCCGGGCGGCGGTGTGAATTCCGGCAACGCCGGTGACGCGCTGTGGGGCGAGGCCTTCTTCGCCCCCTACGTGGACATGACGTTGTACCCAACCCCGGACCTGATCGGAATCGCCCGGGACAACGGCGTTTCCCTGCTCACTCTGGGGTTCTTGCAGGCGACCGAGGACGGCAGACCCGGCTGGGCCGGATTGGCGGCCCTGGCGACCGACTCCGAGCATGAGCAAGCGAAGGCGATCAACGCCTCGATCGCCGCGTTCAAGGCCGCGGGCGGGGACGTGATGATCTCGCTGGGCGGGGCCAACGGTGTCAGCCTGGCGCAGAGCTACGCCCAACGCGGAAAGTCCGCGCAGGAGTTGGCAGATGCCTACGGCGCGGTCGTGGACACCTACGGGCTGAACCGGATCGATTTCGACATCGAAGGGAACGCGGTCGCCGACCCGTCCTCGATCGCGCTGAATGCCCAGGCGCTGAAGCTGTTCCAGCAGCAGCGTCCGGACGTCGAAATCTGGTACACGCTGCCGGTGTTGCCCTCGGGTCTGACCGCCGATGGGCTCAACGTGGTGGACAAGGCGTTGCAGGCCGGTGTGCAGCTCGACGGGGTCAACGTGATGGCGATGGATTACGGGGAGGGTCCGGCGCCCACCAGCGGCCCGAACGCCAAGACGATGGGCGCATATGCCATCGACGCGGCGGAGTCGACCTACACCCAATTGAGTGCGCTGTACGGCAGTCACGGGCAGACGTTCAGCTGGAACCAGCTGGGGGTCACCCCGATGATCGGGGTCAACGACGTTCAGACGGAGGTGTTCACCCTGGCCGATGCGCAGCTGCTGGAGGATTTTGCCCGAACCAAGGGGTTGGGCATGGTGTCGATGTGGTCGGTTGGCCGCGATAAGCCCGGTCCCGTGGGTGCGGTCCTGCCGACATCGTCCGGGCTGAGCGACTCCGCCGGCAGCTTCAGTCGCACCTGGAATGACTACGGCACCATCAACGCCATGAACCTGCCGGCAGTTGGTGGGGGAGGCGCCCCCGGCGCGGGTGGGGGAGGCGAACCGGTCGAAGGTGGCGTCACCACCGTCGTGGGCTGGAAGTGGGGGAGCAACACGGTGTTGAACTTCGATCCGGCCAAGGACAAGCTGGACTTCGTCTGGATGCAGCCGGGCAACTTCACCGTCACCGAGGCCAACGGTTCCACAGTCATCGGGATCGTGAACAACAACCAGACCTACACCCTCAACGGTGTCGCTCTCAACCAGTTGCGGATGGCCAACATCGTTGCGCTGGACGGCAACACCACCGCCAAATGGCAGAGCCTCATCAGCAGTGCGATCGCTGTCTGATCTGATTCGCTGTAGCCATCCCCGATGAAAGGACATCTCCAGTGAAGCTGTCAGCACGCCGCGTCGTCGGCGCTCTCGTCCTGGTGGCCGCGTTGCCACTGGGCCTGACCGCCTGCGGTGGCGGCGGTTCGACGGCCGGCGACACGATCGTCATCGGCACCAAGTTCGACCAGCCGGGCCTGGGCCAGAAGAACCCCGACGGCTCGATGAGCGGTTTCGACGTCGACGTCGCCCGCTACATCGCCAAGGAACTCGGCTATCCCGAGGACAAGATCGAGTGGAAAGAGTCCCCGTCGGCCCAGCGGGAAACCCTCATCGACAACGACCAGGTGAAGTTCATCGTGGCGACCTACTCGATCACGGACGCCCGTAAGCAGAAGGTCGACTTCGCCGGGCCCTACCTGCTCACCGGCCAGAGCCTGCTGGTCAAGGCCGACAACACCGACATCGTCGGTGCGGAATCACTGCAGAACAACAAGAAGCTGTGCTCGGTGTCGGGCTCCACTCCGGCGCAGCGCGTCAAGGACAAGTACCCGGGCGTGCAACTCCAGCAGTACGACACCTACTCGGCGTGTGTGGAGGCGCTGCGCAACGGCGCCATCGACGCGGTCACCACCGACGAGGTCATCCTCGCCGGCTATGCCGCGAAGTCGCCCGGCGAGTTCAAGCTCGTCGGCAAGCCGTTCTCCGAGGAGCGCTACGGCATCGGACTGAAGAAGGACGACACCGAACTGCGGGCCAAGATCAACGACGCCCTGGCCAAGATGGAGGCTGACGGCGCCTGGAAGGCCGCCTTCGAGAAGAACCTCGGCCCGGCCGGCCTGGCCGCCCCGGAACCGCCGCAGATCGACAGGTACTGAGCCGCGGCCGAACCGCTCACACGGTAAGTCGTTCGATCAGCCGGGGAGTCGTTCGATCAGCACCGCCACGCCCAGCCCTGCGGCGCCGCTCACCGCGGCCACGCCGTAGCGGCCGTCGCGGCGTTCGAGTTCCTCCAGGCAACTGCCGACCAGGATCGCGCCGGTCGCCCCGAACGCGTGCCCCATCGCCATGGTGCCGCCGTTGGGGTTCATCCGGTCCGGCCCGGCGTCGAGGTCGCGGCGGAACTTCAGACACAGCGCCGCGAACGCCTCGGCGAACTCGAAGACGTCGATATCGGCGGGCCGCAGGCCGGCGCGCTCGATGACCTCGAGCACCGCGCTCTGGCCGGCGGTCAACATCAGGACCGGGTTCACCGCCGTGGTCGCCGCCGCCACGATCCGCCCACGCGGTGCGATGCCGGCCGCCTCGGCCTGCTTGGCCGTGCCCAGCAGCAGAAGCGCTGCGGCGTCGGCCATCTGGGGTGACGTCCCGACGGTGTGCAGGTGTTCGATGGACGGGACGGCCGGGTAGGCGTTCAGGGCGATCTCGTCCTGACCGTCGGCGCCCAACTGTGCGAAGGCCGGTGGTAGCGCGGCCAGTGCCGCCAGTGTGGTCTGGCCGCGGACGAGTTCGTCGTGGTCCAGACCCGGCCCACTCGGGCCGGGCCCGACCGGCACCACCGACCGGGCGAACGCGCCGCCGGCCCACGCGGTGGCCGCCTTCTGTTGGGTCTCCACGCCGTAGCCGTCGAGTTCCTCGCGGCCGAAGCCCTCGATCGTCGCGTTGAGGTCCGCGGCCACCCCCATGTGGACCGAACCGACCGTCCGGATGGTGGCCGGGTCGGTCCACAGCGGGCCGCGGTCGGCGAACAGCGGAACCCGGGAGACCGACTCGACCCCGCCCGCGACCGCGAGGCTCAGGTCGCCGGCCCGCAGTCGGGCGGCGGCGTGCGCGACGGCGTCGACGCCGGAGGCACAGAAGCGGTTGATCGTCAGGCCGGGAGCACGGTCGCCCCAGTCGGCCAGTAGCGCCGCCGTGCGGGCGATGTTCGCACCCTGTTCGTCGACCTGGGAGGCGCAGCCCACGATGACGTCGTCGACCCGGGCGGGATCCAGGCCGGTCCGGTCCACCAGCGCCTGCTGGAGATGAACAAGCAGATCAATGGCGGTGCGGTCATGGAGCGCCCCCTTCGCCGAGGCTTTGGCGCGCGGGGTCCGTACGTAGTCCAGAATTAGGGCATCCAGAACCAGTGCGTCCAGAACAGGGCCGTCGCTCATGCGGCGGAAGTCTACGGACGCGGGGTCCCCCCGGAATCGCACATCACGCCCGGCACACGGTTTGGTCACGAAAGCTCAGGGGACTTATCCGTGCCGCGCCGCCGGTGCTTTGATCGGGCAATCGGCCAACGACGGGGCCCGATACCGACGGAGGACCGGAGGGGAGGTGGGCTGGATGCACGCCCTCGCAACGGTCACGATGGTGCTCCTGATCGCCGGTGCCGGCGCGGCCGCCGGGTTCTGGCTGGCCGTGTCGGTGCGACATGGGGACAGACGTGGCGAGAAGCGTGCCCGCGGGCCGTTTCTGGTGGGGGTCTTCTGCGGATTCATGGCGGCAGTCGCGATGACGGGAAAGCGGCACGGACTCCGTGCCGCGGGTGGTGCTCTCGCCCAAGCGCTTCCGATGGCGGGGTCGATCCTTCGGCGGAGGCCGCAGCGGCGTGGTCCCGCCCGCTTCGCCGCAGTGCCGAACCTCCGGACGGCGTGGAGCCAGGGAACCGCCAGATAGCGGGATTCAGGTACTCCGCCAGCGCTCCCAGGCGGCCTGCCGGGAGGTGCCCGATATCTCGGCGACCTGACTCCACGAGTTGGACTGCGCCACCAGTCGGGCCGCATGACCGACCTGCTGGCCGACGTAGGCGACGATCCGAAGGAGTTCGGCGAACCCCTCTCGGGTGCCGCGGCCGCTGAGCTCGTCGGTGGCCCGACAGATGAGCGCACCCAACTCGGCCTCGGTCAACCCGTCTAACGGCGCCCCGTCCGGCGCAGCGGATCCATCAGCCATGGGCCGATTTTACGGGCCTCAGGCGGCGGGAACGTCCACGCGGATCTCGGCGTCGGTGGAGTCGAAACGGCGGCTCCAGGTGGTGCCCGGCCAGCGATAGTGGACCTCCCCGCTGTCCGGGCGGTAGTCGGCGGTATAGAGCGTCCCAAATCCTTTGTCGTAGAGCGTACTTCGCAGCGGTGCCCGGAGGAACTCGTCGGCCACCCGGTCTGCGGGCAGCTGATCGGACAGCAGCCCCCGCAGGTGTGCCTGCCGTTCGAGACTGTGGAAGCGGCGGGCGTGCTCGGGGTCCTCCGGTTCGTCGAACCGGTGGTTGGTCGCCAGCGGGCAGTCCCGTTGCTCGATGACGCCGCCGTGGGCCAGATAGACGGTGCGGACATCGCCGGTGCGGTCGGTGAGGGTCAGGTTGTAGGACATCGAGACCGGGATGCGCGACACCGCGGACACCGCTTCGGTGACCGTGCCGGCGACTTCCAGCAGGTAGCGCACCACCATCGGGATGCCGAACCCCGTTCCGCTGCCTCGGGCGCCGCCGAAGGTCAGCGAGACGGCCAGCCCGTCGGAGTTCATCCCGTCCAGCAGGCCCCAGAGGCAGTCGCTGGTGCCGACCACCTCGCGCTCGGCGAACCGGGTGGCCATCACCACCTGCTCGAACAGATCCGGGTGGTAGTCGTAGTTGCGGATCAGCGCCCGCGGCCCGGTGGTGGTCACCACCTGCGAGCAGGCCGGCGCGAAGGCGGGGACGTTCCACCCGGTCAGCATCGCCGCCGCCGTCGCATCCCGGCCGGTCAGCGACACCAGTCGCGCCCAGGTGGGATGCAGTTCGGGCATGTGGCGCAGCAGGGCCTGCTCGGCCTCGAAAACGGTGGGGCGACTGCCGGTTCCGGGCCGCAGGTACCACGAGCGGTAGCCCGGCCAGGTCGCGTCGTAAAGCCGCCGCCAGCGCGGCCCGGGACGCTCCTCGCGGAAGGCGTGCAG
>JAKOYE010000102.1 GCA_029780675.1 Actinomycetes bacterium
CTCGGCCGCCGGGTTGTAATCCACCCCGCAGCACTTCGTGAGCAGGTCTTCGCGCCGCGCCTCGCGGAACGTCAGCGTATCGAGTTCCAGCGTCCCGTTCCGACAGTTCAACAACTCCGGCCGGGCGTCGAACTCCTCCGGCGTCACCGCGACGGCCGGGGCAGCGCAGGCGATCATCGCCTTCATCCGCGAGAGCATCCCTGACGTGAGGGCCCATTTCCCGACTTTCTCGCGCCGGTCGTCTGTGGTCGCCGAAGCCTCGATATGGATCGTCCGGGCGACCCGCTTGGCAAGCGCCAGCATCCGGCAGGTCTCGTCGCGCTCCCAATATGAGCCGTTCCAAATGTACCATGCGTCGAACGTCTTGCAATACCGGATCGAGTCCCGATACTGCGCCACAAGGCGGTCCCCGTTGCCGTCATCAGTGCACGGGAACTCCTGCGTCACCGGTGGCGGAGTCGGGTCGGGTAGATCAACGCCGACGTCGATCGCGTACTGGATCGTCCTGGCGTCGCGATACTCCCTCTGAGTCGCCTCCGCGACCATCCGCCGTCGTTCAAACTCCGCGATCACCGCCGGATGCTGATAGATCGTCTTGAGGAGCGCCCGGGCCTCAGCCTCAGAGATATTGTTCGGGTCGGGGATCTCCTCGGGGTAGACCGCGGCCCATCGCCGGATCTCGGTCACAACATGACTCCACGACCACCCGTCGACGTGATTGATTGGGGTTGTGTGGATGCGGATTACGACAGGCGCCTCTTCCGGCACCTCGTTCGGTCCGTCTGCTATACACTTCCAGAACTCTCCAATCACGCGCCCAGAAACCCGCGCGAACTGCCCGGCCGCGATCGCCGCTTGCACCTCTGCCGGCCACCTGCCCGCGAGGAGCAGCTCCACCCCGTCGGCCGTCCGGCGATCCCTCGGTGGCATCCAGTCCGTCCGCAGCGGGATATACGCCGCGTCCTCCAGGGCGATCGTGACTCCAGTCCACTCCTGGATCCTGGAGAGGATCTCCTGCCGC
>JAKOYE010000104.1 GCA_029780675.1 Actinomycetes bacterium
CCCACGCGCCCATGACGATGAGGTCAGACCGGCGTCGGCCGCCATCCCCGGAAACTGCGGATCGTGGCCGAACACGTCGAGCTGCCACGCCGTCGCCGGCGACGCCCCGAGTACGTCGCGCTGAAACCCGATGCCGTGCACGAAGTTCCGAATCGCGGTCTCCGCACCGGTCAGGTTCGTGTTGGGCTCGTTGTAGGTGCCACCCATCACCTCCACGCGCCCCTCGGCGATGAACCGCAGCAGATCGGCGCGATCCTCGGGGTGGGCGTCGAAGTACGGCTTGAGGTAGTCGACCTCGGCGAGGACGAATCGGTACTCCGCCTCGCGGCGGGCCATCTCCAGGTGCGCGGCCACCAACGCGAAGGCGTTGTTCTGCTTGCACGCGCCGGGCGGGTCCTCGGTCCACAGGCTGGTGTAGGCGCCCTGGGTGTTCCACCACACCGGGTCGTAGTGGAAGTGGCTGATCATGTGCATGGTCCAGCCCGGTTCGGCATCCTCGAATTCGAAGTCGAACTCGACGTCCTCCTCCGTCGATCCGGCCAGGACTCGCGCCGGGCGGCGCCGCCCGAGCACCGAGTCATCGACCCGAACCGCGACCTCCACCATCCCGTCCCCCGCCGCGGCGATCGCCGGGTCGGGGGTTCTCAGTCCGTCGCCGTCAACGCGGACCTCGGTGGGAGCCAACGCACCCGTGTAGTGGACGCGCACGACTTGCAGAGGATCATGGGGATCGCCGACGAACAATTCGGTGGGTTCGGCGGCGCTGAGGTGCACCTCAGCAAATCTACGCGGGCGGAAACCGCGCTATCTGTTGATATCATCGTGTCATGAGCGACGTGCTGATCCGCGATGTTCCCGACGACGTCCTCACGGCGATCGACGCCCGGGCCGCCGAGATGGGCCTGTCGAGGGTTGAGTACATTCGCCGCCGACTCGCCCAAGATGCCCGAGTCGTTCCGCATCGCGTGACGCCCGAGGACTTGTCCCGCCTCGGCGACACTCTCGCCGGCCTCGCCGATGAGCAGTTCATCACCAAAGCGTGGCAGTGACCCAGCAGGCGTGGTTGATCGACAAGTCGGCGCTCGCCCGGCTTTCTCAGAGCAGCGAACTAGGGCTCTGGAGCAACCGCGTCGAGCGCGGATTGGTACACATCAGCAACGTCACGCGATTGGAAGTTGGGTATTCGGCGCAGTCCGGCGACGCCGCGCGGCGTCAGTTCGCCGAAACACCTCTGGCAGCAATGCCGGTGGAGTATCTGACCCCGAGGATCGAAGACCGGGCGCTAGAAATCCAGATTCTGCTGGCCGATAGAGGCCTTCATCGTGGACCGTCCATTCCCGACCTTCTGATCGCCGCCACAGCAGAACTTGCGGGCCTGACTGTCCTGCACTTCGACAAGGATTTCGACACCATCGCGTCCGTGACCGGATTGTCCGCAACGTGGCTCACTGCTCCGCGATGAGTGGGGGTCAATCCGACCAGCACCTCCAACGCGGCGGATCGCGCCGCCCGGCCCAGTTCCCAGGCGTCGCGCCAGCCGGTGAGCAGGTCCAAATAGACCTGATCGGACTCCGATCCGGTGATGGCGTCGTGGTGGGCACCCCAGGCCAGCTGCACCCACGCCTTGGCCAGCGCCGCCTCCGGGTAGCTCGCCCCGCTGAGCAGCGCCGCGAACACCGCGAACCGCTCCGCACCGAGCACCACGTCCTCGGCGGCCCGGTTGGCCTGTTTGGTGTCGATGTAGGAGACGTCCTTGCCGGTGTAGATCGGGTTCGTGTCCCGGGTCTGCGGGGATGCCGCCTCGCCGCGCTCGGCGAGTTCGGCGCGCACCGCGGCGAAGAACTCCGACGGGATGGCGCAGACGAACCGCGGTGCGCCAACATGTAGTGGGTCAGCAGGCCCAGCCCGGACGGGGCGATCCACTCGAACTCGCTGCGGAACTGCATCCGCCGCGGATCACCGTGCCCTGCCATCGGTCCCCACTGGTGGTGCGGGCCGCGCGCCCACGAGGACGACGTCAACCCAGCGTCGGCGGCCATCCCGGGGAACTGCGGATCGTGGCCGAACACGTCGAGCTGCCACGCCGTCGCCGGTGATGCCCCAAGCACGTCGCGCTGGAACCCGATGCCGTGCACGAAGTTCCGGATCGCGGTCTCCGCACCGGTCAGGTTCGTGTTGGGCTCGTTGTAGGTGCCGCCCATCACCTCGACGCGCCCGTCGGCGATGAACCGCAGCAGGTCGGCGCGATCCTCGGGGTGGGCGTCGAAGTACGGCTTGAGGTAGTCGACCTCGGCGAGGACGAATTTGTACTCCGGCTCGCGGCGCGCCATCTCCAGGTGCGCGGCCACCAACGCGAAGGCGTTGTTCTGCTTGCACGCGCCGGGCGGGTCCTCGGCCCACAGGCTGGTGTAGGCGCCCTGGGTGTTCCACCACACCGGGTCGTAGTGGAAGTGGCTGATCATGTGCATGGTCCAGCCCGGTTCGGCATCCTCGAATTCGAAGACGAACTCGACGTCCGCCGCCGTCGCCCCGGCCAGCACCCGCGCCGGGCGGCGCCGCCCCGGCACCGGATCGTCGACCCGAACCGCGACCTCGACCACCCCCTCGCCCGCCGAGGCAACCGCCGGGTCGGGAGTGCTCAGCCCGTCACCCTCGGCCCGGACTGCGGTGGGCACAGCCGCATTGGTGTACTCGACCCGCACGATCTGCATGGGCTCATCGGGATCGCCGACAAACAATTCGGTGGACTCGACGGCGCTGATCTGCACTTCAGCAAATCTACGCGGGCCGGAACCGCGCTATCTGGGACGGTGCTAGTGCTCGGCGGTGGGCAGGAAATGCCCAGGTCGCGTGTCCGTCCTTGGCGACTCCGCCCGGCAAGGAGGACGTGACAAGACTGGGGTAGATCTGCTGGTCAGCGGGGGCGTCAGCTTACTGATCGGCCTGCCGTTGAATGAACTCCGCCATGCACGGAACCGTAAAAGCGACTACGCCGTGCGCAGGGGCGAAGATGAGGCCCTTGGCGATGAGGCTTGCACGCGTTGGGCCGAAACTGGTGACGCTGCGGCCAAGCCGGGTAGCCACATCACCCGACGAACTGCCTGCGTCCCCGTCGACCGCCATCGCACGCAGGTAACGCTTTTCGGCCCGGGTAGCCCGGTCCCAGCGGGCGCGGAAGAAGCCGTTATCGAGCGCATCCCGGCCCAACGCTGCTCCGACCCGCGCATCGGGAAGTCCGATCGGCGAGTCACTTGACGCGTTCCAGGTCTCCTGGCCGAACTGCTGCAGGAAGTAGGGGTATCCCGATGCCTGTTGAACGATGAAATCGACCGCGTTCTCTTCCCACGCGACCCGCTCAAGCGCCGCAGGTTCGGTGAGAGCCTTCCGGGCCAGATCCTCTGTGAGGTGCCCGATTTGCTCGAAGACGAACAGTCGCTCGGAATAGGACTTCGCCTCGGCCAGCACCCGTGGAAGGCTCGGCAGTCCGGCCAACGCGAAGAGGCAGTTCCATTCCTGCTGTCCGGCGACGTGGGCCGCGGAGCAGACCGCGGTCAATTCGTCGGGCGTCAGATCCTGCGCCTCGTCGATGAGGATGGCCAGACCGACGTCCTCTTCGTTGGCCGCCTCGGATACGTCACGAACCAGCTTGTTGAGGTCGGTTTCCAGCATTCCGGTATCGGCACCACCACCCGCCGTCTCGGATAAATCGAGGCCAAAGTTCCACGTGCCGCTGGTGTCATACGACGCCTTGAAGCTCAACGCCGTTTTCAGCCCCTTTAACAGCCGTTTGCCGGCTGAGGGTCGCGCAAGGTCGGCGAGCGGAGCGTGCAGAGCTTCCCCTAGTGTCGCGCGCAGGGACTTCCCGCTCCCCGCTTCAACCTGCGCAACAATCCAATCTCGATCCCTCGCGACCCTGAAAAAACGGGAGAGTAGGACGGTCTTCCCGACGCCTCTCAACCCGCAGAGAACCACCGGTTGCGCCGTGCGGCCAGCTTCGATGCGATCCAAGGCAATCCACCACCGCTCGAGCTGGGCATCGCGTCCGATCAGCGCAGTCGGCGCTCGGCCAGCGCCTGGAGAGTAGGGATTCCGCACCGGGTCCACAGGAAAACTCCATCTATAGCGATTTATATCGAACTATAGCTTTTTCCTATAGCCCTTCATAGATCGCTATACCTGCGTCCCGGGGACTGGCGCATAGTCTCATTTGCTGACAAAGACCCCTCCGCGCTCAGTACGCCGCCGACGGACGCCGCACGATCCGCAATGTCTTGAAGGCGATCAGGAGGTCGGCCATCATCGACCAGTTCTCGACGGAGAACAGGTCCAGCCGGACCGCGTCCTCCCAGACAAGGTCGGAGCGCCCGCCGCTACCGCCCTAAGCCGCCCTAAGGCCAACGCGACATCAGCGTCGCCGGCGCCCACTCCGGCCATGTCGATGCTCCGATGAGTTCACCGGCGGCCATTCGCGCGCAAGGTCGCGGCCCCTTGATCTTGCTGTTGTCGTAGACGGTTGCCAGGTCGGCGCGCTCCAGGGCGGTGACGACCAGCGACCACAACCGGCGATACCGCTGACGGATTTTGACTTCCGGCACTCTGTGTCCGCCGGCGCTGACCCGGCGAGCAACGCGTTCAACGGCCAGCTCCTCAGGGATCAGCAGAGCATGGACCACGACGGTGTAACCGCGGAGATGCGCTTGGTCGAGCAAGTCCAGCTTGGACGGGTGCGAGAACACCGTCTCGGCTATGAACGTACAGCCCTGCTCGACGAGGGCGGATCGGGTGGCGGCGGCGATGCGAGCAGCCTCATAGGAGTGGGCCTCGCTGTCGCCGGGCCAGTTCCGGCGCGCAATCTCATCAGCATTGACGATGACGCTGCCCGGCAGCAAGGGAGCGAGAACAAGAGCGATGAACGTCGACTTTCCCGCACCGTTGGGACCGACGACCAAGTCGAGTCGTTTCACCCCTCGGCTACAGCTGTCGGCTCCGCCAGCACCGCTGATGTGCCGTCGGGCCGGTATTCGACAATCTGGCCCTCATCGTCGAGTGCCACGGTCTTCGCCCCGCCGGCGGCCAGCAATCGTCCGAAGTGGGTGCGGGCAAGGGACTCATCAACCGCGGCGGCCACTTCGGAGTTGAAGACGACGCCCTCCTCGACTGTCAAATACGACACGTCGAGGCGCCCCGCGAGAGCGGCCTCTACTCGGCGCCGCGACGCACTGTGCTGGCCGCACACCTCCCGGCCGACGCGGGCCCAATGGTCCAACTGCTGCTTGGCCGATCGGCTTTGTCGAGCACCTTCAGCCGCGGCACTCTCAACGAGCTCAGCGGCGACGCGGATTACACGATCATCAGCCATAGCCAGACCCTCCGCTTTGTTACATATTGCTACAAGGCTAGCATGTGCCCCAGAACATAGCGCGTCCCGCGAAATCGACGAACCATACCCGACCCGGCTGTATCGCTGGATTCGCCCTGGCTGACACGGAATCAGTCGGCAACCGGGCTGTCGGCACCGGCAAGTTCCCCGGCTTCGACGAGGTAGTCCGCCCAGCCCTGAGGATCGGTCTCCCGATAGCGGTCCATGGCGAAGACGGCCTGCGACTTCCAGTGTTCGTCGATGGGTCGGCGAATGGACCGATCCGTCACTGGCAAGTCAGTACGCCCCAGAAGGCCGCAACACAATCCGCAACGTCTTGAAGGCGATGAGCAGGTCCGCCATCATCGACCAGTTCTCGACGTAGTACAGGTCCA
>JAKOYE010000111.1 GCA_029780675.1 Actinomycetes bacterium
GCCAGCGCGTTGACGACGTCGACCGCCCCGAACAGAGGGGCGTCAGCCGGGAGGTGCTCAAGGGTCTCGGCCGCAGCGGCGATAGCCGCAGCCGTGTGACTGACGGCGTCGGCCAGGGCGTCATCGACCGGCGCGGTGTAACTCGAGCAGAACGCACACACGTCCCCCTCGGTGGTGGGAACGGTGCAGTGCCTGCACTCGGATATGCTCGACATGACTGAGACTCCTTCGTAGTGGTGGGCGTTGAGGTCTCGGCCCTCGGTCGGCGTTCCAGCGCCGCCGGGGGCGTTTCTCGTTACGGCGCTCATCAGGCAGCACCTCGGGGGTCGTCGGTGCCGCCGCCGGTCGCGTCCAGCCTGTCGATGAAGTCGCTGATGGCGGCCTCGGGGATGAGGCGGCGGCGTCCGACCTTGCAGCTGCGCAACTGGCCGCTGGCCATGAGTGCGAACACGGTTGACCTGCCGACGCCGAGGCGGTCCATGACCGATTCGACGCTGTGCAGCCGAGCCATCCGCTCCGCTTCCCGTTCTGCCATGATTCTCCTTTGTTCTGGAATGCGACACAAAACTGAGCTACCGTTCTGTTATGGCGCAAGCATACACAGACGTTCTAGAACGCTGGCGAATCCGTGGGAGTATGTCGCAATGCCGAACATTGACCCTGACGTGAAAGCGTGGGAACTGGACCTCGCTGCGCGATTCGGCGAGGCCGTGCAGAAGCGGCGCAACGCTCTGCACCTCACCGCGCAGCAACTCGCGCAACGGACAGCTGATCTCGGTTATCCCATTACGCGCGTGGCTATTTCGAAGATCGAAGGCAACAAGCGCGCGGGCAAGGTCGACGTCGCCGAGTTGATCGTCCTCGCAAAGGCCCTCGAATTGCCGCCGGTCCTACTGCTCTATCCCGGGTTCCCCGAGGGCTACGACGTGACGATTGATGAGAGTTACGGCCCCGGCGAGTCGTTCTCGATTTCCTTTCCTGCTGACGTCGACACACTGCCTGGCCAACGTGAGAGCAGTCGGGACGCGGCCCTGTGGTTCGCGGGTCAACTGCCGTCGATGTGGCAGTCAGGCGGCGAGCCCATCGACGACTCACCCGGCAGGGTCGGCGCGGGCATGGTCCAGGCGGACGCGCTGGCATTGGAAACTGCCGACCAACTCGACGCGCAACGTAAGCACGCTGAGCGCGATGATATTTCGCCGGGTGAGGCGGAAAGTACACGACGTCAGATCAAGCACAGTGAGGCGTTGGTAGCGCGGCTTCGTCACAGCATCAGGAACGACCAGGATCGTTTGTGGGGTGCCTGGGACGAGCGTCAAGAGCGTGCGCGCCAGTCGCTGCGGGCCAGGGGTGTCGACCGATGAGTAGGCAGCAGCTTCCGCCGCAGATCAAGAAAGTCGAGATTGCCGACCGCAAGACCGGCAAGCGAATCGTCCGCTATCAGTTGACCGTTGACGCGGGTATCAATGCGGAAACAGGTAAGCGGCAACAGGTTCGGCGACGGTATGCAACCGAGCGGCTGGCGCGTGATGCGCTCGCCAGCATTACCGACGCTGCGGTGCAAGGCTCGTTCGTACCGAAGCGCACCATCACAGTGCGCGAGGTCTGCGAGAACTACGTCTCGGGACGACACAAGTTGCGCGCGACGTCGAAAGCGAAGCTGACCTATGACTTGCAACCGCTGATCGAACGCCACGGCGGCGAGCCGGTGCAACGGTTGACCAAGGCGCACGTCGACTCGCTTGTGGCCGACCTCTTGGCCGGCGGAACGCAGACGGGGAAGGGGAGGACTCGTCGGCCTTGGGGTGCAATCGCGGTAAACAAGTTCACGCAGACCGTGTCGATGGTGCTGGCCGATGCGCAGCGCCAGGGCCTCGTCTCCCGCAACGTCGCGGAGCACGTTGACGCTGTGGCGGTCGGGTACCGCAGCGTCGACACGTACACCGAGAACGAAGTGAGGACGCTACTGGCGGCGATCGCCGACGACCGGCTCGGGCACGCTTGGGAACTGGCTTTGTGCGGCCTGCGGCGCGGGGAGATAGCCGGTCTGCGGTGGTCCGATGTAGACCTCGACAGCAAGACCCTGTCTGTTGCGAACAACAGGGTGGACGCAGGCGGCAAGGCCGTGGAGAACGATCCAAAGTCGGCTATGTCGCGGCGGACGCTGCCGCTGCCGGATCGGCTCGTCACCGTGTTGCGGGCGGCTAAGGCTCGCCAGGCCGCCGAGCGGCTCGCGCTGGGAAGTGACTACGGTTCGGGCCTTTACGTGGCGTCGAATGAGGCGGGCGAGCCTTACCACCCGCAAGTGCTGTCGCGGTCGTGGCGTGACGCGACCGAGCGGGCCGGGTTGAGGCCGATCAAGTTGCACGCGGCCAGACACACGGCGGCGACTGCGATGCACCTGGCGGGTGTGCCGGTGGCGGTGATCGCGGCGTGGATCGGGCATAAGGACGCGAGCCTCACCATGCGCCTGTACGCGCACTCGCAGGACGATGCGCTACGCGCGGCGGGTGACACTTTCGAGCGGGTTGTGACAACGCCGTGACACGGAGGCTGGGAATCGAACGGATCGAACAGCATTCGCGCTGGTAGAGATGGAGCCGATGACGGGAATCGAACCCGCGTATTCAGCTTGGGAAGCTGATGTTCTGCCATTGAACTACATCGGCATGTGCTGCTGGAGAAGGATAGCAACCCCGGGGCCGTTACGCTCTCACCCGTGCTGCTCTCCGATCGCGACATCCGCGCCGAGATCGCCGGCGGACGGCTCGGCATCGACCCGTACGACGACGCCCTGGTGCAGCCGTCCAGCGTCGACGTCCGATTGGACAACCTGTTCCGGGTGTTCAACAACACTCGCTACACCCACATCGACCCGGCCCAGCAGCAGGACGAACTCACCAGCCTGGTGCAGGCCGCCGATGACGAACCCTTCGTTCTGCATCCCGGCGAGTTCGTCCTGGGGGCGACGCTGGAATGCTGCACCCTGCCCGATGACCTGGCCGGCCGGCTCGAGGGCAAGTCGTCGCTGGGACGGCTGGGGCTGCTGACCCACTCCACCGCGGGCTTCATCGACCCTGGCTTCTCCGGTCACATCACCCTGGAGTTGTCGAACGTGGCGAACCTGCCGATCACCCTGTGGCCGGGGATGAAGATCGGCCAGTTATGCCTGCTGCGGCTGACCAGCCCGGCCGAGCACCCCTACGGCAGTACGGCGGTCGGCTCGAAGTATCAGGGGCAGCGTGGGCCCACCCCGTCACGGTCCTATCTCAACTTTCGCGCGCCGCAGCGGTAACGGCCGGGCTCCCCGTGGCGATGAACCGGGTAGTCGGTTCAAGTTCAGGGGTGAGGCCTGGTGGAGGTCGTTCTTGGTGTGTCGATGACACCCACGGCTGTCCGGATGGTGCTCGTCGAGGGCGCCGATGGTGGGGGTGTCACGCTCGACAGCAATGTCGTTGACGTGCCGATCGGCGATGCGGGGCACTCCGGCGCGGCCGAGCAGGTGGTGGCCGCGATTCTCGGCACCCGGGAGAGCGTTGACGAGGGCGCGCACCGGTTGGCGGCGATCGGTGTGGCGTGGACCGATCACGCTGACGGTAGGCGGCTGCGGCAGGCGCTGCGCGCCGATGACATCAGTGACGTCGTGATGGTGTCCGAACTGCACGCCGCCAGCGCGCTCGCTCAGGCGGTCGGGCGCACGATCGGCTACGAACGCACGGCCCTGCTGTTCGTTGAAGCGTCCGACCCCGACCCGGCCGGCGCCGTGGCCCGCAGGTTGACCGTCACGATGGCAGTGGTGCGGACGGTCGACGGCGCGGTGGTGGCGGTTCAGACCAGGGCTTCGAACGCCGATGACATCGCCGCCGACCTTCAGGACGTGGTGGCCGCCCTCGAACTCGCCGCGGAACCCCCGCAGGCGGTGTTCCTGATCGGCGCCGGACTGGACGTGGCGGCGCTGTCCGCGCGGATCGCCGAGGGTACCCCGCTGCCGGTGCACGCTCCCGACGACGCCGACCTGGCCCTGGCCCGCGGGGCCGCGCTGGCTGCGGCGGGCACACCGCGATTCGAGGCCGAGACGGTCGCCGTGGCTGCCGGCTCGGCGGGATCCACCGGCCGGTTCGGGTCCGCCGCTGACACCGTGGCAGGGGCGACGCAGATGGCCCCGGCCGGATACATGGCTCCGCTGGGCTACAGCGCCGTTATCGACGACGACGATGACGCTGTCACCCCCGACATCGACGAGTCACCGGCCGACGAGTCCGGGCTTTTCGCGGAGTCCGAGCTCACTGACGAGTCCGGGCTGACTGACGAGTCCGATGAGTCGGAGGAGAAGCCGTTCCTGTTGGTCGGCAGCACCTTGGCGACCATCTTCGTGGTCGGTGTCGTCGCGCTGGTGATCTCGTTGGCGGTCAGCATCCGGCCAGCGGTGGAACAGCGACCGGGCGAGACGCGCACCCCAGCCGTCCCGACCGCGGCGGGGGAGGCGGCCGAAACGGGGTCGTCCACGGCTCTCGAGACCATTCAGGCCCCTGTGCCGGTGGTCCGGGAAGCACCCCGGACGGCGTTTGCGCCCGCGCCGGCGGCACGGCCCCAGCCTCCTGTCCCTGCTGCACCGGCAGGTCCGGCCTCGGTGCTCCCTGCTGCGCCGGCGGCTCCTGCTCCGGTGCTTCCCGCCGCGTCCGCGCCTGTGCCACCGGCTGCTTCGGCGCCTGTGGTGACCGTTCCCGCGGCGCCCGTGCCGGCGATCCCGCCGATCGTGCTTGCTCCGATGATCCCGGTCCTGCCGCCGTTCGTGCAGGCTCCGGTTCGGATTCCGACACTGCCGGCGACGGTGGCGCCTTCGGTGACTGGGCCATCGACGACAGGGCCGCCGACCACCGCTCCATCGGTGACCACTCCGTCGACTCCCACCACCCCGATCACGGCCACAGTGGTTCCGACCTCAACCCCGACGACACCGGAGGCGCCGGCGCCGACCGTGACATCGGAGGCCCCGGTGCCGACCGTGACGTCGGAGGCACCGGTGCCGACTGTGACGTCGGAGGTCTCGGTGCCGACTGTGACGTCGGAGGTCCTGATCCCGAGCTTCTCCGTCCAGAGCTCCGGTGACGACTCGGGATCAGAGGAGTGATCCCGCGACACCACACCTACCGTCCCTGGGCCGGTGCGGTCGATCGGCGGCAGTCGGTGCCATGAGCTGCGGTACTTTTGCCATTCATGAGTACCTCGGAGATCGCGACCGTTCTTGCCTGGCATGACGCGTTGAGCGCCGGCGACCTCGACACCCTGGTGTCGCTGTCGAGCGACGACATCGAAATCGGTGACGCGGGCGGTGCCGCGCAGGGTCACGCCGCACTGCGGGAGTGGGCCGAGCGAACCGACGCCACCATCGAGGTCGGGCGCATCTACTACCACGACGGGATCGTCGTGGTGGAGGAGACCATCACCCCGCACGCCGAACCGGCCGCCGTCCGGACTGCCGGATCGGCTTTCCGGGTGGTGCATGACCACGTCACCTCGGTGTTCCGGCACGACGATCTCGTCGCAGCCCTGGCCGCCACCGAACTCACCGACGCCGACCTGCAACCTTGATGCGCGGGATCATCCTGGCCGGCGGCTCGGGCACCCGCCTCTACCCGATCACGCAGGGCACCAGCAAGCAGTTGCTGCCGGTCTACGACAAGCCGATGATCTATTACCCGCTGTCGACCCTGATGCTGGCCGGAATCCGGGACATCCTGGTGATCTCCACCCCCGAGGACGAACCGGCGTTCGCCCGGTTACTCGGCGACGGATCGCAGTTCGGGGTGAACATCACCCGCGCGGTGCAGGATCGCCCGGAAGGGCTGGCGCAGGCGTTCCTCATCGGTGCCGAGCACATCGGGACCGGTCCGGTGGCGCTGATGCTGGGCGACAACATCTTCTACGGCCCCGGTGTGGGCACCAATCTGCGCAGATTCGCCACGATCCAGGGGGGTGCGGTCTTCGCGTACTGGGTGGCCACCCCCTCCGCCTACGGCGTCGTCGAGTTCTCCGCGGACGGCAGGGCTTTGTCGCTCGAGGAGAAGCCGGCCGTTCCGAAGTCGAATTATGCGGTGCCGGGCCTGTACTTCTACGACAACGACGTCGTGGACATCGCCCGCGCACTGCGTCCGTCGCCACGCGGCGAACTGGAGATCACCGATGTCAACCGGACCTACCTCGACCGTGGCCGGCTTGCGGTCGAGGTGCTGCCCCGCGGCACCGCATGGCTGGACACCGGAACCTACGACTCGCTGCTGGAGGCCGGTAACTTCGTGCGGACGATCGAGGCCCGGCAGGGACTGAAGGTGGCCTGCCCGGAGGAGATCGCCTGGCGGATGGGCTTCATCGACGATGACGAACTTGAGCGGCGTGCACAACCACTGCTCAAGTCCGGCTACGGGCAGTACCTGCTGGGCCTGCTGGAGCGGCGTTAGGCACGGCGGGCAGGAGCGGAGCGACCCGGGGCGGTAGGTGTCGCGAGCACCGTCGCGATCGCGGTGGTCAACGGAACCGCCAGGGCCAGGGCGATCCCGCCGACCGCCGAACGGGCGATCTCGATGGCCACGCTCTCGCTGGTCAGCACGTCGGCCAACGACCGGTTGGCCACGCTGAACAGCAGCAGTAGCGGCAGTGAACTGCCGGCGTAGGCCAGCAGCAGGGTGTAGACCGTGCTGGCGATGTGATCGCTGCCGACCCGCATGGCCCGCAGGAAGACCTCCCGTCGCACTCCTCGGCGGGCACCGGCGGCACCGGACGCCGATGGTGCTGGGCCGAGTTGGGCCAACTCGAACACCGCCGAGGACTGCGTGATGGTGACGTCGTTGAGAACACCCAGGGAGCCGATGATGAAGCCCGCCAGCAGCAGGCCGGTGATCGACACGTTGCCCAGGTAGGCGGCGACCTCGTTGTTCTGGTCATCGGACAGGCCGGTCAGGTGGGTGAGTTCGATGGCGCCCCAGGACAACACGGCTGCCAGCAGCATCGCGGTCAGGGTGCCCAGCAGGGCGGCGCTGGTCCGCAGGCTGATCCCGTGGGCCAGATAGATCACCGCGAAGAGGATGGCCGCCGACGCCACCAGCGCCACCGGAACAGCCGGGGCGCCGTCGCGCAGGGCGGGCAGCAGGAACACCACAAGCACCCCGAAGGCGATCGCGATCCCCATCAGCGCCCGCAGTCCCCGCCACCGGGCCACCGCGACGATCACGATGGCGAACAGGGCGGCCAACCCGATCAGCGGCCAGGTCCGTTCGTAGTCGTAGAACCCGTAGGTTGTCGCGCCCTGGGGATCGACCTGTCGGAACACCCGGATGGTCTGGCCGGCAAGGAGGTTGGGTTGGCCGGGTCCGCGGGAGAATTCCAGCAGGGTGCCGGCTCCGGCGTTCGGACCGGATTCGATGGCGATAAGGGCTTGTACGCAGGTTCCGGCACCGGGCAGTCCCGGAGCCGGGCCGGCGGTGAGCACCGCCCCCGCAGACGGACTGCCGCAGTCGGCCAGGGAGCTTGAGGTGACCTGACCCCGTTCGGTGGTCACCGACCCGCCTTCGGTGCTCTGGAACGGCAACGGAATGTCGGCCTTGCTCCCGGACGGCCACAGCAACACCGCACCCACCACGACGGCGAGGCCGATCATGCTCAGTGCGATGACCACCAGACGCGCCGCCAGGGGGCCCAGCGGAGCAGGCCCGTGGGCGGCATGGGAATGCGAGTGCGCCACCGGCTACTGGCGGTAACTCGCCAGGAAGTTGCCCAGTCGCTCGATGGCCTTGGCGAGGTCCCGAGACCATGGCAGGGTGACGATCCGCAGATGGTCCGGGGCCGGCCAGTTGAACCCGGTGCCCTGGGTCAGCAGGATCTTCTCCTCGAGCAGCAGATCCAGGACGAGCTTCTCGTCATCGACGATGTCGTGAACCTCGGGGTCGAGGCGCGGGAAGACGTACAGCGCCCCCTCGGGTTTGACGCAGGACACGCCCGGGATCTCGTTCAGCTTGGTCACGGCCACGTCCCGCTGTTCGAGCAGACGGCCGCCGGGCAGCACCAGGTCGTCGATGCTCTGATGGCCGCCGAGCGCCACCTGGATGGCGTGCTGCGCGGGCACATTCGGGCACAGCCGCATATTGGCCAGCAGGCTGATGCCCTCGATGAAGCTGGTCGCATGTTCGGTGGGGCCGGTGATCACCAGCCACCCCGAGCGGTAACCCGCCACCCGGTAGGCCTTGGACAGGCCATTGAAGGTTAGACAGAGGAGGTCGGGCGCGACGGATGCCAGGGGAACGTGCCGGGCGTCGTCGTACAGGATCTTGTCGTAGATCTCGTCGGCCAATAGCAGCAGTTCATGCTTACGGGCCAGGTCGGCCATCTGCTGGAGGACCTCCCGGCTGTACACCGCGCCGGTCGGGTTGTTGGGGTTGATCACCACGAGCGCCTTGGTGCGTGGCGTGATCTTCGACTCCAGATCGGCGATGTCGGGCTGCCACCCGTTGGTCTCGTCGCACAGGTAGTGCACCGGTGTGCCCCCGGCCAGCGACGCCGACGCCGTCCACAGCGGGTAGTCCGGTGCGGGGATCAGCACCTGGTCGCCGTTGTCCAGGAGCGCCTGCAGGGTCATGGTGATGAGTTCGGACACACCGTTGCCGAGAAAAACCGAGTCGACGTCGAACCGCGGGAAACCGTCGACCAGCTCGTAGCGGGTGACCACCGCGCGGCGGGCCGAGAGGATGCCCTTGGAGTCGGAGTAGCCCTGCGCGTAGGGCAGCGCCTGGATCATGTCGCGCATGATCACGTCTGGGGCTTCGAAGCCGAACGGCGCGGGGTTGCCGATGTTCAGTTTGAGGATGCGGTGGCCTTCGGCCTCCAGCCGTGCGGCGTGATCGTGAACCGGGCCGCGAATCTCGTAAAGAACGTCCTGCAGCTTGCTCGACTGCGCGAATGTCCGCGGCCGCCGGTGCGCGCTGGCGGGGTGCCACGGCAGCTGGTGGGTAGTCACGGCGTCAATTGTCCCACTCCGTGCAACGGGTTTTCGCCCGTCGGTCGCGCGGCGCCCTGGTTTAGGGGTGTCAGCCGGCTTTCGCCGTCACCGCCGGATTGACCTCCGCGAGCGATTCGAAGGCAGGTTTGGCCAGGTAGTAGCCCTGGAGCAGGTGAACACCGAGATCCTGCAGACACCGCATCTCGTCGTGCGTCTCGATCCCCTCGGCGATGACCTCGATGCCCAGCTCACGGCAGACTTGGACGATCCCCCGGCAAATGATCCGCCGGGTCCGGTCCTGGTCGATCTGGCGAATCAGGCCCATGTCCAGCTTCACCAGGTCGGTCCGCAATTCGGCCAGCAGGTTCAGCCCGGCGTAACCGGCACCGAAGTCGTCGATCGCGACCTGGAAGCCGCGTTGTTGATAGTCGGCCACGATCGACTGCAGGTGCGGTAAATCGGCGACTCGTTCGCCTTCGGTGATCTCGAACACGATGCGATCGGTGGGAAAACCGTAGGCGTGGGCCGCTTCGAGAGCGGTCCGAATGCACATCTCCGGCCGGTAGACGGCGTTCGGCATGAAGTTGACGTTGAGGTATGTCGAGATACCGAGGCTGGCCGCCCACTGGATGGCCTTGACCCGGCAGGACTGATCGAACCGGTAGAGGTTGTCCTCGTTGATCCGTGCGAAGACATCTGAGGCCGGCTCGTTGTTGACCCCGCGAACCAGGGCCTCCTGCGAATAGACCTGTCCGGTCAGAGAGTCGACGATGGGTTGAAACGCCATCGAGAAGTCGAAGTGCAAGTGGACGCCTGAGGTGCAGCCAACGCACTTCGGCGGTCGGTCCTTCTTCGGCTTTCCCATCTGCGACTCCCTAACTACGGTCCCGGTTTAACGATTCGGGAAACGTAGATCCCGCTGGGGATTGGCCCGTGAATTCCCCGGCTGGAAATAGATTAGCGGGTTTTGACGTGCGGTGAGGTGCGGAAAGCGGGCTTCCCGTCACGCCCGGCGATCGGTTTCAAAACAGCCTGGACACGATCGCCGGATTTTCGCGTCGGAGACGGTTAGCTGTCAGACATGAACCGAGTGACGACGCGCGCCCTGGTAGCGGCCACTGCTCTGGCTGCGGTGGCCACGATCGGCTCCACCGCGACGGTCCACGCCGACCCGGGAGGGCTGAGCGGCAGATACGCCGTCGCCGGCGGTTCCGATCAGAGCTTCGTCACCGCCAAGTCCAACTGCGCCACCGAGGGCTGCACCGCGACGCTGGTCAGCAACCTCGGCTGGACGGCTGTCGCGACGCTGAACGGCGGGCGCTGGAACTTCAACGTGGTCAAGCCGGACGGTGTCATCTGCAGCGACGGAAACTTCGCTGACGTCGTCATCCGGTACTCGATCGACGCCAGCACGCTGGCCGGCACCGTCCACGCCGATTCCAACGGCGAGTGCCCGGGCGGCCAAATCACCCAGTCCGCCCTGCAGCTGACCAAGGTCGGCTGACCCGGGACCTCCCCGGTCAGCAGTCCGGTCAGGAGCGCTTGCCGGGCGGTCGTGCCCCCTTCGCGATACCCAGCCCCTTCACCGGCGGCGCCTCCGCGGCCGGCTTCGCCTCGGGCGATTCCGGAGTGGCCGGCGGCGCCGCGGCGGGCTCGGCGGCAGCGGGTGCCGCAGGCTCGACGGCGGGTGCCGGTGCCGACGCCGCGGGAGTGGCCGCGGCCTTCTTGGCGCCGGGCCGCTTGGCCCCGGCGGCGATGCCCAGCCCCTTCACCGGAACGGGTTGCGCTGGAGCGGCAGCGGGTGCCGCGGGTGCGGCGGATTCGGGAGTCGTCGCGGCGGGCTCGGCGGCCGGGGCGGCGGCTTTCTTGGCGCCGGGTCGCTTGGCGCCGGCGGCGATACCCAGTCCCTTGACGGGTGCCGCGGGTGCGGCGGGTGCCGCGGACTCGGGAGTCGTCGCGGCGGTCTCGGCGGCCGGGGCGGCGGCTTTCTTGGCGCCGGGTCGCTTGGCGCCGGAGGCGATACCCAGTCCCTTCGCGGGTGCTGCGGGCGCGGCGGGAGCCGCAGCCGCCACGGGTGCGGCGGCAGGCACTTGAGCGGCGGCCGGCGCCGCGGCGGCAGCCGGTTCCGGTGCCGGGGTCACCGGTGCGGGCTTGACGGCCGGGGCAGCAGCGGCGGCCCGAGCGGCGGCCGCTCCCTTCTCCGGCAGTGTGATCGAACCGCGATCCAGCGTCGCGAGCAGCAACTGGGCGACGTCGACGACCTCGACCTGCTCGGACTTGCCGCGGTCACCGACGCCGTCGGACAGCATGACCCGGCAGAAGGGGCAACCGGTGGCGATGGTGGACGGGTCGAGGGTGAGCGCCTCGTCGACTCGGTTGTGGTTGACCCGGGTGCCGAGGTGTTCCTCCATCCACATCCGGGCACCGCCGGCGCCGCAGCAGAATCCGCGATCCGCGTGCCGCGGCATCTCGGTCAGCGTCGCTCCGGCCGCACCGATCAACTCGCGCGGCGCCTCGTAGACCTTGTTGTGCCGACCGAGGTAGCAGGGATCGTGATAGGTCAGCGTCCCGCTGTTCGATCCGGCGCTCTGCACCGGGATGAGCTTCTTGTCCCGGACAAGCCGGTTCAGCAGCTGGGTGTGGTGCAGCACGGTGTAGCTGCCGCCGACCTGCGGGTACTCCCGGCCCAGGGTGTTGAAGCAGTGCGGGCAGGTGACCACGACCTTGCGGTCCACCCGCTCGACGCCCTCGAACAGTTCGTTGATGGTCTCGACGTTCTGCGCCGCCAGTTGCTGGAAGAGGAACTCGTTTCCAGACCGGCGGGCCGAGTCGCCGGTGCAGGTCTCACCGTCGCCGAGGACGAGGAACTTGACCCCTGCGGCGGCCAGCAGTTCCGCGACCGCCTTGGTCGTCTTCTTGGCCCGGTCGTCGAGGGCGCCGGCGCAGCCGACCCAGAACAGGTACTCGAAGCCGGCGAAACTCTCGACATCCTTGCCGTAGACCGGGACGTCGAAGTCGACCTCGTCGATCCAGGTGAGCCGCTCCTTGGAGTTCTGACCCCACGGATTGCCCTTGGTCTCCAGGTTCTTGTAGAGCCCGCCCAACTCGCCGGGGAACTCCGACTCCATCATCACCTGGT
This sequence comes from Actinomycetes bacterium, assembly GCA_029780675.1. Lineage (GTDB taxonomy): Bacteria > Actinomycetota > Actinomycetes > Mycobacteriales > Mycobacteriaceae > Mycobacterium. The sequence continues at coordinate 12,129 of JAKOYE010000111.1, forward strand.
AGCGACGCATGTCGACGATGTGGTCGATGTGCTCGATGTCCACCGGGCACTGCTCCACGCACGCCCCGCAGGTGGTGCAGGACCACAGCACGTCGGGGTCGATCACGCCCAGTGCGGCCGCATCGCCCACCAGGGGGCGGGTGGCCTGCAGTGGGGAGTCGGCGGGCACCCGGCCGAATCCGGATTCCGGCACGTGGTGCTCATCGTCGTGGCCGACCTCGAGGCCGCCTTCCTTGTCGGCGAGCGCTTCGGACGGGCCGGTCTTGTCGCCGAAGATGTACGGCGCCTTGGCGAACAGGTGGTCGCGCAGGTCCATGATGACGAGCTTGGGCGACAACGGCTTGCCGGTGTTCCACGCCGGGCACTGCGACTGGCAGCGCCCGCATTCGGTGCAGGTGGTGAGGTCGAGGTAGCCCTTCCAGGTGAAATCCTCGATCTTGCCGCGGCCGAACACCGCATCCTCGGCGGGATCCTCGAAGTTGATGTACTCGCCCTTGGACTCCATCGGCAGCAGCGGACCCAGCGCGTTCGGCAGGCGCTTGAACGTCACGTTCAGCGGGGCCAGACCGATGTGCAGGTGCTTGGAGTGCAGCACGATCAGCAGGAACACCAGCATCACGCCGATGTGCAGCAGCAGGGCGACGGTCTCGATGATCTCGTTGGCGTGCACTCCGAGCGGGGAGAGCAGGCTGCCCATGGCGTGCGAGAAGAACGCGGCCTTGTTGTAGGGCAGATTCCCGACTGCCACCGCGGCACCGCGGAACAGCGCGTAGGTCCAGATGACGTTGAAGATCATGAACAGGATCAGCCACGCGCCACCGGTGTGCGAGCCGTAGAAGCGGGACGCCCGGCCGTACTCCTTGGGTTCCGAGCGGAGTCGGATGATGGCGAACACGATGATGCCGAGCAGCACGGCCACGGCGAAGAAGTCCTGGAGGAAGCCCAAAATGGCCCACTTGCCGATGACCGGGATGTGGAACTTGGGGTCGAACAGCACGCCGTAGGCCTCGAGGTAGACCGAGGCCAGGATGAAGAAGCCCCACATGGTGAAGAAGTGCGCGATTCCGGGGATCGACCACTTCAGCAGCTTGGTCTGGCCGAAGACCTCGCGCATCTGGTTGCCGATCCGCTCACCGAGGTGGTTCTTTCGGCCCCGTTCGTCGGCGGTGGGCTGGCCGGAACTGATCAGCTTCGTCAGCCACAACACCCGCTTGACGGCGAGCGCCCCGACGATCGCGGTCATGGCCAGGCCGATGATCAACCGGATCAGAGTCTGCGTTTCCACGGCTTCCCTCTCTTGGGAGCTACTGATGGGTAACCACGCTCAGTTACTGGTCGGTAACTTAAGTGTTTCTGCTGTTCAATATCCCACCTTGAGCGGGGTTCGCGCGAGAAAGGTTGCCCTAACCTGCTTGGTCGAGCCCGGCGTGGTCAGGCCGGTGCTCGCGGGCCGGCATCGTGCGCAGCATCGACAGCAACTCCGAACGGGATCCCGCGCCCAGCCGCCGCCGGATTCGGGCGACGTGGTGCTCGACGGTCTTGGCGGAAATGAACAGCCGCGCCCCGATGTCCCGGTAGGGCATCCCCAGCAGTAACAACTCGGCCACCTCGCGCTCGCGATCCGACAGCGCTGTCGATGGGGCTCCCGGCGCGGGCGGGGTTCGGACCGGGGCGCGCGGTGCGTCGGACGGCGAGTCCGGCCGGTTGTCGCCGACGGTGGCGTCCGGCACGGCGGCCGCGACGGCGGTCAGGGCTTTGAGATCGCGCGCGGCGGCCAGCAGCAGCGCCGAGAGTTTGGGGTCCTCAGCGCCGAGTGCGGCCTGTCCGGTCAATCGGGTCGCATCCGCGGTGAGTCCGAACCGGGACAGCGTCCGGGCGGCGGCGATGACGTCCTGGGACTCGGTGGGGCCGACCGTGCCGGCGAGGACGCGCAACCAGGCACGCCCCGCAGCGGCGAGCGCAGCCGCGAACGGGCTGTGGCCGGCGGCCGCGGCAAGGGCCTGACCGTGTGGGGCGACCGAGGCCGGGTCGTTGGCGAGTATGCCGGCGTGCAGCCCCGCCCAGTGCAGCGGCAGTGACCAGGTCGACGGATTGCCCAACGCTCCGAGCAGGGCCCGGGCCTGATCCCACGCCGGCGCCAGTCGCTCCGGCTGGCGCAGCCGCGCACCGGCGACCCACAGCTCACCCAATGGCAGCAGCATGTACAGGTCGACCGCACACTCGGCGAGAATGTCCACGCCCACGTACCAGTGCTGCTGCAACGCCCCGATATCACCGCTGCGGCGGGCGATCGCCGTGCGCAGGGCCGCCGCCCACAGCGCGTCGCGGCGGTGCAGTGTCCCGTCGTCCACCGCGCCCTCGGCGGCCGCTTCGAAGTGACCCTCCTGCATCTGGATCCAGCCCCGCAGCAGCCGGTGCCGGTGGACGAACATCGGTTCGGCGCCGCCGGTCCCATCACTGGTCCCATCACCAGCCCCATCATTGGCGAGGGCCCGGCTGATCACGCTGTGGGCCCGGGCCGCGTCGCCGTTGTGCAGGGCGGCGAGCGTCGCCAGCGCTGCCGCCGAGTCCGGCATCGCCGTCGGGAGGACGCCCCCGGCCGCCGACTGGCCGAGCCGGGAAGCGGCGGCCGGGTAGGAACGGGTGGTCGCGGCGAGCACTCCCTCGCCAAGGCTGCGCGCCGCCCGTGCGATCGCCGTCGGCGCACCGGTGTGGCCGGCGTCCAACGCGGCGGCCGCCGCCGCGGCGTCGCCGGCTCCCAGATGGGCGATCGCGGCTGCGGCTCCGACCACCGCTTCGGGATGGTTCCCGAGCCAGCCGAAGAGTTCCGCGGCCTGCCGGCCGTTGCCGTCGTGGCTGGCGACGGCTGCCGCCACCCGCACACCCGCGGCCTGTTCGGTGGGGGCGTCAGAGGTGAGCAGGTCGTCGGTGATCGCCAACGCGTCCGGGCAGGCAGCGGCCAGGGACAGCGCGTCGGCGAGGTCGGTGCGCACCTCCGTCGCCCCGCACGCGATCGCAGCGCGCAGAATCCGGGCCCGCCCGGCCGCGTCGTGCCGGAACGCCGCGGCGTGAGATATCAGTGGGCCGGTCAGCGCCCGGTCGCGCAATCCGTGCTCGGCCAGCACGAGGGCCAGCGCACCGGACAGGGTGGACAGCCCGATCTGGGTCCGTAGCAGCGCTGATTCGACGTCATGGTGGCGCGCCGCCCCGAGGGTCTGTGCGACCGCCCGGTGCACCGACGCCCGGAACGTCTCCGGGTGTGACGGCTCGACGAGACCGGTTCCGCGAATCTGGTCGACCAGCCGGAAGGCATCGTCGCCCGTCAGATCGAGGGCGGCGGCGATGTCGGCGGCACCCAGGTCGGCGCTCAGCGTGCTGATCAACAGCGCCGCCAGGGTGCGCTCGTCGAGCCTGCGTACCCGCCGGGTCAGGGCATGGAACGCCGCCCGGCCGATGTCGGCGGGCGTGCGCAGTCCGGCGACATCGGCGACCAGGAACGGGATGCCGGCCGTCGCCGAGACGGCGGCCCCCAGCAGGTCGGGATCAGGTGCCCGTCCGTCGCCGCCGGCGAGGGCGGCGGACACCGCCGTCGGGTCGAGGGCCCCGAGCGCCAGTCGGGGGCCACGGTGCTCCAGTGCGGTGATCAGGGTGCGCAGTCCCGGGTCGTGATCGCGGGCTTCGGCGGCGACCACCAGGGTGCGGGCGGATACCTCGGCAAGATCCGCCAACCGCTCAAGCTCGGCTGCGGCGAGCAGGTGCGCGTCGTCGACGACGACGGTGGCGGCGGGATCGTCGCCGTCCCGGGGCGCGCGGGTCAGCACCTGCTGACCGCCGTCGCGCAGGGCGGCCAGCACTGCGGTGACGAGCGTGGTCTTGCCGGTTCCCATGCCCCCGGTGATCAGCAGTGCGGCTGTCCCGTCCCGCACCGCGTCGAGCGCCGCACGGATATCGGGCCGGCCGACGGCGGGAGTCACTCCTCGGGTGCCGGCTTGAGGGTCGGGACCAGGACCTCGGTGGTGACGACCGGTTCGACCGTCGTCGGTTGCGGCGCGACCGTCGTCGTCGGCTGGGGGGCGACGGTGGTGGTCGGCTGCGGCGCGACGGTGGTGGTGGGTTCAGCCGTGGTCGTGGTGGGGGGCTGGGTGGTGGTCACGGTGGTCCGGGTCGTCGGGGTTGTCGTGGTCGTGGTGGTGGTGGGTGTCGTCGTTGTTGTCGTCGTCGTTGTGGTGGTGGGTGTCGTCGTCGTGGTGGTTGTCGGCGTGGTCGTGCTGCTCGGCGCGGTACTGGCCGTCGTGGTCGGGGTGACCGTGGTGACGGTCGTTTGGCCGTTGTTGCCGGTGACGGTCACCGTCTGCGGTGACGGCGGAGGAACCGGTGACGGGGTGCCCGGGTCCTCGCCCGGCTTTGTCACGCGCGTCGTGGTCGTCGTGGGACTGCTGTCGGTGGTGAGGGTCACCGCGAGGCCGCCGACTGCCATCGTCGCCAACACCGCGGCGATGCCGAACAGCAGCGGCGGTCGCCGGTACCAGGGCAGCGCCGCCGGCACCAGATCGGTGGCGGGTTCCCGGCCGGGTCCGAATTCGATCGCCGGACGCCCGTCGGTCATCGGCGGGATGTATCCGGACCCTGTGTATCCGGACCCCGTGTCGTCGGCTCCCGGGTAATCGGTGCCCTGGTATCCGGCCCCGGTGTAGGGGGCCGGTTCCTGGTAGTCCCCACCGGTGTACGGCACCGGTTCACCGGCGGCCGGATCATCCTGCGACCAGGCCAGCGCCCGGAACGTCGCCGACGGCGAGCCGTCGGCGGCCGATTCGGTGGCGGCCTGCCCGGCCGCGCCCACCGCCCAGGCGGAGGGGGCGAGACTGGTGGGTGCGTCCGCGGCGATGGCCGACATCCCGGTTCGTGCCTGCGGGTCGGCACCGGTCGCAGCGATCACCGCCGCCCCGCGCGCCGCGATGAGTCCGGGCTGTGCGGTGGTGACTACCGGTACCCGCAGCTGTTCGGAGAGGCGTTGGGTGACCAAGGGGATCGCGGCGCTGCCGCCGACGGTGGCCACCGCGGCCAGGTTGGCCGCCGGGATCCCGTTGCTTTCCAAGGCATCGCCGAGCGCATCCAGGAATCCGATGAACGGCTCGCTGAGCAGGTTCTCCAATTCGGCGCGGGTGACCCGGATGTCCGAGCAGAATCCGGGCAGGTCGGCGGGAACCACCGCGGTGGTCTCCGCGGACAGCCGTTCCTTGGCCAGCCGGCATTCCTCCCGCAACCGCATCAGCGAACCGACCGCGGCGGTGCCGCCGGTCTCCGCCGGCGAGGCCGACTGGATTCCGGACAGGACGTGGTTGAGCAGGGCCTGGTCGGCGTGGTCACCGGAGAAGTCCGCGTACCGGATCGTCTCCCCGATGATCGCGAAGTCCGCCGCGGCGTCGGTCAGTGTGATCGAACTGCCGCCGGCGCCGAAATCGCACAGTGCCACCACGCCGCGGTTGGGCAGACCTGGATCGGATCGCAACGCGGCCAGTGCCGCGCTCGCGTCCGAGACGATCAGCGGAGCGACGCCGCCCGGCGAGAGGATCTGACTGCTGCGCAAGGCCCCGCGCAGCGCCCCGACCGTGGCCGGGCCCCAGTGCGCCGGAACGGCCACCACGACCGCGCCCATCGGTCGTCCGTCGTCAACTGTGCGGGCCATCGCCTCCAGTGCGGTGACGGTCAGGACCTCGCCCCGATGGGTGGAACCATCCTGGGCCACCAACGGAACCGGATCGCCCACCCGTTCGACGAAGCCGCGCAGCACAACTCCCGGCGCGGTGAGGTTGGGGCTGGTCAGTTCCGGGTTCTGGGACGGTACGCCGACCTCGGCCGGCCGACCTTCCCACAGCGTCAGAACGGCGCGTCGGCTGACCGCCTCACGCCCGGGTCGTACCGCTGTCAGGTTGGTCGTACCGATCGCCAGACCCAGCGTGTCGTCGTTCACCGGCTCACCTTAGCCGCCGTTCTGCCGAGCGGGCAGCAATCCCCTAACCGTTCGTGTCTCCCTCACGGCGCCCCTATCGGGTACCCCTAATGACTGCCCCTAATGCGTGTCGTCATCGTCGTGGCCGGCCTGCTGTCGGGTCGCTACCCTTCCTGGCATGGGCACGACGCTGCTGGACTTCGTGATGGGACTGGTGCGGGACCCGGAGGCGGCCGCGCGCTACGCCGCTGATCCGGCAGCGGCCCTGGAGTCGGCGGGGCTGGCCGGTGTCACCTCGGCCGACGTTGACACCATCCTCCCCGTGGTGACCGACTCCCTGGCGATGAGCAGCCCGGACCTGGCACGTCGAGCGGATCCGGATTCGAGTGTCTGGTCCAGCGGTGCCGCGGCGGTTGCCTTCGCGGCGTTCGAGCCGGTCGTTCCCGCCGCTACGCCGATCCCGTCGGCAATCGTCGTCCCGCCGGTCGTCCCGCCGGAGCCGGTGGTCGCCGACAGTTCCGGGCAGACGCCCCCGAGTTGGCCGCCCACCGGTCGGCCGGCCGATCCGCTGGGCCCGGGTCCGCTCGCCACCGCCGCGCCCGATGACGGGGCGGCGGACGCGGGGGAGTGGCCGCCCGCCGTCGACACCGGCCCGGTGCCGGACTTCCCTGCGGATACCTGGCATACCCCCTAATTCCCCCAACGTGTGCAGGATAATCCCCTAACGGGGGTGGGGATTTGTAGGACTCTTCCCCGCTTTCGGCGGGCGGCGATCTCCCTAGCGTGATGGTCAGGTCGCCGGAAGGCCCGGCGAGCAAATCCGAAAGGGGCTTCTCATGATCGCTCTCATCGACTGGATCCTCAGCCTTTTCCGCGACGAGGACGCCGCCAGAGCCTTTGTGACCGCTCCCGAGCAGGCCATGCGCGACGCCGGCCTGGCGGGGATCAGCGCCGCCCAGTTGTCCTCGGTCGCCGCCACCGCGGTGCCCGGTCTCGTCCTCGGTGGGGGCAACCCGATCGTCGGACTCCAGCGGGTGGTGGCCAATCAGTACGGCTTTACCCCCGTGTTCCCCCCGCAACCGTCGTTCGATCCGGTCTGGGCCCCCGCTCCCACCTACGCCCCGCAGGCGGCGTTCGCCCCGGAAGCGACGTACGCCCCCGAGAACACGTTCGCCCCCGAGAACACGTTCGCCCCGCAGACCACCACCGATCTGGCCAGCCACAACGACACCGCACTGTTCAGTCCGCCGCAGTCGGCCGGCGCCAATGCCCAGCAGGGTGGTTTCAACATCGGTTTCGGTGACATCACCTTCGGCGCCAAGACCACGACCACCGCGACGGAGGGCAGTGTCGTGGTGGGCCGGGACGCCGGCGGGGACATCGTCAGTGGTGATGGTGCGGTCCTCGGCAGCGCCAACAGCGTCACCAACGGAGGGATCCGGGCCGATCACGGCTCCAACGTCGCGACGGCCGAGGGTGCGGCCATCCGTGACAGCGGGACGACCACCACCGCCGGGGGCGACGCCGGGGTGCACCTCGGTGCGGCCACCGTGACGACCACGACGACCGAGGTCACCGCGACGACCATCATCGACAACTCCGACTCGTCGAGCCACTCGATGCTCGACGCCGGCTACGACACCACGTTGGTCAACAGCGATATCGACAACAGCCTCGACCTCGCGCTGGCGTCCGGTAACCAACTCGGCAGCCAACTGTTCGGCTTCTGAGCGTTGACGCGCCGATCACGCGCACCCCAGACCCGCTGCCCGGTGACACAACTCCTAGCATCTTCTCGTGACCGAGAGACTGACCGCCCTCGACGTCGTGTGCTTCAAGTGGGGCGAGCGTTACCCCTCGACCTACGCCAACCGGCTGCGGGGAATGCTGCTGCGTCACCTCGATGCCGATCTCACCTTCCATTGTGTGACCGACGACCCGGCCGGCCTGCATCCCGACTTCATGGCTCACGACATCGCCCAGTTCCAGATCGAGGGATGGGACATGGGGCATGGACTGAAACTGTCGGCGTTCTCCCGGGACTTCCTCGGACTGGCCGGGCGCCACATCCTGATCATGGACCTCGACATGGTTGTACTCGACGACATGTCCTATGTGCTGGACCGGCCGGATGAGGATTTCATCATCACGCCAGGCCATAACCAGTACGCCGGGACCCGAGGGCACAGCGCTCTGTACCGCATCCGGGTGGGTTCCCGCCCAGATGTCTGGGAGGAACTCATTGCGGATCCGGCCGCGACGGTTTCGGTCTACCAGCACCACAACGGCGGCCCGGGTCAGCTCTCCGAGCAGCGCTGGCTGGAGCGTTGCTTTGAACAGATGGAGTTCTTTCCGGAGGGCATGCTGGCTTACTATCGCCAGGACTGCGACGCGCTCGGGCCGGGGAAGACCGCCGTTGTGCCAGCCGGTGCCCGGGTGGTGTCCTTCGCGGGTCGCGTGGACCCGGTGCACGTCCAGCATTCGGATTACGGCGAGTGGCGGCATGCGCCCTGGGTCGCCGAGCACTGGCGTGAGTAAGCATCGGGATGCGTGAGGGCGGTCTGCGACGAGGTGGCGGGCTGCTGGTCCTGTCCGGGCTGGGACTCCTGGCCGTCGGGCTGGTCGGCTGGCTCGCCACCTTGTTGGCTTCGGCCTGGGCTGCGCGGCCCGCTGTGATCGAAGACCTGACGGCGGTCTGGCCCGTCGCCGGGTCGGCACCGCTGGGAGGATCGGTCACGGTATCGGTGCCGCCCGGGGAGACCCTGGTGGCGTTTCTGGTGGGCACCGACCTCCGCGGTACCGCCGGCACCACCACCGGCACCTGCGCCGCGCAGGCCGGGGCGGCGGCCGTTCCGCTCGCCTCCCCGGTGCTCCTGGATTTCTCGGTCGACGGGCTGTTCACCGGGAACCGGGAGGCAGTCGCCGTCGCCGGATGGCGTAATGCCGGGGACGACGCGGTGGCGGTTGAGATCAGCTGCGACACCGCGGATTCCACGGTCGACGGCTTCGTGGCTGTTCCCTCGAAGTCCGCGGCCTTCCCGAGTGATCCGTGGTTTCAGCCCTGGGGTTGGGTGACGCTGGGCAGTCTCGGTGGGGTACTCATCGTGGTCGGGCTGGTCCGGTTACCACGAGAATCACCCTGAATGACCGGAATTCAGGTCCACCCGGTGATCCGGCTGGCGGACAGCTCATGCAGATACACCTCGAGGTCGGTGTATCCCGCAGCCGACAGCGTCCGGGCGTTGGCGCCGGCGACGTTGGGGTTGAGCCCCTTGATGACCTCCCAGGAATCCGGCATCCCGTCGTTGTCGGTGTCGGCCGGCGGCAACGGAGCCGACCCGGAGAACGCCGGCAGGAGGGCGTCACCGGCGGGGTTCGTATTCGGTGCGGCCGGGGAAATCGTGTTGCTGGCGACGAATCCCAGCAGTCGGGTGTCCATCGGATCGCGCGGCCAGGCGCCCGCGGTGTTCAGCAGCACACTGCGCAGCTGGCCGGTGGGCGTGTAGGTGATCGTCGGGAACGGGTGACGGGCGGGCAGCTTCTGAGCACGCTGTGCGGTGACCAACGCCGCGACGTCGGTATTGCTCAACGAGGAATAGTCGTTGCAGCAGTAGAACAATTCGTAATCTGCGCGACCCGGGTACCGGTTCATCTGGTTCCCGCTGAGGTACAGCTGGTTGCGCGAGGTGCGGGTGATCTGATCGTCGAACATGCCGTACGGGAAGCTGTTTGAGGTCATGAAGTAGTTGTTGACGGCGTTCAGATTCCAGTAGATCGGGTAGGGATTGCCACCGGCTCCGGTCAGAGAGCCGGTGTCCGGCGCCAGGGCGACGAAGAACCGCGGATCCCAGTAGAGGTTGTTCGACATCTCCAGGTTCATGGTCGAATTCGCCGCGGCAAGCGACTCCCGGCTGCCCTCGGGCAACCGGCCCTCGATCCGGTTGAAGATGTTGTGGTGCAGGGAGACGTTGTCCAGGGCGAAGCCGTGGGCGGGGTTGGAGTAGTTCATCAGCACACCGCCGTACTCCGAGTGTCCGCCGATGGTCTCGGCGATCAGCGTGTTCTGGACGGTGATGTTGTTGGAGTAGGAGATCTCGATGGCCTCGTCGGTGGCGTTCCCGATGGAGACGTGGTCGACGATCGCGTTACGGGTGTACCGAAGCCGCAGTCCGTCATCGCTGAACCCGCCCGACCCGGGCCGGATGCGGATGTGTTGCAGGATCCAGTTCTCGGCGAAATCGCTGGGGGCGCGGACGGTCTGGTCCTGGTACGGAGTCTCATCGGTGACGAAGCCGCGGACCGTGATCCCGCCCGGTGACGTCTGCCCGGCGATGGTGACGTCACCGTTGGTCAGGTGGATCTGAGTGTTGATCACACCGCTGACCTTGAACAGGATGTACCGCGCACCGGGCTGGTCGATGGCCCACTGCAGCGAACCCGGACCGGAGTCGTTGAGGTTCGTGACGTAGATGACGGTGCCGTCGCGCCCGCCGGTGGCCGCGGCACCGAAGCCCTCGGCGCCGGGGAAGGCGGCCGGCGACCCGCCCGGATCGGGGTCGGGGTCCGGACCAGGATCGGGGTCGGGGTCGGGGTCGGGGTCGGGGTCGGGGTCCGGGTCGGGTCCCGGGTCGGGATCGGGGGTCACGACGGCCGGCGCGATCGCGACGGCGACGAGGACCGCCGCCGTCCCGTTGTGGCCGTCGGCGATGGTGACGGTGAAGCTGTCCTGAAGGTCCGCGGAGTTCTGCCGCGCGGCTGGGGTCGGGGTGTAGGTGAACTGCCCGCTGCCGGCCCCGATGGTGATGGCGCCCTTGGCCGTGGTGGCGGGCGCGCTGTAGGTCAGCATGTCCCCGTCGGGGTCGGTGCCGAGCACCGCCCCGGTCACCACACCGGTCACCGGGTCCGGAGCGCCGACGCTGGCCGTACCGGTCGGCGGACGGTTCACGGGTGTCGAGGTGCCGAACGGCGCGACCGTCACACCGACGGTTGTCGTCGACGTATGCCCGCTACTGCCGATCAGGCCGAAGGTCAGGAGGTTGACCAGGCCGAGCAGGCCGTGCACATGGAAACCGGAACCCGCGTCGCTGACGGCGACCCGGAACGAGTCGACGGTCCCGGTACCGGCCAGGGCGGTGTCGGCGGTGTAGGTGTACCCGCCGTTGCCGCCGATGGCGACCGACCCGTGTTCGGGTTCCTCGACGACCGTGTAGACCACCTGGTCGTCGTCGGCATCGGCGGCGTTGAGCAGACCGGTGACCACGTTGCCGTTCTGTCCGGTCTGGCTCGGGCTGACGGAGGGAGCGCGGTTGTCCAGCACCGACGCGATCCCCCGCGCGGACGCGGCCGCCGATCGGGTGGCGACTGTGCCGGCAGGCGGCATCCACGATTCGGCTGCCGAGGGGCGGCCCACCGCCGGGGCGGCCGCGGGCAGTGCCGCCGATGCTCGTGGAGTCGCCCGGTGCGCGGGTGCGCCTGACGTCACCGGTTCGGGAACTCGGGCGGCGCGGGGGCCGCGTGGAACCGATGCGGCCGCCACCGCGGCGCGGCGGGACTCGGCGGAACGGGTGTGACGGGCGGGAACCGCACCGCCGGAAGACGGCGCAGAGACCGGGCCGGATGACGGCGCCGCGGCCGAGCCGGATGTGGCGGATGCCGATGACTCCTCGCCGGTATCCGCTGCGGCGGTCGCCGCCCCGGTCACCAAGAGTGCTGTACCGACCCCGAGCGCAGCCGCCAGAGGACCGAGACGTCCGATGAAATCCCCTGAATTCATCAGCTCTCCCATAACCAACTATTAACTGCAACCTATGGAGCCGAACACCTCATTTGACCACGTCAGGCTGGATTTCGCAGCAATTCTTTCGTGACCGTCAGACAGAACTTTCTGACATTGCCGACTTTGCGGCTGAAAACCACCTGTGAGTCGCTCCGCCGTTCTACTCTGACTGCGGTCCACGGGGCCTGATGTCGTGCCGATCGGAGAATCCAGCCATGAAGACCGTCAAGGACCTGTGCCTCGGCGTGGCCGTGGCCGGCTTGGTCGCGGGAGCCGGATCCGCCCTCGGTTGCGCGGTGGCGTCGGCGGATGCAGGCACCTCCGACTCCGTGACCGCCGACGCCCGCTCGGACGCGGTCGCGGAGTCCAGTCGGGCCGGCGGGCCGTCCCGGAAAGCGAATGCTTCTGCCTCCGATCACCGGCAGCGCACCGCGACCCGGGCAGAGTCGGCCGTTGCCGATGCTGACGCCGGTGGCCGACCGGCAGAAGGTGGCGAGGTGTCGGGGCGCGCCGCCGTCCGGGTTGGCGCATCGGATTCCGGTGCCGATTCCAGGGCTTCCGACTCGGCGATCGGCGGCGCGCAGGGCACCGTCGCGGTCCCGGCAGCGACCACGGCAGCTCAGCCGGGCTCGCCCGTGGTCGATCTCGCCGATCGGATCACCGTCCCGGCAGTGGCGAGTGTGCCCACCGCTTCTCCTCGGCCGGCCGCAGCCACGGCCCCGGCCGATCACCGCGTGACCGTGGGCGGGATCGCGCAGGCGCTCGCCGATGCCGTCGCGGCGCTGCTTGGCGCACCCGCCGGTTCGCTGCAATCGGTGGCTCCGCTCCCGCTGCCGTCGCCGACCCCGGTGTTGCCCGCCGGTGCGCTCCCCGTCATGGCATCCTCGAGCGCCGGGCGCAGCCGCAACGCCGGCGCCGCGCAGGTCGGCGACGACACCGACCCCACTCACGTGCTTCTCATCGGCACCGATGGCACCAACTTGAGCAAGATTCTCGAATACACCTACGACGACCCGAACAGCGGATTCCGGGTCGTGATGGATCAGGGTGTGACCGGCGCGACGAGCCTCGTCGGGCACACCACCATCTCCGGCCCGTCCTGGACGACGATCCTGACCGGCGTGTGGGACAGCAAGTCCGGGGTGATCAACAACCTGTTCGACCCGGCTCCCTACATCCCGTGGCCGACGGTGTTCAACCAGCTGGAGTACTTCGACTCCACGATCGACACCGCGGTGTTCGCCAACTGGAAGTACATCAACGACATCGCCGCAGCCGGCAGCTACCCCGTCGCACCGGCGGACAACGTGTTCGTCGAGTTCAGCAACAGCTGGGAGGACACCGACGATCTCGTGGTCGACGCGACCATCGCACGGATCAACGCCACCCAGGCCACCGACTCGGCCTTCATGTTCTCCTACCAGGTGGCCGTCGACGAGGCCGGCCACGCGCACGGCGGCGGATCACCGGAATATGCCGCCGCGGTCGTCAACACCAGCGAGAACATCGCCCGCATCATGGACGCGATCGATGCCTGGGAGACGGCCAACCCGGGTCAGGAGTGGACGGTCATCGTGACGACCGACCACGGCCACCAGCAGTCGGTGGGCTTCGGGCACGGCTTCCAGTCGCCCAACGAGACGTCCTCGTTCGTGATCTTCGACCTCGAGGGCGACGGCGCCAACGACGGCAAGCAGAACCTGGCCTACACCACCGCCGACATCACGCCCACGATCGTGAGTCTGTTCGGGGCTCCGAGCCGGTCGGACTTCGACGGTGCGCCGCTGTACGGCAAGGTCACCAGCATCGTCGACCCGACCGACCTCAAGCAGGCACTCGACGACGCGATCGCCATGTACGGCTACCCGAACATCGGCGTCAACATCGCTCTCGGGGTCCGGACGGTGTTCGCCTCCATCCCGTACTTCCTCGACGGATTCGTCACCACCGTCACCGACCAGTTGCAGGCCATCGTCGACGCCGACATCTTCCTGGTCAGCGCGCTGGCGGGTGTCGCCGAGTTCGTCGTCCAGATCGTCGGCGACATCGCGGTCGGAACGACGCAGGCCCTCGCCCGGGTCGTTGCCACCCTCACCGGCTCCGGTGTGATCCCGCCGTCGGATCCGCCGTTGCCGCCCCCGTCTTCTGCTGCCCTCGAAACCCTCTTACCCGCCGCCGTGCTGGTCTGACAAGAAAAGGAAACCCTTGTGAACGTTGGGCGTATGGGAGCGCTGGCTGTTGCGCTCGGTATTGGTTGGGCTTTGGCGGGTCCGGCGTGCACGGCGTCGGCTGCTCCGGCGGAGGATGACGGGGCTTCGGCTGCGTCGGCTTCGTCGTCTGCTGGGGCGGGGGAGCGTGGTTCGGCGCGTGCCGGTGCCGGGACGGGTAAGCGTTCGGGTGGTGCTGATGCGGGGTCGGATTCGACCGGGCGTTCCGGGGTTGCTCGGGCTGCGGCGGGGGTAGGTGCCGCGGCGGTCAAGGGGGATAACGACGCACCGGCGGCGGCTGCGGTGCGGCCTGCGGCCACCACGATCAGCGTCCCGGCGGCTCCGGCTCCGGTTTCTGCTGCGGTTGAGGTCGAGGTTGAGGTTGCCGATGCGGTGGTGGCGGTGACGTCGGTGGAGCAGCCGGTGGCGGCTGCTGCGTCGGTTCCGGTTGCGCCGTTTGTGGCGACGCGGGCGGCTCGGGCTGCGGCGCGGGCGGCGGTGATCGCTTCCAGTGGGCATTCGGTGTCTGCGGTGGAGGGTCTGCCGGGTTCGGGTTCGGGTGGTAGCCCGGCGCAGGCGGCGTTGGCGTTTTCGGTGCTGGCGGCTGCGCGTCGGGATTTCGAGCAGCGTGATGCGGGTCGGGTCGCCGCGTCCGCGGTCGGCACCAGCCTGGTCGTGAGCCCCAACCTGCTGATGAACCCGGGCGCGGAGTTCGGCGACGATTCGCCGTCGGGCAACAGCGCGGTCAGCATTCCGGGGTGGAAACTGACCGGCACGCCCACGGTGATCGAATACGGCGCCCCTCGGAACAGCTGGCCGACCGGTGTCAGCTTCGCCATGCCCACGCTGCCGACCTTCATGGGCTACCCGCAGGCCAACAGCGGCCCGCCGAACGGTGGTGAGCAGTTCTTCGGCGGCGGCAACGTCGCGACCGCGACGCTGACCCAGACCGTCGACCTGAGCAGCATCGGCGCCGACATCGACCTCGGTGGGGTGAACTACAACCTCAGCGGCTGGCTCGGGGGCTACCTGTTCAACCCGTCGGCCGCATCGGTGAAGGTGAGCTTCCTGGACTCCAACCGGACCTACCTGGGTGCCTCGTCGATCGGCCCCGTCTCGATGTGGGACCGCTGGCTGCAGACCGGCTTCAAGGAGCGTCACGCCGCCGGGCTGCTGCCGGAGGGCACCCGCTTCGCCGAGGTCGTGGTCAACCTCGAGGCGTGCAACCCGATCAAGTACGGATTCAACGCCGCCTACAACCCGGCCTTCGCCGACAACATCTCCTTCACGGTCAGCGCGGACCTGCCGGCCCCGCCGGATCCGGAGCCGGCGCCGTCGGTGGTTGGGGAGTTGGACCACATCTACATGGTCTACATGGAGAACAAGGGTTACAACCAGATCGTCGGCAGCCCCAACGCGCCGTTCACCAACAGCCTGATCAACGCCTACGGGTTCTCCAGTAACTCCTACGGGCTGACCCACCCGAGCCTGCCGAACTACTACCCGATCGTTGGCGGAACGGACTACGGTCTGACCTACAACTGCGCGTCGCCGTGCATCAGCTCCGACAACATCCTGACGGCCAATATCGATGCGGCCGGCAAGACCTGGCGGGGCTACGCTCAGAGCCTTACCTATGACGGGAACCCGCTGGTCAGTTCGGGTGACTACGCCACCGACCAGCTGCCGTTCCCGGCGTTTGAGGCGATCGCCGACGACCCGGCCTACGCCAAGGCCCACATCGTCCCGTTGGAGCAGATGGCCATCGACCTGCAGTCCGCGGACACCGCGCCGAACTTCGCCTGGTTCGCCGCCAACGAGGACTTCAACGGCGAGGGTCCGATCGACTTCCCCTGGGGCATGCTGAACTTCGTCCTGGGTCAGCTGTCTCCGGCGCATCAGTACAACGTCGCGGCCTTGGATCAATTCCTGTCCGAGACGGTGCCGGTGATCATGAACTCCCCGGTCTGGAATGACCCGACGCTGAAGACGGCGGTGGTGGTGACCTTCGACGAGGACAACAACAACCTGTCGCTGGGCATCGGCAACGAGGGCAATCACATCGTCACGGTCGTGATCCCGTCGCCGGGTGCGATCGCCGCCGGGATGCGGCCGGGAAGTTACACCGCGACCAACCACTACAACCACTACAGCCTGCTGCGGATGATCGAGGACTCGCTCGGGCTGCCGTATCTGACCAAGAACGATCAGTACGCCTCGCCCATGAACGAGTTCTGGACGGCCGGCGTCGTCGTCTAGGCGACAGCTCAATCCACAGACACCAACGCCACTGAGACGTGAAAAGGAAACCCTTGTGAACATTGGTCGTATGGGAGCGCTGGCTGTTGCGCTCGGTATCGGTTGGGCCCTGGCGGGTCCGGCGTGCACGGCGTCGGCTGCTCCGGCGGAGGATGACGGGGCTTCGGCTGCGTCGGCCGCGTCGTCTGCTGGGGCGGGGGAGCGTGGTTCGGCGCGTGCCGGCGCCGGGACGGGTAAGCGTTCCGGTGGTGGTGCTGATGCGGGGTCGGAGTCTTCTGGGCGTTCCGGGGTGGCTCGGGCTGCGGCGGGGGTAGGTGCCGCGGCGGTCAAGGGGGATAACGACTCCCCGGCGGCGGCGGGTGCGGTGCGGCCGGCGGCCACCACGATCAGTGCCCCGGTTGCTCCGGTGTCGGCTGCGGTTGAGGTCGAGGTTGAGGTTGCCGATGCGGTGGTGGCGGTGACGTCGGTGGAGCAGCCGGTGGCGGCTGCTGCGTCGGTTCCGGTTGCGCCGTTTGTGGCGACGCGGGCGGCTCGGGCGGCGGCGCGGGCGGCGGTGATCGCTTCGAGTGGGCATTCGGTGTCTGCGGTGGAGGGTCTGCCGGGGTCGGGTTCGGGTGGTAGCCCGGCGCAGGCGGCGTTGGCGTTTTCGGTGCTGGCGGCTGCGCGTCGGGATTTCGAGCAGCTTGATGCCGGTCGGGTCGCCGCGTCCGCGGTCGGCACCAGCCTGACGATGGGCCCCAACCTGCTGGTGAACCCCGGTGCCGAACTCGGCGACCCGTCGCTGTCGGGATTCAGCGCCGTGACGATGCCCGGCTGGGAGATCGTCGACGGCACCCCCACGGTGATCAAGTACGGGACGCCGCGCAACTTCTGGCCGATCGGCACCGGCTTCAAGATGCCCGATCTGCCGTCCTTCCTCTCCTTCCCGAAGGCCTCCACCGGGCCGGCCGACGGCGGCGAGCAGTTCTTCGGCGGTGGCGACGTGGCCACCGGCAACCTGCGGCAGGTCGTCGATCTCAGTGCCGCCGCGTCCGAGATCGATCTCGGGTCCGTCAGCTACGACCTCAGCGGCTGGTTCGGCGGGTTCCTGTGGGACTTCTCGGAGTCCTCGGTCAAGGTCAACTTCCTCGATGAGAACAAGCTGTATCTCGGCAGCGCTGAGATCGGCCCGGTCTCCGCACTGGATCGGTGGTTGATGACCGGCTTCAAGCAGCGGGAGACCACCGGGTACATCCCCGAGGGCACCCGCACCGCCGAAGTGGTGCTGACCCTGGAGGATCGCAACCCGAGGATCATCGGCTTCCGCGCCGACTACAACAATGCCTACGCCGACAACCTGTCGTTCTCGATCAGCTCCGACGCGGTGTCGCCCGCACCGCTGGAGCCGCCGGCCTCCCAGGTCGGTGAACTCGACCACGTGGTCCTGGTGTACATGGAGAACAAGGGTTACGACGACATCGTCGGCAGTCCCTACGCGCCGTACCTCAACAGCCTGATCAACGCGTACGGGTTCGCCAATGACTACCACGGGCTGACGCACCCGAGCCTGCCGAACTACTACCCGATCATCGGCGGCACGGACTTCGGGCTGACCTACAACTGCGGGACTCCCTGCATCGACGTGGAGACGACGCTGGTCTCCAACATCGAAGACGCGGGTAAGACCTGGTCCGGTTACGCCCAGAGCATGCCCGCCCCGGGCACGCTGGAGCCCACCGGCGACTACTCGCCCGAGGAACTGCCGTTCTACGCGTTCAGCAGCATCGCCAACGATCCCGCCCGGGCCGCGCTGGTCAAGCCGCTCGAACAGATGGCGACCGACTTCGCCTCCCCGGAGACCGCGCCGAACTTCGCCTGGTTCGCGGCCAACGAGGACTTCAACGGCGAGGGTCCGGTCGACTTCCCCTGGGGCATGCTGAAATTCGCCATCGGACAGTTGGAGCCGAAGCATCCCTACAACGTGCCGGCGCTCGACCAGTTCCTCTCGGAGACGGTTCCGGTGGTCATCAACTCGGCCACCTGGAACGACCCCACCCGGAAGTCCGCGCTGTTCGTCACCTTCGATGAGGACAACAACAACACCTCGCTGGGCATCGGCAACGACGACAACCACATCGTGATGGTGGTCATCCCGTCGCCGGGTGCGATTGAAGCCGGGATGCGCGGCGGGCCGTTCGTCGTCAGCAGCTACTACAACCACTACAGCCTGCTGCGGACGATCGAGGACTCGCTCGGACTGCCGACGCTGACCAACAACGACAAGTACGCCAACCCGATGAGTGAGTTCTGGGTCGCCGGAGTCGTTTAGGGCTCCGGTTCCGGTAATTCCGTCGGCACCGGCACCATACTGATCGGGTGGGGACCTACGCAGTCACCGGTTCGGCATCCGGAATGGGTGCTGCGGTCGTCGGCAAGTTGCGGGATCAAGGCCACCGGGTGATCGGCGTGGACCTTCGCGATGCGGAGGTCCACGCCGATCTCTCGTCGGTGCGCGGCCGACAGGACGCCGCGGCCGCGGTGTTGCAGGCCTGTGCTGGGCATCTCGACGGCGCGGTGCTGGCAGCCGGATTGGGGCCCACGCCGGGTGCGGAGCGGTCGATCACCGAGGTGAACTACTTCGGGGTGGTGGACCTCCTGACGGCGTGGCGCCCCGCCCTCGCCGCTGCCGACAGGGCAAAAGTGGTGGTCTTCTCCAGCAATTCGACCACCACCGTCCCGGCGGTCCCGGGCCGCGCGGTGCGGGCACTGCTGGCCGGCGACGCCGAGAAGGCACTGCGCGCCTACCGCATCTTCGGTCGGTTGGCCCCGCCGATCGCCTATGCGGCATCCAAGATCGCGGTGAGCCGCTGGGTCCGCCGGCAGGCCACCCAGCCGGACTGGGCCGGCCGCGGTATCCGTCTCAATGCGCTGGCGCCGGGCGCGATCATGACGCCGATGCTCGAGCGCCAACTCGCCACCCCTGCCGAAGCTAGGAACATCCGCCGTTTCCCGGTCCCGATCGGTGGTTTCGGCGATCCCGGCGAACTCGCCGACTGGGTGCTGTTCATGCTCTCCGACTCTGCCGACTTCCTCTGCGGCAGCATTGTTTTCGTCGACGGCGGATCGGATGCCTACTTCCGCCCCGACGACTGGCCCCGGGCGGTGCCGGCCCGGCGGCTGGTGTCCTACCTGAGGCGCACTCAGCAGTTCACGAGAAGGAGTCGTTCATGAAGCGTCATGTAGGAGTGGTGGCTGCGGTGGCGATCGCCGTCGCCGGTCTGACCGGGTGCTCCGGCAAGGCCGAGGAGCCGAAGGCCGGCGACACCGGGGCCAGCCAGACCGGGGCCAGCCAGACCAAGGCCGGCGAACCGACGACCATGACGATCGAGATCTCCTACGACGACCTGCTCAAGCAGCAGCAGATCAGCCGGAGCGTCCGGCTGTCGGTCGGTGACTTCCTCCAGGTGAGCCTGGGGTCGAACGCGTCCACCGGCTACCAGTGGGCCGACAAGATGCTGCTGTCGGACCCGAAGGTGATGGTCCAGACCGGGCACGAGACCATCGCGCCGAAGGATGAACAGCCCGGTGCGGCCGGCCGGGAGGTCTGGATGTTGCAGGCGACGGCTCCCGGCACCACCACGGCGTCCACCACCTACGGCCAGCCGTGGCCGGGCGGGGAGAAGGAGTCCTGGGTGTTCTCCGTCAACGTCGAGGTGGACTGACACACCTGCGAGTCACTTGCGTAACTCCCGTCACTGAGTGCGTACTCTGGGGCGGGTGCGCATGTCTCCCCGGCTCAAGTCGGGCGTGAGGGTCGCCGTCGCGGCGACGTGGCTGGTTGCCGCCGGTTCGTCGGCCGCGTGCACCAGTACGGTGACCGGCGTAGCGACGTGCCCGGGGTGCGGGATCGACGGCGAACCCGAGTTCCCCACTCCGCGTCCGACACCCCCCACGTCGACGGCGCCGGCGGATGGCCCCGGCACATTGCGGCCGAACTCCGCGGGATACGTCTACATCGAGACCCGTAGCGGGCTGACCCGGTGCCAGATCTCCGCCGACACCGTGGGATGCGAGTCGGACTTCACCGATTCGCCGATCATCGACGGTCAGCCCGCCAACGGGGTCGAGGTGTCCGCTAGCGGCGCCAACCGCTGGGTGCTTGGCAATCTCGGGGCGATGCCCACCGTTCCGATCGACTACGACACCTATCACGCCGTCGGCTGGACCATCGAGGCCTCCAGCGAGGGCACCCTGTTCACCAACGACGGCACCGGTCACGGCATGTTCATCAGCACCGAGCAGGTCGAGTTCTTCTGAGCCTGGTCAGGCTGTGCCTGCTCTAGGCTGACACCGTGGACAGCCTGGACTTTCGTGTCTTTCTGGAGCCCCAACAGGGTGCCACCTACGAGCAGCAACTCGCTGTCGCGAAGGCGGCCGAGGCGCTCGGCTTCTCGGCGCTGTTCCGCTCCGACCACTATCTGGCGATGAGCGGTGACGGACTGCCCGGCCCCACCGACGCCTGGATCACGCTGGCCGGTCTGGCCCGCGAGACCACCACGATCCGGCTCGGCACACTGGTGACCTCGGCCACCTTCCGCCACCCCGGCCCGTTGGCCATCTCAGTGGCCCAGGTGGACGCGATGAGCGCCGGGCGGGTCGAATTCGGTCTCGGCGCGGGCTGGTTCGACGCCGAGCACCGTGCCTATGCGATCCCGTTCCCCGGACTCGGTGAACGCTTCGACCGACTGACCGAGCAACTGGAGATCATCACCGGACTCTGGGGCACCCCGCTCGGGGACACCTTCGACTACGCCGGCGACTGCTACACCATCACCGGTTCCCCGGCCCTGCCGAAGCCGGTCCAACGGCCCCATCCGCCCATCGTGATCGGCGGTGGCGGGGCGCGGCGCACCCCGGCGCTGGCGGCCCGGTTCGCCGCCGAGTTCAACCTCGCCTTCCCGGCGCTGGACTTCGTCGGCACCCAGTACGGCCGGGTGCGGGCGGCGTGCGCCGCGGCCGGGCGCGTGCCGGATGAGCTGGTGTACTCGGCGGCGTTCGTGGTCTGCGCCGGTCGCACCGACGCGGAGGTGGCCCGGCGTGCCGGCGTCATCGGCCGCGACGTGGAGGAACTGACCGCGAACAGCCCGCTGGTCGGCACTCCGTCGCGCATCATCGACCGGCTCGGGGCGTTCCGGGCGGCCGGGGTGCAACGGGTCTATCTGCAGTTGCTCGACGTCGATGATCTCGACCATCTCGAACTGTTCGCCGAGACGGTGATCGGCGCGCTGTAGCGCCGGTCAGCGGGCCGCGTACCCGACCACCAGGGCCTCGGCGCTGCGCACCGCGGCACGGCACGCCCGCGCGGTGAACGGATCGTTGAGCGGATGGTCGGCGCGCCGCCGCCAGCGCTGGGCGGCGGCGAAGGCCGCACGGGGACCGTCGCTCTGATCGCTCGGACTCAGGCCCAGGCGTGCGGCGGCGTCGATACCCGAGCCGCCGAGGATCCGCCGCAGCGAGGCCATTTCGTCG
Organism: Actinomycetes bacterium; assembly: GCA_029780675.1. Classification (GTDB taxonomy): domain Bacteria; phylum Actinomycetota; class Actinomycetes; order Mycobacteriales; family Mycobacteriaceae; genus Mycobacterium. Next base: position 33,829 of record JAKOYE010000111.1, read on the forward strand.
TCGGTGAACGTCGTTGGGCGCGAGCGCAGCTGGCTGAGCAATCGGAGTTCCTCGAACGCGTGGGCGTCGGCCAGCAACGGGTCGATGTCGGCGAAGATGCGCGGACCGGCCGCGATGGGGTGGCGCTCGACGAACCGGCGCAGTCCCACCAGCGCGCTGTGCGCCTTGAGCAGATCGGCACGTTGAGCGACATGCTGGTCGATCACCTCCCGTAGCGCCACCAGCCCACTGCGGCGCAGCAGATCCTCGGCCAGGGTCACGGAATCGGTCACCCCCGAGCGCAGCAGCGCCATCGAGATCCGCAGCCCGAACATGCCGAACCGGTCCAGCAGTCGCGCCCTGGTGTCCTGGTCCAACGGCAGGCCGTCACCCCGGGCGAAAATGCCGTCGCCCCGGACGAACCGGTCGGCCGACAGCATCGCGGCGTTGAGTTCCCCGGCGTCGACCTCTGCCAGTGCGCGCAGGGCGGCGAACTCATCCTGACGCAGGGTGCGTGCCGTCAGCGCCAGCAGTCCGGAAACCGGGACGACCGCCTGGCACACTCCGGTTCGCTCGAGTTCGGCGGTGTATCGCTCGGCGACCTCGGCCGCCGACAACATGGCGTCGATGCGGCCGGAACCGATCTCGTCGGCCCGGGAGGCGACGCCGATCACCCCCAGTGCGCCCGCGGACCCGCCCACCAGTTCGCCGATCCGGGTGAGCAGGGCGATGTCGGCGGCGTTGAGGGTGCGCAGCAGGAATACCACCGCGTCGATGCGCGGCACCCCATCCTCCGGGACCAGCAGTCGCAGTGTCCGTTCCGAGACGCCCGGGGTGAGCGATGAGGTTCCCGGGGTGTCGACGAGGGTGGCGTCGGCCAACCCGGCGGCCGGCCACTCGACGTCGAGATCGATGACGCCGTTCGGGTCCAGACCGCTCAGACCGGTGGGGGTCTCGGCTGAGGTCCGACCGGTCGGGGTCAGGGCGAAGCCCAACGCGCCGCCCTGGCCGGGGTCGCGCACGATGGGCACGTCGGTTCGGACACCGCCCGGTCGGTTGGCCGTCACCCGGGGCACCGGCCCGTGCCGGAACCACGTGACGAGGCGGGTCGCCTCGGTGGCGTCGGTCGGCGCGATCGCCTCACCGAGCAGGGCGTTGAGGAGGGTGGACTTTCCGGACTTCAACGTGCCCGCCAGGGCGATGCGGATCGGTTCGTTCAGGCGCGCGCCGATCCGGTCCAGGTCCGCCAGCACATCGGGCCGATTCCGGTAGCCCGGGTCGGCCCGATAGGCGCGCCGGGTGCCCTCCAGGATGCCCCGCACCTGCTCGCCGACCTTCATCGCAGCGCCCCGGCGTTGTCGAGGACCTGCCGCAGGATGTCGCGCCGGCGTTCGAGTTCCCGGGTCCGGGTGGCGTGTTCGGACTGCTGCACCTGGGCGGCGGCGATCGCCGACTGCAGTGACTCGTTGAGCGATCGGGTGGCCTGGGCGGCGATCTCACGGTAGTGGTCCCGCAACCGGCGCTGGACGAGTTTCAACCTGTCCCGGGACTCCTTGGTCACCACGAACAGGACGTCGTCGACGAACCGGCGCAGATTGGTCTTGGCTTCGCCGCGGACCCGCAGCATCCGGTTGTCCATATCCTCCCGATAGGCCTTGCGGCCCAGCAGCAGACCGGCGCCCAGGGAGATCGGGTTGAACATGCCCAGTCCGGCCATCGAGGTCAGCATCCCGAACATCAGCACGCCGCCATAGGACCCGCGCAGGCTGGTGATGGCCTTGTGCCCCTTCCCGACCGGCTTGGACTCGAGCCGGGCCAGCGACGTGAGCCGACCCAGATCCGCCCCCATCTCGCGGGCGCTCAGCTCGGGAATCTCGACGGCCGCCAGGCCGGCGTCGACGAAGGTACGGGCCACCTGCTCGGCGAGGGCCAGCGCGCGGCGATGGGCCCAGACGAAGTTGTCACCGACCGCGGCGGCGACCTCCTCCTCGACCCGGGCGGAGGTTTCGGCCCAGAACAGCGTGGGGTCGCCGGAGTCGATGGCCGCCTCCGCGCGTTCGGTGATGGCGCGCAATCGGGCTCGCAGGTCGTACTCGACATCGGCGGTCAGGTCGGCGATACCGTCGGCGAGCACCTGCTGCCACAGCGCGGTGTGCGCCAGTGCCTCCTCGGCGTCGCGCTTGCGCCGTTCGAGTTCCGCGGTGAGGATGCGGGCCTGCTCCGGGTCCTGCAGCGCCGCCAGTTCGGTGCCCACCACCAGGCTGAGATGTTCCGCCGCCGCGGCGATCTCATCGAGCACGTGACCCCTGGTCCGGTTGGCCTCCGGGGCGAGCACCTGCCTGGCGAGGAACTCGACGACCGCCGGGAAGTTGGACTCCTCGTTGAGGGCGGCGCTGAGCTCGCGGTCGGTGCCGGCGAGGGCGTGGCTGCGCAGCAGGGCGGACACCCCGATGACCGGGATGTCGAGCCCGGCGTGGTGCAGATGGGCGGAATCGGCCGTCACCACCTGCCGCCAGTGCGGGTACAGGTCGATCTTGGTGGCCACCACGGCGGCGACCGGGCACAGTGCGGTGGCCTGCCGCAGGAATCGCATCTCCGGTTCGGTGAACTCCTGGCTGGCGTCGCTGACGAACAGAACGGCGTCGGCGTCGGGCAACAGCCCCAGTGTGGCCGACAGGTGCTGATCGGCTCCGTGCGGGCCGTGGCCACCGGCGCCCGGGGTGTCGACGAACGTCAGCCCGCCGGCCAGCAGCGGACTCGGTACGCCGACCTCGACCCGCAGCAGCGCGCGTCCGGCGGTGGCCGGCGCCCGGCGTAGATCGGTCTGAAGATCCGCGAGCGCGATCCCCACGGGCAGTTCGGTGGCCCCGGTTTCGGTGTCGCCCCCGGTTTCTGTGGGGGGACCGCCGTCGACGACGATCCGTGCCGCTGCGGTCTCCGCGTGGCCGACCACCGTCACCGCTACCGTGCTCTCGTCGTCGCCGACCCTGGCCACCGGCATGTTCAGCAGCGAGTTGAGTAGCTGGCTCTTGCCCTGCTTGAGCTGCCCGGCGATCACCACCCGGATGGTCGGGTCGGTGATCCGCCGGCGGGCCTCGGCCAGTCGGGCGATGAGGTCCGCCCGGTTGCAGTCCCCGGCGACGGACGCGGTGTGGTCGATCAGGTCCACGATCGCCGCGGCTCCGCGTCCGTCTTGCGCTGCTGTCACCCGTCCCTCCCGTTGTCGACTATCACGGTAGGCGGCGGATCCGGAGTAACGTCCCCGCCATGCGGACTGTCGAGGTATTCGCCGACGTGCTGTGCCCGTTCACCCACGTCGGTCTGCACACGCTCATCGACCGGCGCGGCGAGCGTGGTCTCGCCGAACCGCTGCTGCGGATCCGGTCGTGGCCACTGGAACTCATCAACGGTGCGCCGCTGGACCCGCATCACATCGGAGCCGAGATCGAGGCGTTGCGCGCCTCGGTACGGCCGGACCTTTTCGCGGGCTTCTCCGAAAAGGCCTTCCCGGGGACCTCGATGGCGGCGTTCGCGTTGACCGCGGCGGCCGACCGGACCGGGGACCCGGTGCTGATCGAGGGTGTCGGGATGGGCTTGCGCGACGCGGTCTTCGAGCAGGGCCTCGACATCGGCCGAGCCGACGAGGTCGCGCCGATCGCCGCCCGCTTCGGGCTCGATCCGCTGGATCCCGACGAGACCGCCGCCGCCGTCCGCGCCGACTGGGACGAGGGTAAGGCTCGCGGCGTGATCGGCTCGCCCCACTTTTTCACCGGGGACGGCGGAAGCTGGTTCTGCCCCGGCCTCGACATCAGTCGCGACAACCTCGGTCATTTCGTGGTGGGCTGGAAGCGGGGCACGGAGTCGTTCGTGGACAGCGTGTTCGGCTGAATCAGCGGTGCCGCTGTCCGGGTTCCTCCCCGAATTAGCCTCGCACTGGTCGGTATTCGCCGTCATGGCGGTGGTCGTCGTCGCCTTGACCGTCGTCGCAGCCTTCCGCCGCGGGCGCGCCGGGCCGGACGACGACGTGTCGGCGGTGACGGTCATCGGCTGGGCCGCGGTCCTCGTGGTGCCCCCGTTGCTGTACGTGGTCGCCCTGGCCTCGGGGCTGAGTGTCCCGGCTGCGCTCTTCGCTTCGTTCCTGGCCGCGACGGTCCTGTTCTGGGTGTTCGGTCTGGTCGAGGAGTTCGTTCCCGCGCTGGTCGCGGTCGTCGCCGCGCTGCTGGTCGGACTGGCGCCGCCGCAGGTCGCCCTCGCCGGATTCGCCTCGCCCAGCCTGCTTCTGCTGATGGGGGTCTTCGCGCTGTCGGCGGTGATCAGCTCGTCGGGGCTCAGCTACCGGGTGATGATGTGGCTGCTGGTGCGGTTACCCGACACCCCGTTCTGGCACCAGTCGATCCTGCTGTTCTCCGGGTACGCGCTGTCACCGATGGTGCCATCCAGCAACGCCCGGCTGTCATTGCTGACCCCGGTCTATGTCGAGATGGTCCGAGGACTGCGGCTACCGGCGCGCAGGCCGGCGATCACCGCCCTGTTGGCGGCGACGTTCGGCGGGACACTGCTGTTCTCGCCGATGATGGCGACCAGCAAGTCGTCGAACATCGCGGCGCTGAACATGCTGCCGGCGCAGGTGCAGGTGGAGTTCAGCGGTGTCTTCTGGCTCGTCGCGGCGGCGGTTGCCGCACTGGGGGTGACGGGAATCCACCTGGTGCTGCTGCCGCGACTCTTTCCCGCGGGGGATCAGACCCCGCTGCCCCGAGAACAGATTCGCCGCCAACTCCGGGAGAAGGGGCCGTTGCGACCCGCCGAGTGGGTCGCCGCCGGCGGCTTCCTGTTTTTTCTGGCCGGGACCGCCACCGTCTCCTGGCATCACGTCAGGCCCGCCTATCTGGCGGGGTGTGTGCTGTTGGCACTGCTGCTGACCGGAACCCTGTTGCGGAAGGACTTTCAGCGTCAGATCGACTGGCCGATGATCGTGTTCCTGCTGGGAATGGACTCGCTGATGCGGATCATGACGCATCTCGGGCTCGCCGAACAATTGGCGGCGGCGACCGGGCGGGTCTTCGATTTCGTCGGCGGACGTGCCGGGTTGTTCATCCTGGCGGTGCTGGTCACCACCATGCTGGTGCGACTCGTATTGCCGGTGACCGCGGGGATGCTGACCGCGGTGATCATCATGCTCCCGGTCGCGGCCGCCAATGGCATCCATCCGTGGATCTGCGTGTTCTGTGCGGCGGTGTTCAGCGACATCTCGGTGTTCCGGCACCAGGGCACCAATGGCATCATCCAGATGCGGGTGGCCGGATTGTTCGACGACGTCGATGAGGCCGGGTTCCTGCGTTACAACATGTGGATGAACGTCGCCCGGATCGCTGTGGTCTACGCATCGATCCCGTGGTGGCAGTGGCTGGGGCTGCTGTGAAGCGGCGGCCACGGTGAAAAGACGGGCCACGGTGAAAAGACGGCCACGGTGAAAAGACTCTGGCGCGACCTGCTGATCGCCGGCTTCCTGACGACGTTCGTGATTCTGCTCGGCACATTCAACGCCACCAAACCCAGGATCCTGGTCCTGCACTCGGCCACCCAGGAGTCGCCGTGGGTGACCCGGATGGATGCCGGCATGCGGGATGCATTGCAGCGCAACCGCAGACCGATCGACGTGGAGTGGCTGTACATGGGCGTCACCGCGCCAGGCGATCGGGACATGCGGGAGGCGACGGCCGAGGCGCAGCGAGCGATCAGGCGGGTCGATCCGGATCTGGTGATTGCCGTCGACGATGAGGCCAACGCCCTGATAGCTCGTGACTATGTGGGACGTGATCGGCCGGGCATCCTGTATGTCTCGATCGACCGGCCGCCGTCGGCTTACGGCTACCCGGGTGAGCCGAACGTGACCGGCATTGCGGACGCGCTGCCGTGGGCCGCTGTGCGGGATGTGCTGAGCGGGACCTTCGGCGACCGGCCCACGATCGCCGTGCTCGGAGTGGACAGCGAGTCCGGTAGGGCTGAACTCGACCAGTTGCGGGCCTTCGACTGGGGCCCGGTCACCGCGGGGCCGGCTGACCTCGTGTCGACGGCAACCGAGTGGCGCGCGGCGGTGGCCCGGGCGGCGGGCGCGGACGCTCTGGTGCTGTTGAGCATCCAGAGCCTGCCCGATGGTGACGGCAGTGTGGTCCCCGCCGCCGAACTGAGCCGGTGGACCCAGGAGTGGACCCAGGACAACGCCGGCCCACTGCCGATCGGCACGTCGGTGGATTTCGTCGTCGACGGCGGTGCGCTGAGCTTCTCCCCGCCACCGGACAGCTATGGCGAAGATGCGATCGACCTGGCTCTGGACTGGCTCGACGAACGCCGTACCCCTGGCCCCCCGCCGCCGGTTTCCTCAGCGCATTTCGAGGTGGCGATGCGCCAGGATCTGCTGGCGCAGCGCGGCGTCGTACTCCCCCCGATCTACGCGGAGGCGGCCCGCGAGAACGGCACGCTGTTCTGATATCTCGCCCCCAGGGGCTGAGATCTGACGCCCCCGGGGTGATGATGAACCCGTGACACATCCCGATCCGGCCGACCTGCGCCGCTGGCGGCGACATCTCGCCAACGAACGCGCCGAGGCCGCGGTGTACCGGGACCTAGCCCAACGCCACGACGGCGAGGAACGTGAGATCCTGGCCGCCATCGCCGCCGCGGAGGAACGGCACGAGCAGCACTGGCTGGGTCTGCTGGGCGATCAGGTCGGTGCCCCGATGCGCGCCGACCTGGGAACCCGGACTCTGGCCTTCCTGGCGCGGCACTTCGGGTCGGTGTTCGTGCTGGCACTGGTGCAGCGGTTCGAGGCCCGCGCGGCCTACGACGATGATCGCGACGCCACCCCGACGATGGTCGCCGACGAGCAGATCCACGAGGAGGTCATCCGGGCGCTGGCCGCCCGCGGCCGGGACCGGCTCTCCGGCAGCTTCCGCGCCGCGGTGTTCGGCGCCAACGACGGTCTGGTCAGCAATCTGGCGCTGATCCTCGGTGTCAGCGCGAGCGGGGTGTCCAGCCACACCGTGCTGGTGACCGGGTTGGCCGGTCTGCTGGCCGGTGCGTTGTCGATGGGCGCGGGGGAGTACGTCTCAGTCAGTTCGCAGCGGGAACTGCTGGAGGCGTCGGCGCCGAGCCCGAACGTCGGCTCGGCCCTGGCACAGCTCGACGTCAACGCCAACGAACTCGAGTTGGTGTACCGCGCCCGCGGGATGAGCGCGGAGGAGGCCTCGGCGCACGCGGCGAGGGTGTTGCAGAACCCAGCCGGGGGTCACCACCGCACGACCGTCGACCCCGATCGCCACGAAGCGGTCGGCACCGGGCTCAAGGCGGCGGTGTCGAGTTTCCTGTTCTTCGCGGCGGGCGCCCTCATCCCGGTGCTGCCCTACCTGTTCGGGCTGAGCGGGATGACAGCGGTGCTGGTCGCCGCGGTCCTCGTCGGGGCGACGCTGCTGGCCACCGGGGTGATCGTCGGCCTGCTCTCCGGCGCGCCGCCGCTGCGACGGGCGTTGCGGCAGTTGATGATCGGCTACGGTGCGGCGGCCGCCACCTATCTGCTGGGTCTGCTGGTCGGCGGGGGACTGGGGTAGTCAGGGCCGTCCGAGTTTGACGGTGTTCCAGACCCGGTGCCAGGCCTCGTCGTTGGCCCGGTCCAACTCGAGAATCCGATAGCCGACGTCGAAGTACTCCGGCCGGACGATCGCGCTCTTCAGGGTTTCCGGGATGACACCGCTCTGCACCAGGGAGTCCGGGTCGATCGAGACCTGCGGTGGCTGGAAGCCGATCGCCGCGAAATTCGCCGCGGCGACATCCGGGTCGAGCATGTGGTTGATGAACAGATGAGCCAGAACCGGGTTGTTCCCCCCGCGGGGTAGCACCATCAGGTCGTTCTCCACCAGACCCTTGCCGTCGGCGGGGAACCAGTAGCGCAGGATGTCCGGGCTGACGCCCTCCGGCAGGAAGTTCCTGGCGTTGATGATGTCGCCCGACCACATCTGCGAGAGGCTGAACACCCCGGCGGGCAGGTCGCTGAACATGGTGACGGTCACGGCCGGTGCGGTGTTGGCCTTCAGCTGCGCCAGTGCCTCACCGACCCGGATCAGATCCTCCGCCGAAGAGGTGTTGACGTCGGTGATGCCGAGTTTCAGCAGCACCATGGCCATCGCGGTGTGCCAGTCGTCCAGCACGGCGGTCTGGTTCTTGAAGGCCGGATCCCACAGTGACTCATAGGGGTTCCGCAACGCCCCCAGGTCGGCGCGGATCTGGTCGCTGCGCCAGGCGATACCGGTGGTGTACACGGTGTAGGGGACGCTGAATCGCCCTTCCTGGTCGTACCAGGGATTACTGAACACCGGCCAGAGGTTCTTCAGGTTCGGCAGGTAGCTGTGGTTGAGCGGGCGCAGCAGTCCGCCGGCTGTCAGCCGGCCGATCTGGTCGTAGCCGGGGGTGTAGACGTCAACGTCGAGATCGCCCTTGCGGAGATTGACGAGTGCCTCGTCGGTGTGGTTAAAGGTGGAGACCTCCACCCGTGCGCCGTATGTGTCCTGGAACGATTCGATCGCCTCGGTCGAGATGTAGCCGGCGTAGCTGTAGAGCTTCAGCGTGGCGTCCTGCTCCGGGCCGAGGCCGTCCGGGATCGGCCTGTTGTCGGCGGTGATGTCCCACGTGACGGGCCGGTCCGGGGCGGCGATCGTGAGGTTGGCCGGCCACTCGGGTGGTCCGTTTTCGGCGTTTCTGGCGCAGGCGTCGAGCAGGCCGGCCAGTACCGGTGCGCCGGCGGCCAGGAGTGCGGTGCGTTGGAGGAACTGCCGCCGGGACCGATTGGGCCCAGACTGATTGGGCCCAGACCGATCAGGCACAGCCATCCGAGCCTCCATGGTCTGGGCGTTTGCCCTGGGAGTCTGGTCGCTGCCGGGGCTCTGGCACAAAACGCCAGCCCAGGAGACGGTATGCGACCATGGGGGTGACGCGAAGACGTCATGTTTCCGACGGCCGATTTCCGTGGTCGGATGCGCTGCAGACCGGTTCGGAGGGAGGCCAGCTATGGACAAGCCGGCTTCGCCCCGTCGACTGATGCGCCAGGGAATCCTCCTCGCCGCGGTCCTGCTGACTGTGGCCACCGCATCGGTGCCGTCGCTGCTGCCGACCGCCCGCGGTGGCACCGTCATCACCGGCCCGTACGCCTCGTTGCTGGCGGCCTCGTCGAACCTCGGTCCGTCCCAGGCCGGCGATGCGCAACTGACGGTGCAGCTTTCGGCGGACAACCGCCCCGCGGCGCTGATCGGTTGGGCCGAAGCCCGTCGGCTCGCGGTGCGCTGGCAGCCCGGTGCGGAGTGGGCGATCGTCACCGGCGAGGCCGGTGACCTCGCGAAGGCCTTCGAGGTGCCCGTCAACGACTTCATCGGTCGCCGGGGGCAGCAGTTCTATGCATCCCCAATGCAGCCGGACGTGCCGTCCGCCGTGCGTGGTGAGGTCACCGCCGTGGGCCGGATCCTCGGCTACCTCCCGCACCGGATGGCTCTCCCGACGGTGCCACGCGATGTTCCCCGGCCCGGTTTGGCGCCGCAGCATCTGCTCACCGCCTACAACGCGACACCGCTGGTCGAGTCCGGGTACACGGGGCAGGGTCAGACCGTCGTGGTCTTCGGCTTCGACGGCTTCGACCAGGCCGACCTCGATATGTTCGCCGACACCTCGGGGCTGCCGCGGTTCACCCCGGAGGTGATCGGCGCTCCGCTCGGCCCGGTCCACGGCGAGACCGTGATGGACCTCGAGGTCATTCACGCCATCGCGCCGGACGCGAAGTTGGTGGTGGTCAACGCCCTGCCGACGGTGCAGAGCGGCGGTGGCTTCGAGAAGATCGCCCAGATGTTCGACGATGCGGCCAAGCGGTATCCGAACTCGGTGTGGAGTCTGTCCATCGGGTGGGGATGCGAGGCGCTCTACACCGCCGCCGATATCGCTCCGGTGCGCGCCGCGTTGAAGCGGGCGCATCGACGCGGTGTGACGGCGTTCGATGCCAGCGGCGACAACGCCGGGCTGGAGTGCAAGGGCGGCAAGGACTGGTCTTCCCCACCGGGTCCGGATCACGTCGGCGTCGATGTGATCGCGTCGGTGCCGGAGATGACATCGGTGGGTGGCACGACCCTATCGACCGATATGGAGGGCCGCTGGCTGCAGGAGTGGGGCTGGATCGACCCACCGTTGTCCCAGGGTTCCAGTGGCGGCGTGTCCCGCCTGTTCGCCCGTCCCGACTATCAGCGTTGGCTGACCGGTCACCGTGCGCCGGAGAGCCGGTTGGTTCCCGATGTCGCCGCGGTCGCCGATTCGTTCACCGGAGTCCGCATCGTGGTCGACCAGGAAACCAGGATCGGTGGCGGCACCTCGCAGTCCGCACCGATCTGGGCCGGGATGACCGCGCTGATGAACCAGTACATCGTCGACAAGGGCGGCCGGCCCCTCGGCCACATCAACCCGCTGCTGTACCGGATCGCACAGGGATCGAAGTTGCCCGGATTCCGGGACATCACGGCCGGCAGCAACGCTGTCGACACCCCGGTGCAGGGTTATGACCTGGTGTCCGGCCTGGGTAGTCCCAACGTCTCCAACCTCGCGCGGAACCTGCTCGAGGCGCAGCGAGCTCAGGCGGCGGCTTCCGATTACATGTCCGGCGGCGGGTAGGAGTTGTCGTCGGCGCACTGCCCCGTATGTGAACAGATCGTTCCGGACGGGGAGTTCTGTCCGTTCTGCGGCGCTCGGCTGTCGGCCGGTCCCGGGAACGGTAGGTTCCGCCTCAGCGCTTACGCGGACGCGCCCGGGGAGCGGGTTCTGCGCCCCTGGTTGACGACCACCCTGTTTCCGCAACTGCCCCGACGCTCACGCCCGATTTTCCGGGTCGGACTGATCCTCGTGATCGCGGCGGCAGTCGGATTCGCCCTCCTGGGCTGGCCTGTGCCGGTGGCGGCGACCGCCGTGTTCGGGCTGCCCGTGCTGTTCGGCGTCTACCTCCGTGAGATCGACATCCGCCGTTCCTTCCCGGCCCGGTACTTGGCACTGGCCGCAGGCGCGGCACTGGTGTCAGGCATCGGGTGGGCGCTTGTCGCGGGCCCGATCGTCGCCGACGCCTACCACGCGGCGCTGGGCGGGCAGATGCCCGTCGGCCAACTGCTGCTGTGCGGAGTCGCCATCCCGATCACCTTCGGGCTTGTCCTGGTGGCGCCCACGGCTGTGGTGCGGGCACTGGATAGCACCGATCGCGAAGTGCTCGACGGTTTCACGATCGGCGCGATGAGCGCGCTCGTCGCCAACGCGGCCGCCACCGCGACCCTGTTGGCCCAGCAACTGGCGATGGGAATGACCGTCGGACCTCAACCGGTGGCAAGCCTTCTGTCCGAGGTGCTGGTCGAGGGTGTGGCGTGGCCGTTGGGATCGGTGGCAACCGGTGGCCTCGTCGGCCTTGCGCTGTGGTTGAGGCCGAGGGCCGACGATTCGGGGCGGTACCGCAGGAGGACCGTCATCTCGGTGGCGGTGCTCGGTCTCCTGGCGTTCTCCGTCGCGATGGGTGTGGTCGACGTGGCCCCGATGCCGATGAGCCTGTACCTGGTTCTGCAACTGCTCATCGCGCTTGCGGCGGTGCTGGTCCTGCGGATCGTCATCACCGATGCGCTGCTGCACGAGGCGGCCGGCGAGATCGGCGACGGGCAGGTGCGGTGCGCCGAATGCGACCACGTCGTCCCCCGGAAGCAGTTCTGCAGTCACTGCGGGGTGGCCATGCGCACGGCAGAACGCGCAGCCACCGCCGTCGAACCACAGCGCGCTGCCGCGTACCTCACGGCCACTTATCTCAAGGTGCTCGGCCCGGTGGCGGCGGGTGTCGGCGTCGCCGTGGCGGTGGCATTTCTGGTGGCGACGCTGGTGAAGCCCACGCTGGCGGAGTACGTCTGTCCGCCTGATTGCGGACACCCCCCGCTGGGCAAGCCGGTGGAAACCAACCCCCGATTCAGCGGTGATGGTGGGGCTTTCTCCGTTTCCTATCCCAGTGAAGGCACCGCCTACGAAGTGACATTCGATCCGCCGGGGATGAAGGGTGTCCAGGCCAGGTACATCGGGGGCGACACCGGTGTGCTGAAACTCTTCGGCGAACCCGCCCGGGATCGAACCGCCGAGCAGATCGCCCAGGAGATTCTGACGTCCGATTTCCCGGGTGCGATCGTCGACTACGAGATCCCCAACGCCTCCGTCGGTTACCAACCGGGTTACGGGGTGGTCGCCGATGTGCACCCGCGAGACAAGTCGGGCACCTTCACCAGGCTGCGGGTGATCGTGATGGTGGCGGTCAAACATGATTACGCGCTGATTGCCACGGCCGCGGGTCCGTTTCATGAGTTCAGTCCGGATTACGGGACGGGCCATCCTTCGGGAGCCAACCTCGAGGTGGCCATGGACATGGGCAAGTACGTCAACAGCTTCCGATGGTTCGGGGACCGTTACCAACGTCCGTCCGAGGGCGGTTAGCGGCACCCAAGGTCCCGAACCCGCCGGCCTCAGGCTGCGTCGTCGTCGGGGAGGAGTCGTTCGGGGTGGTGGTAGTTGTTGGTGCGGTGGGGGATGGGGAGTTGGGGTGGGGGGATCCACGCGGTGCTGCCGTCGGGGTTGGTGCGGGTTGTCCAGCCGCCGTGGGTGAGGAGGCGGTGGTGGGGTTTGCAGGCCAGGGTGAGTTGGTCGATGTCGGTGGGGCCGCCGTTGGCCCAGTCGGTGGTGTGGTGGACCTCGGTGAGGTAGCCGGGCATGTCGCAGCCGGGGGCGGTACACCCGCGGTCGCGTTCGTACAGGACGGCGCGTTGGTCGGCGCTGGCGATGCGTTTGGTGCGGCCGAGGTAGAGGGGTCGGGCGGTGTGGTTGTCGTAGATGCAGAGGTAGTGCCAGGCGTGTGATGCCAGCCTGATGAGGTCGGGCATGGGGATGGTGGTGCCGGCTGCGGTGACGGCGTGGCCGGTGGCGTTGCAGAGGGCTTCGACGGTGGTGCTGGCGATGATGGTGACGGGCAGGCCGTGGTGTTGGCCGAGGGTGGGGTCGCCGAGTCGGTCGCGCAGGAGGGCGTTTAGGGCGTCGTGTTGGCGTTGGGCGTGGGTGCGGTGGTCGCGGGTGATGGTGTCGTCGGTGGGTTCGGTGGTGATGGTGGGGGTGGGGTCGGCGGGGTTGCACATGCCGGGGGCGGCGAATTTGGCGAACAGGGCGTCGATGGTGGCCCGGAGTTCGGGGGTGGCGATGAGCCGGCCGACGCTGGTTCCGTCGCGGCGTTGACGTCCGCACCAGGTGAAGCCTCGTTTGCGGGCGCGGTCGCTGTCGGTGAAGGTGCCGTCGGGGTTGAGGGTGATGGCGAGTCGGTCGGCGAGGACGGCGAGTTGGTCGGGGCGTAGGTGCGCGGACTGTTCGGCGAGGAATGTCTCGGCTTTGGCGACCCGGTCGGGGTGGATGTCCTCGGGGAGATCGGCGAGGAATTTCTCGATGACGTGGAGGTGTTCGGCGTCGAGGATGCCGGCGTGCCAGGCGGTGGCGGTGGCGGGCAGTTCCGGCGGTACTACCTGGCCGGTCAGGGTGGTGCGCGGGTGCAGGCGGGCGGCGTCGCGGAGACGGCGGGCGGCCAGGCGGGGGCTGATGCGTAGGACGTCGGCGATGACTTTGTGGCAGATACCGCCGAGGGATTGTTCGTCGCGGTGGGCCAGTGATCCGGCGATGGTGTGGGAGAGGGCGATCTGGCGTCGGGTGGCGGTTTCGAGGTGGAGCATGACCTGGAAGTGTTCGGCCACGGTCAGGGTGTCGGTGTCCAGTGCGGCCAGGGTGTCCAGCGCGGTGTCCAGGGCCGTGAGGGCCTCGGTCGCAGCTGTCGAAAGCATGTTCGAATTTTATGTCGCGGGACCGACACGTGACGGCGACGCAACGCGGCCTGGGGATCGGTACGAGACTGGGGATAGGGAGCGCTCGAGGTGACGACGAGAGGTGACGTATGGCAGCAACCATCGCGGTGGTCCTGGGCCACCCGGACTCCGGAAGTCTGTGCGGCGCCATCGCACGCGCCTACGTCGAGGGCGCGAGGTCGGGTGGCGCCACCGTGCGTGAGATCAACCTCGATGAGATGGCCTTCGATCCGGTGCTCCGGCACGGCTACCGCGAGGTTCAACCGTTGGAGCCCGACCTGGTTGAGGCCCAGGAAGCCATCGCCTGGGCCGAGCAGGTGGTGTTCGTCTACCCGAATTGGTGGGGATCGATGCCCGCCCTGCTCAAGGGGTTCATCGACCGCGTCTTCCTGCCCGGATATGCGTTCAAGTACCGGCCGAACTCCCAGTTGTGGGACCGGCTCCTGGCCGGCCGCCGGGGCCGACTCCTCGTCACGATGGATTCCCCGCCCTGGTACTACCGGTGGGTGGTGGGCCAACCGGGTCACCAGATGATGCGCGGAGCGATCCTGGGTTTCAGCGGTATCAAGCCGGTGCGTACGTCGGTGTTCGGCCCGGTGCGCAGATCATCGGCCGACGTCCGCGCGGTGTGGCTGCGTCAGGCCCGGGCGCTGGGCGAGCGGGATGCCGGGCGGGGTGGCGGGGCCGGCTGACAGGCTCCGGGAACAAATTCCCGACTCTGCGGGTTGTCGCTACTGACACTTGAGTGAACTGGACTCAACCTTCGCTTGACACATCGGTCGGTGTGGGAGCAATCTTGAGTCTGGTTCGCTCAGACCCAGGATCGTCTCTATCAGGAGGAAACACCCATGGCTCGTGCGGTCGGTATCGACCTCGGGACCACCAACTCGTGCGTCGCAGTTCTCGAAGGTGGCGACCCTGTCGTCGTCGCCAACTCGGAGGGCTCCCGCACCACGCCGTCGGTGGTCGCTTTCGCGCGCAACGGCGAGGTGCTGGTGGGCCAGCCCGCCAAGAACCAGGCGGTCACCAACGTCGACCGCACCATCCGGTCGGTCAAGCGCCATATGGGCACCGACTGGACCGTCGAGATCGACGGCAAGAACTACACCGCGCAGGAGATCAGCGCACGCACCCTGCAGAAGCTGAAGCGGGATGCCGAAAGCTACCTCGGCGAGGATGTCACCGACGCGGTGATCACCGTTCCCGCCTACTTCAACGACGCCCAGCGGCAGGCCACCAAGGAAGCCGGCCAGATCGCCGGCCTCAACGTGCTGCGCATCGTCAACGAACCGACCGCTGCCGCCTTGGCCTACGGCCTGGACAAGGGCAACAAGGAACAGACCATCCTGGTCTTCGACCTCGGCGGCGGCACCTTCGACGTCTCCCTGCTGGAGATCGGCGACGGTGTGGTCGAGGTCCGGGCCACCTCGGGTGACAACCACCTCGGTGGCGACGACTGGGACGACCGGATCGTCACCTGGCTGGTGGACAAGTTCAAGGCCAGCGCCGGTATCGACCTGACCAAGGACAAGATGGCCATGCAGCGGCTGCGCGAAGCGGCCGAGAAGGCCAAGATCGAGCTCAGCTCGAGCCAGTCCACGTCGATCAACCTGCCGTACATCACGGTTGACGCCGACAAGAACCCGTTGTTCCTCGACGAGCAGCTGACCCGCTCGGAGTTCCAGAAGATCACCCAGGATCTGCTGGACCGGACCCGGGCGCCCTTCCAGCAGGTCATCAAGGACGCCGGGATCTCGGTGGCCGATATCGACCATGTCGTTCTGGTCGGCGGCTCGACCCGGATGCCCGCGGTCACCGATCTGGTTAAGGAGCTCACCGGCGGTAAGGACCCCAACAAGGGCGTCAACCCCGACGAGGTCGTCGCCGTCGGCGCCGCGCTGCAGGCCGGTGTGCTCAAGGGTGAGGTCAAGGACGTTCTGCTGCTGGACGTCACTCCGCTGAGCCTGGGCATCGAGACCAAGGGCGGCGTGATGACGAAGCTGATCGAGCGCAACACCACGATCCCGACCAAGCGGTCGGAGACCTTCACCACGGCCGACGACAACCAGCCGTCGGTGCAGATCCAGGTCTATCAGGGTGAGCGCGAGATCGCCGCGCACAACAAGCTGCTCGGCAGCTTCGAGCTGACCGGTATCCCGCCGGCTCCGCGTGGCGTGCCCCAGATCGAGGTGATCTTCGACATCGACGCCAACGGCATCGTGCACGTCACCGCCAAGGACAAGGGCACCGGCAAGGAGAACACGATCAAGATCCAGGAGGGCTCCGGCCTGTCCAAGGAGGAGATCGACCGGATGATCAAGGATGCCGAGGCGCACGCGGAGGAGGATCGCAAGCGGCGAGAGGAGGCCGACGTCCGCAACCAGGCCGAGTCGCTGGTCTACCAGACCGAGAAGTTCGTCACCGAACAACGTGGCGCCGAAGGCGGATCGAAGGTTCCCGAGGAGTCGCTGGCCAAGATCGACGCGGCCATCGCCGAGGCGAAGACCGCGCTGGCCGGCACTGACATCGGCGCGATCAAGTCCGCGATGGAGAAACTGGGCGTCGAGTCCCAGGCTCTCGGCGAGGCGATCTACGCCGCGGCCCAGGCCGAGCAGGCCGCCGGCGGTGCGCCGGGCGGATCCGGTGCTGACGACGTGGTTGACGCCGAAGTGGTTGAGGACGATCAGGAGAAGAAGTGACCCCGTCCGACGGAAGCAGGTTCGACGGAAGTAGGTCCGACGAGGGTAGGGACGTCGAGGAGCCGGTGACGGTCACCGACAAACGTCGGATCGATCCGGAGACCGGGCAGGTGCGTGAAGCCGCCGGGTCGGGGCGAAGTGACTCGGGATTCGGATCAGCCTCCGGTGCCGCTCCCCAGGGGGTGGTACCGGAGGCGGCCTCCGCCGGTAACGCCGACAAGGTCGCCGAGCTCACCGCCGATCTGCAACGGGTGCAGGCCGACTTCGCGAACTATCGCAAGCGCGCCCTCCGGGATCAGGAGGCGGTTGCCGAACGCGCGAAAGCCGTTGTGCTGGGCCAGCTTCTGGGCGTACTGGACGACCTCGACCGGGCCCGTAGCCACGGTGACCTGGAGGGCGGTCCGCTGAAGTCTGTGGCGGACAAGCTGGCGTCGGCGCTGTCCGGTCTGGGACTTGTCGAGTTCGGTGCGGAGGGTGAGGAATTCGACCCGGCACTGCACGAGGCGGTCCAGCATGAGGGTGACGGCTCGAATCCCGTCATCGGGAACGTGATGCGCAAGGGCTACAAGCTCGGCGAGCAGGTGCTGCGCCACGCCATGGTCGGTGTGGTCGACGCCGCTCCGGCAGATCAGAACGCAGAATCAGATCAGTAACACTGCGACAGCGGTGAGGAGGTGACGCTTCATGGTGCAACGGGAATGGGTGGAGAAGGACTTCTACAAGGTGCTCGGCGTCTCCTCTGACGCCAGCGACGACGAGATCAAACGAGTCGCCAAGAGGCTGCTCGCCGAGAACCATCCCGACCGCAATCCGAACAATCCGGCGGCCGAGGAGCGGTACAAGGAGGTCGGCGAGGCCCGGGATGTCCTGACCGACAAGGCCAAACGGGCCGAGTACGACGAAACCCGGCGGTTGTTCGCCTCCGGCGGCTTCGGGCGCCGTTTCGCCGGCGGTGGCGGCGGTGGCGGTGGCTACGACGGCGGCGGGGGCTTCAATCTCAACGACCTGTTCGGCCAGGCCGGGCAGGACGGCGGAGCCAATATCGGCGACCTCTTCGGTGGGCTGTTCGGCCGCGGCGGCACCCAGCCGCGGACCAGTAGGCCACGGCGCGGCAAGGATCTTGAGACCGAGACCCAACTCGACTTCCTCGAGGCCACCAAGGGTGTGGCGATGCCTCTGCGGCTGACCAGCCCCGCGCCGTGCACCAACTGCCACGGCAGCGGCGCCCGGCCGGGTACCAGCCCGAAGGTGTGCGCCAACTGCAACGGCTCCGGGATGGTCAACCGCAACCAGGGCGCGTTCGGTTTCTCCGAGCCGTGCACCGACTGCCGCGGGAGTGGTTCGGTGATCGAGCACCCCTGCGACGAGTGCCGCGGCACCGGGGTCACCACCCGCAGTCGCACCATCAACGTCCGGATTCCGCCCGGCGTCGAGGACGGCCAGCGCATCAGGCTGGCCGGCCAGGGTGAGGCCGGACTGCGCGGCGCGCCGTCGGGTGACCTGTACGTCACCGTGCACGTCCGACCTGACAAGGTGTTCGGCCGCGACGGGGACGATCTGACGGTGGCCGTCCCGGTGAGCTTCACCGAACTGGCGCTGGGAACGACGCTGTCGATCCCGACCCTCGACGGCAAGGTTGGGGTGAAGGTGCCCAAGGGCACCGCTGACGGCCGGATCCTGCGGGTTCGCGGTCGCGGTGTGCCGAAGCGCAGCGGCGGGGCGGGTGACCTGCTGGTGACCGTGAAGGTCGCGGTGCCGCCCCAGTTGGAGGGTGCGGCCCTGGAGGCTCTGGAGGCCTACGCTGCTGCCGAGAAGGCCAGCGGTTTCGATCCGCGAGCCGGCTGGGCGGGTAACCGGCCATGAGTGCCGTCCGAGACACCGGCGATCCGCCCGAACCGCGGACGTTCCTGATCTCGGTTGCGGCCGAACTGGCCGGGATGCACGCGCAGACCCTGCGCACCTATGACCGGCTCGGACTGGTCAGTCCGCAGCGCACCGTCGGCGGTGGGCGGCGCTACTCGGAACGCGATGTGGAACTGCTCCGGGAGATTCAGCGGCTGTCCCAGGACGAGGGGGTCAACCTCGCCGGGATCAAGCGCATCATCGAGCTGACCAATCAGGTTGAGGCGCTGCAGGCCCGGGTCGCCGAACTCGCCGTCGAACTGTCCCGTTCCCGGCCGCGCCGCGATGTCGCGGTGGTGTCCAAGAACAGGGCAGTGGTGGTCTGGAAGCCGCGCTGACCCGCGGCCGACCGCAGCGTCGGGCCCAATCGGTCGGGCCGGAGGTCAGCTCACCTTGATGGTGAAACTGGCCGACGCCGGTCGGCCGGGCACGGCGGTGCTGTAGCCGCCCTTGCGCAGTGCGTTGGTGGGGGCGGCCATCGGCTCGATGCCGACGACGTCGTCGTTTCCGGGGGCGAAGATCTGGACCGCGGGGAAGCCGTGGTCGAACACCACCTCAATGCGGCGGTCACCCCCGGACAACGCGAAGACGGCGCCTTGGGGCACCTCGTCGAAACCGTCGTCGAACACGCGGTCGCCCAGCACCTCCGACCTGGCCGGCCACTCCTCCGTCGCGCCGGTCGGGATACCCCAGTGATCCACCGGCAGATGACGCAGCGGCGGAGTCTCCAGCCGCCATTCCGACCGCGGGACGTCCGGGATGGTGAGGTAGGGGTGGAAACCGAAACACAGCGGGACCGAGGCCGAGGTGGTCGGCGTGACGGTGGTCTCGATCGTCAGGGCACGGTCGGCGAGCGAAATGTCGAGTGTGACGACATGCGGGAACGGGAAGCTGGTCAACAGCCGGGGCTGGCCGCCGTAGTCCAAATCGGCGGTGACGCGGTTATCGGCGGGTTGTTTGACCAGCCAGCCGGGGTAGGCCGCCAGCACGCCGTGGATGACCAGGCCGTGTTCGTCGGAGCGCACGCCACCGACACCGGGGGTCAGCGTCACCGCGCCGCCGTCGACTCCGTAGCCGTTCGCGCTGAGCCGGTTGGCGAACGGGTAGAGGATCGGGATGCCCATGGTCTTACCGGTGGTGAGATAGGCCTTCAGGCCACGGCGCTGACCGAGCAGTTCGACGCCGCCGTCCGAGAGTGAGGTGCACACCATGCCCGCCGACGGGACGAAGGTGGCGGTGAGGGCTGACGAGGGGTCTTTCAGCACGATGGAGGGCAACTGGGCCATCGTCGGATTGTGCCACGAACGGCCGCGGGTTGACCAAGCGTCCACCGTCACCGGTGCTGGTCGATATACGCCGTGAGGTCGTTGATCGTGCGCAGCGATGCGTACTGCGATTCCGGGATGTCGACCTCGAACCGCTTGTGCAACCGGACCAGGAAATTCAGCCAGTCCATCGAGTCGAGATCCACTTGATCGCGCAGCAATTCGGTATCGCTCAGGTCCGCCTCGTCGATCTCCGGCGCGATGTCCAGGAGTTCGGCGACCACCCCGGCCCGGGTCTCAGAGCTCATGTCTCTCCTTATTCACGGTGCTTGTGTTGTTCACAGTGCTTGCGGTCTTCAGAGGTCCTGGGGCTGCTGGAGCAGCCGGTTGATCTCGGCGAGGAACAGCGCGCCCCGGGCGCCGTCACTGGCGCGGTGGTCGGCGGCCAGGCTGGCGTGCACGGTGGTGGCGACCCGGATTCCGCCGTCGACGACGACGACGCGCTGGGCCGGCCGGCCGAAGCCGACGATGGCCACCTGCTGGGGGTAGATGACCCCGAACACGGAGTCGACCCCTTTCTCTCCCAGGTTGGTCACCGTGATCGTCGGGTCGGACATCTCCGAACTCCGCAGCGAGCCCGCCCGGGCCCGGGCCACCAGATCGGTCAGATCCGCCATCAGCTCGGGCAGCGGTTTCTCGGACACGTCGTGGATGGCCGGTGCTACCAGACCGCCGCCGCGCAGTGAAATCGCCACGCCCACATGGCATCCCGCAGCCGGCTCGAAGTGGTCGTCCCGCCAGAATCCGTTGAACTCGCCGAACCGGGTGGTGGCGAGGGCGACGGCCTTGAGTTGCAGCACCGCGAGCAGGAGTCGTTCGGTGATGGGCCGGCCGGCGTTCTGCTCGGTCAACCATGCCGTTGCCGGGTCGAGGATGATCTCGTCGGCGAGGTAGTAGTGCGGGATCTCCCGTTTGGACCGGGCCATCGCGGCGGCGATCGAGGCGCGCATCGCCGCACCGCGCTCGCGGGCCTTCACGGCGGCCGACTTGGGCGGGGCGCCCGGTTCCGATGTGATGGGACGGGCCGGCGGCCTGGGCGCCTCGTGCTGAGCCTCCGCCGACTTCCGGGCGGCGGCATGCTCGACGTCGTGCAGGGTGATCGCACCCTGCGGGCCGGTCCCGGTGAGCGTGGTCAGATCCACCCCCAGTGCCGCGGCGGTCCGGCGTGCCACCGGGGAGACCCAGAGTCGATGTCCGATCGGCGGGGCGGGAGTCGACGCGTGCGGTGTCGGAGTCCCGGCGGACGCGGGTGCCCCCGCGGGTCCGGCGGCCGGAGCCGAGGCGGCCGACGGTGCCGAGGGAGTGGAGGGTTCTTTCCCGGGGAGTTCCCCGGGTTCGAGAAGTATGGCGAGCGGGGTCCCGACGGCGACGGTCTCCCCGACCGGAATCAGCAACCTGTCGACGATCCCGTCATGCCAGCACTCGATTTCGACGGCGGCCTTGGTGGTTTCGACGACGGCGACGATCTGCCCACGGGACACGGTGTCGCCGGGCTTCACCAGCCACTCGTTGAGCGTGCCCTCATCCATGTCGGCGCCCAGTGCGGGCATGGTGAATTCGATCACCGTCTCGCCGTTCCGGTTCGATCGCCGAACAGCGCTCGCACGGCGGCGACGATCTTGTCGGCCTGCGGCAGGGCGGCGTCTTCGAGATGTTTGGCGTACGGGATGGGGACTTCGACGGTACACACCCGGCCGATCGGCGCGTCGAGTTCGTAGAAGGCCTGCTCGACGATGCGGGCGCTGATCTCCCCGGCGAGGCTGCCGGTGTGCCAGGCTTCGTCGACGACGACGACCCGGTGCGTCCTGGCCACCGATTCCATGATGGTGGCGTCATCGAGGGGGCGCAGCACCCTGAGGTCGATCACATCGCACTCGATACCGGCCGCGGCCAGTTGCCCGGCGGCGTCCAGTGCCTTGGGCACGCACCCGCCGTAGGCGATGATCGTGGCATCGGATCCGTTGCGGCGCAACGCCGCCCGACGGATATCGGTGGGCGCCAAAGTGTCGACCTCGGCGGAGGTGTTGTAGAGGCCGACATGCTCGAAGATCACCACCGGGTCCGGTTCACGCAGTGCGGTGGTCAGCATCCCGTAGGCGTCCGCGACGGTCGCCGGCGCCAGCACCGTGATGCCGGGGATGTGGGCGTACCAGTTCTCCAGGCTGTGCGAGTGCTGGGCGGCGAGTTGCCTGCCCGCCCCGGTGGCCATCCGGATCACCAACGGTACGGAGAACTGGCCGCCGGACATATGCCTGAGCGGCGCAGCGGTATTGACGATCTGGTCCAGGGCCAGCAGGCTGAAGTTGACCGTCATCACCTCGACGATGGGGCGCAGGCCGTTCATCGCCGCACCCACACCGATGCCGACGAAACCCAGTTCCGACAGCGGGGTGTCGAGGATGCGCTTAGGGCCGAACTCCTCCAGCAGACCTTTCGACGCGGCGTACGTGCCGCCGTAGGCGGCGACGTCCTCGCCCATCAGCACCACGGTCGGGTCAGCGCGCATGGCGTCGGCGATCGCGTCGTGCACGGCGTTGCGATAGGTGGTTTTCACGACACCGACTCCGGCGCCATCACATTCGCCGTGAGCGTCTCCAGGCTCTCGAACGTCCCGGCCTCGGCGAAGGCGACCGCCTCGTCCACCTCGGCGGCCGCGGCCCGTTCCATGGCCGCGACGTCCTCGGCCGTCACGACACCGTCGCTGATGCACTTCTCGGTGAACACCCGAATCGGGTCGTGCTCACGCCACTTGGCGACTTCGTCCTTGTCCCGGTACAACTCCGGGTCGAACATCGAGTGCGGCCGGAAGCGGTAGGTCTGGAACTCGATGAAGAACGGGCCACCCTTGGTCCGGATGTGCTCCACTGCCCGGGCCATGACGTCGTGGCAGGCCATGACGTCCATCCCGTCGGCCGATGCGGCGGGAACCCGGTAAGCCCGCGCCTTGGCGACGAGATCCGGTTGGGACAGTTCGTGGTCGATCGTCGTGCCCATGGCGTAGCGGTTGTTCTCGCAACAGAACAGCACGGGCAGTTGCCACAGTTCGGCCATGTTCATGGTCTCGTGGAAAGCTCCCTCAGCGGTGGCGCCCTCACCGAAATAGCAGGCGGAGATCCGGTTTCGGTTCAGTTGAGCGTCCGCGAACGCCAGACCGGCCGCAGTCGGAATCCCCCCGGCGACAATCGCATTGCCGCCGTAGAACCGTCGCTGCGCGTCGAAGAGATGCATCGACCCGCCACGGCCTCCGCTGCAGCCCTCCTGCTTGCCGAACATCTCGGCCATGATCGTGGTCATCGGGACGCCTCGCATCAGCGCGTGGGCGTGCTCCCGGTAGGTGGCCAGCACCGCGTCTTCGGGGCCGAGCACTCTCAAGGACCCCGCCGCCACCGCTTCTTCGCCGACGTAGAGGTGCAGGAACCCGCGGATCTTCCCCGCGCTGTACATCTCGGCGCACTTCTCCTCCATGCGCCGGATCCGGATCATGTCGGTGAGGAGCTCACCTGCCAGTGCGCCGTCGGTCATGACTTCGCCTGCGGGGCGGGGGCTTCCAGCGTGGACGTGTCACCCTCGGCCAGGCCGAGTTCGCGGGCCTTGAGCAGGCGGCGCATGATCTTGCCGCTGCGGGTGTGCGGCAGGGAGTCGACGAAGTCGATCTCCTTGGGGGCCACCGCCGCACCGAGTCGCTTGCGGGCGTGTCCCATCAGGTCACGGCGCAGTGCGTCGTCGCCGGTGTAGCCGGTCTTGAGTGTGACGAAGGCCTTCACCACCGCGCCGTAGGTGGGGTCCGGCTTGCCGATCACCGCGGCTTCGGCCACCGCCGGGTGGTCGGTCAGCACATTCTCCACCTCGAACGGTCCGATCAGGTGCCCGGAGGCCTTGATGACGTCGTCGGCGCGGCCGACGAACCACAGGTAGCCGTCGGAATCCCGTTTGACCAGGTCGCCCGACAGGTAGAGATCACCGCCAGAATCCGGGTGGAAACACTTGCGGTAGCGCTCATCCTGATCGAGGTAGCCGCGGAACATCGACGGCCAGCCCACCCGCAGGGCGAGTTCCCCCTCGACGTCCGGCTTGTCGATGATGCTGACCTCGCCGGTGTCCTCATCGTGGTCGACGACGACGACGTCGACACCGGGCAGTGGCCGGCCCATCGACCCCGGTTTGATGTCGAAGGCCGGGGTGTTGGCCACCATGATCCCGCCGGTCTCGGTCTGCCACCAGTTGTCGTGAATCGGCAGGCCCAGCACACGCTTTCCCCACCACACCGCCTCGGCGTTGAGCGGCTCCCCGACACTGGCGATGAAGCGCAGGTGCGGGAAGCGGTATGTGCCCGCCAGTTCCGGGCCGGCCTTGATCAGCATCCGGATCGCCGTCGGTGCGGTGTACCAGACGGTGACGGCTTCGTCCTGCAGGATCCGGTACCAGTGTTCGGCGTCGAACTCCGCCTCGTCGATGATCGACGTCACGCCGTGCAGCAATGGCGCGATGATCCCGTAGGCCGTGCCGGTCACCCAGCCGGGATCGGCTGTGCACCAATAGATGTCGTCGGGGTGCAGATCGAGGGCGAAGAGTCCGGTGACGTAGTGCATGGCGACCGCGGCATGCACGTGCTGGGCGCCCTTGGGGGTGCCGGTGGTGCCGCTGGTGAAGTGCAGCAGCGAGGGATCGTCGGCGGTGGTCGGTTCGATCGGTGCGACGTCGGATGCCGCGTCCATCAGGGCGGCGAAGTTGTGCGTGCCGTCGATCTCGTCGCCGACGACGATGACGTGCTTGACCGAGGGCAATGCGTTGCGGATCTTGGCGATCTTGCGTTTGTAGATGGCGGCGGTGGTGACCAGCACGTCGGCGGCACCGATGTTCACCCGGGTGGCGATCGGTTCGGGCCCGAACGCGGAGAACAGGGGTGAGACCACGCTGCCGTTGCGCAGCGCTCCCAGCATGCTGATGTACAGCTCGGGAACCCGGCCCATGATGACGAAGACCTTGTCGCCCTTGCCGATCCCCAGGCCCCGCAGCACGTTGGTGAACGTCCGGGTGAGCCGGCCCAGTTCCGCGTAGGAGACGTCATGGGTGGCCAGAGAGCCAGTTCCGGGTGCGTCGGTGATGAACCGCAGCGCGGTCTTCCCGGCGGCCGGACCCTCGGCGTGCCGGTCCACCGCCGCGTAGGCGATGTTGCACAGACCCGATCCCATTCCCGCACACACATCGGGCACATCGGCCCAGTCGAACGATGCGCGGGTGGTGTCGTAATCGGTGAAGTTCGGCGTCACCCTCAGGTCTGCGGGTTCCTTGCGGATGACGGCGTCACCCATTGCGGCTGTCACTCATCGCGTCCTTCGGCGTCCTCGTCGAGTAGTCCATCCCGGCGTGCTCGGGCGATGTTGTCCATCACGCGGTCGATCAGGGTGATGTAGGCGGCCCCGTTCCGGAGCAGTTCGGAATGTTTGATGTACCGCAGGTAGGCGTCGACGCGCCGTTCCAGGGGCCAGTCCCAGTAGTCGCGCCGGGTGTAGCGGGAGCCCAGAAACCGCCATGCGATGACGTCGATGTCGTCACCGGTGTCGTTGCTGATGTCGCTAGCCGCCGTGGCGCCCGCCATGAGGCCCCCTCACTGCTTAACCCTCTTGTGATCTTTATCGCACCACATACTGACGGGGAAGGGACGAAAGTCCCCTCGCACGGCGTTTCCCGATCGCTCAGGCGGCCAGCGGGTCGTGCTGGATGCGTTCCGCCGGCGCGCCACTGGACACCAGCATGGCCCGGGTGGCCCGCACCATCGCGGGCCGCCCGCAGAGCAGGATCTGCCGATCGCCCCAGCCGCCGTAGCTGCCGACCACCTCCGGCAGTCGGCCGGTCTGGCGGACATGAAGCCCGCGCGGCGGTTGCACATCGGGGTAGTCGGCCGCCCACGGCGGGTCGCCCGGGAACTCCGAGACGGGGGACACCGACAACCACGGGTTGGAACCGGACAGCTCCCACAGGGTCGGCAGGTCGTACAACTCGCAGGGGTAGCGCGCGCCGAAGAACAGGTGCACCCGCGGGTTGTCGGCGAAGCGGGCGAGGTCCATGATCAACGCCCGCAGTGGCGCCAGGCCGGTGCTGCCGGCCACCATCAGCACGTCACCGCCCTGCCGGTCGATGTGCAGTCCGCCGTGCGGGGCGGACACCCGCCAGCGGTCGCCGGGCCGGGTCTCGGTGACCACCGCCGGGCTGACGAGACCGCCCGGTACGGACCGGATGTGGAACTCGATGTGTCCCCCGGGGTCCGGTGGCATGGCGGGGGACAGGTAGCGCCAGCGCCGTGGGCACTGCGGGATCTCGACGCTGACGTACTGGCCGGCGTGGTAGGCCAGCGGTTGGTCCAGGCGGAGTCGGACGACCGCGATGTCCCGGGAGACCCGGTGATGTTCCAGCACGGTGCCGGCCAGCCAGGGCGGGCTGTCATCGGCCTCCGCGGCACCGGCCATCACGGCGCTGATGAGGGCCAGCGCTGCCGTCGCGGCCTCGTCGACCCGGGGACTCCAGCGGTCGCCGAGTTCGGTACGCATGGCGTAGCGCAGTGCCCGGCCGAGACTGCGATGGTGCCCGCGGGTCACGCCGTACTTGCGGTGATCGCGGCCCAACTGCGCGAGGAAGGCCACCGGTTCCTCGGCTCTTTGGGCCGCCAGTTCGCCGAGCACCCAGCGCAGTGCCAGGCCGAAGGTCGCACGCTGGTGGTCCAGATCGGGGGGAAACAGTTCCCGCACCGAATCGTCGATGGCGAACCAGGTGTCATAGAACCGCCGGATCAGCGTCCGCGCGCGGGTCTCGTCATCGAACGCCGACGCCAGCACGGCCATCGCTTCGCGGTCGTCGAGGCCCACGGTCGCCGATTCTAGGCCCGGTCCGAGGTGGGCCTCAGAGTGCGTGAATCCCCTTGTAGAGCAGAGCGACACCGATCACGAGCAGGATCGCGGCGACCAACCCGCCGTGGTTGGTCTCCATCCACACGCGCAGCCGGTTCAGCGGTGGGTCCAGGCGCTCGCCGACGATCAGATACCCGAGGATGGGGATCGCCACCGAGGACACCGCGATCGCGGTGAAAACCAGTGCCGCGATCCACGAACCGGTTCTGCCCAGGGCCGCGGTGCCGATCGCTGCGCCCGCCGCCGCGCAGATCAGCAGCGCCTTGATGTTGGCGACGGTCAGCACCAGGGCGGTCACGAACGCCCGGCTCGGCCCGATCGAGGTCATCGAGGTCATCCACTTCGGGGTGTGCTCGGACCGGTTGCGGGTGAACCAGCGGTACAGGCCGAACGCGATGAGCAGGACACCGATCGCGATGCGAACGTAGGCCGCCCCCGGCGGTGCCTTGTCCAGACCGCCGGCCAGATCGGAGGCCACCACGAAGGCTGCGGTAACGGCGGCGATGCCCAGGGTCCAGCCGCCCAGGAACGCCAGGCCGGTCGGCCGGGGCCGCGGGGTGTGCAGCATCAGGATGCCCGGGATCACGGAGAGCGGTGACAGGGCGATGACGAGGGCCAAGGGGATGAGTTCGACGATCTCGGCGGCCTCGCCGCCGCCCTGCATGCTCATCCCGGCAATGTAGCGGGCCGCTGTGCGCTATCGGAGCACTGTCGTTCATCGGGCCTGAGCGTCCAGGCCGGGACCCAGTGCGTGACCGGCCGGCACGCGCTGCCGTACCGGATGCCGTAGGTGACCAGGCCCCACCACTCGCCCTGTTCGCACAGCCCCCAGCAACTGAGCGTGCCGGGGACGACCGCGTGCATCTGCAGACCCCCGGGGTGGAACCGGCCGGTGCGGTGCGGCTGACGGGGAAACAGCGCGGCCAGGTCGATCCGCACTGCCACCGGCGGGCGCACCAGGCGGAAAGACGGGCGCAACGGCTGACCGTTGTACCCGATCGCCGCGAGGTCACTCACGTCTCGATCATATGTTCGAATACCGTCACGGCGTGCGGCCGGTGAACAGGTGGCCGAAGGCTCTATCGCCGTCCCGGGGCATTTCACTAAACTTGAGCGGAACAGACTCAAGGTCATTGGTGTTGTATTCGTCGAAAAGCTTCTCAAGACAGAAATGGAGGTGTCGTGGACTCGTTCAACCCGACCACGAAGACCCAGGCGGCGTTGACCGCCGCCCTGCAGGCCGCCAGTGCGGCGGGCAACCCGGAAATCCGGCCGGCCCATCTGCTGATCGCCCTGCTCACCCAGGCCGACGGGATCGCCGGCCCACTGCTCGAGGCGGTCGGGGTCAATCCGGCGACGATCCGCACCGAGGCCCAGCGCCTGGTCGACCGGCTGCCGACCAGCAGTGGTGCGACCTCGCAGCCCCAGCTGTCCCGGGAGTCGCTGGCCGCGATCACCACCGCCCAGCAACTGGCCGTCGAGATGGGCGACGAGTACGTCTCCACCGAACACCTGCTGTTCGGTTTGGCAACGGGAGACTCCGACGTCGCGACACTGCTGACCGGTGCCGGCGCGTCCCCGCAGGCGCTTCGCGAGGCCTTCGTCAAGGTCCGCGGTAGTGCTCGGGTGACCAGCGCCGATCCGGAGGCCAAGTATCAGGCGCTGGAGAAGTACTCCACCGACCTGACCGCCCGGGCCCGGGAGGGCAAGCTCGACCCGGTGGTGGGGCGTGACAACGAGATCCGTCGCGTCATCCAGGTGCTGAGCCGTCGCACCAAGAACAACCCGGTGCTCATCGGTGAGCCCGGTGTCGGCAAGACCGCCATCGTCGAGGGCTTGGCGCAGCGGATCATCGACGGCGACGTGCCGGAGAGCCTGCGCGACAAGACCGTCATCTCCCTGGACCTCGGGTCGATGGTCGCCGGCGCGAAGTACCGCGGCGAGTTCGAGGAACGCCTCAAGGCCGTGCTCGACGAGATCAAGGAGTCCGCCGGGCAGATCATCACCTTCATCGACGAGTTGCACACCATCGTCGGTGCCGGCGCGACCGGCGAGGGCGCGATGGACGCCGGGAACATGATCAAGCCGATGCTGGCCCGTGGGGAGCTGCGTCTGGTCGGCGCCACCACCCTCGACGAGTACCGCAAGTACATCGAGAAGGACGCCGCCCTGGAACGGCGCTTCCAGCAGGTGTTCGTCGGCGAGCCCTCGGTGGACGACACCGTCGGCATCCTGCGTGGCTTGAAGGACCGCTACGAGGTTCACCACGGTGTGCGGATCACCGACTCGGCTCTGGTCGCCGCGGCGACGTTGTCCGACCGCTACATCACCAGCCGTTTCCTGCCGGACAAGGCCATCGACCTGGTCGACGAGGCCGCCTCCCGGCTGCGGATGGAGATCGACTCCCGTCCCGTCGAGGTCGACGAGGTCGAACGTCTGGTGCGCCGCCTGGAGATCGAGGAGATGGCGCTGGCCAAGGAGGAGGACGCCGCCTCCAAGGACCGGCTGGAGAAGCTTCGCGCGGAACTTGCCGACCTGCGGGAGAAGCTGGCCGAGCTCACCACCCGCTGGCAGAACGAGAAGAACGCCATCGACATCGTGCGGGAGCTGAAGGAGCAACTCGAGGTGCTGCGCGGCGAGGCCGACCGGGCCGAACGCGACGGTGACCTGGCCAAGGCCGCCGAGTTGCGGTACGGCCGGATCCCCGAGGTGGAGAAGAAGCTCGACGCCGCGCTGCCGCAGGCTCAGGCCCGCGAGAGCGTCATGCTCAAGGAGCAGGTCGGGCCCGACGACATCGCCGACGTGGTGGCGTCCTGGACCGGGATCCCGGCCGGGCGGTTGATGGAGGGGGAGACCGCGAAGCTGCTGCGGATGGAGGACGAACTGGGCCGCCGGGTGATCGGGCAGAAGCGCGCGGTCGCCGCGGTCTCCGACGCGGTCCGGCGCACCCGGGCCGGGGTGGCCGACCCGAACCGGCCCACCGGGTCGTTCCTGTTCCTCGGCCCGACCGGCGTCGGCAAGACCGAGCTGGCCAAGGCGTTGGCGGACTTCCTGTTCGACGACGAGCGCGCCATGGTCCGCATCGACATGAGCGAGTACGGCGAGAAACACTCGGTGGCCCGCCTGGTCGGTGCGCCCCCCGGGTACATCGGTTACGACCAGGGCGGTCAGTTGACCGAGGCGGTTCGCCGCCGGCCCTACACGGTCGTGTTGTTCGACGAGGTCGAGAAGGCGCACCCGGACGTCTTCGACGTGCTGCTGCAGGTGCTCGACGAAGGTCGGCTCACCGACGGCCAGGGGCGGACGGTGGACTTCCGCAACACCATCCTCATCCTGACCTCGAACCTCGGATCGGGTGGCACCGAGGAACAGGTGATGGCGGCGGTGCGGGCGGCGTTCAAGCCCGAGTTCATCAACCGTCTCGACGACGTGCTGATCTTCGACGCGCTCTCACCGGACGAGTTGGTGCAGATCGTCGACATCCAGCTGGCCCAGCTGCAGCGGCGGCTGGCCCAGCGGCGCCTGGAGCTGCAGGTGTCGCTGCCGGCGAAGGAATGGCTGGCGCAGCGCGGATTCGACCCCCTGTACGGTGCCCGGCCGCTGCGCCGGCTGGTGCAGCAGGCCATCGGGGACCAACTGGCGAAGTTGCTGTTGGCCGGGGAGATCCACGACGGCGATGTCGTCCCGGTGAACGTATCGGTCGACGGCGAGAGCCTCGTGTTGGGCTGAAATCCCCCCGCCGACGCGCACCCGCACCCGGAGTTCCGGGTGCGGGTGCGCGTCTGTTCGGCGGGGATTCACGCGAATGGTGACCCTGTTGTGACCGTTGGCCCTCTTGGCGAATGACCAGAAACGGCTACGCTACCTCCGATGGTCCCGTTCTGGTTCACTCTGTCCGCGCTGTGCTTCACCGGCGCGGCTGTTCTGCTGTACGTCGACATCGGTCGCCGCCGGGGTCTGGGGCGTCGTCGGAAGTCCTGGGCCCGGGCACACGGCTTCGACTACGAGCAGGAGTCGGCGGAGATCATCGACCGCTGGAAGCGCGGCGTGATGTCCACCGTCGGCGACGTCACGGCCCGCAATGTCGTCCTGGGTCAGGTACGCGGCGAGGCCGTGTACGTCTTCGACCTGGAGGATGTCGCCACCGTCATCGCCCTGCACCGCAAGGTCGGCACCGACGTGGTGATGGACCTGCGGCTCAAGGGGATGAAGGAACCGCGCGAGAGCGATGTCTGGCTGCTCGGCGCCCTCGGCCCGAGGATGCTCTACTCGAACAACCTCGACGCCGCGCGGCGGGCCTGTGACCGGCGGATGGTGACCTTCGCGAACACCGCGCCGGAATGCGCCGAGATTCTCTGGAACGAACAGAACTGGACGTTGGCGGCCCTCCCGATCTCGGCCACCCGCGCCCAGTGGGAGGACGGACTGCGCGCCGTGCGGCAGTTCAACGACCTGCTGCGGGTGCTGCCGCCCATCCCCGCCCAGGCCGCGCAGTCCGGGGGACGCCGATTCGCCGCCCAGGGGCGTCCGCAGCCGGCGCCCGGTCGCAGCGAACTCCCCACCGGCCATACCGATGCCCCGCCACCGGTCCGGCCGCAGCAGCCGAGAACCGGCGCCCAGGCGCCCAACTACCAACACTGACCGCCGGGCCGATCCGTCGAGCCCGAACGGTTAGGGTGACCTGGTGTCGCGTCCCGTCGCTCTGATCACCGGACCCACCTCTGGCCTGGGCGCCGGGTATGCCCGCCGTTACGCCCGGGACGGCTATGACCTGGTCCTGGTGGCCCGGGACGAGGCCCGGCTTGCGGCCCTGTCGGCCGAACTGACGGCCGCGCACGGTATCGCCGTCGAAGTCCTCCCCGCTGACCTCTCCGAGGAGGCCGGCCGGGACGCGGTCGGGGAGCGACTGGCCGCCGGGGTGACGGTCCTGGTCAACAATGCCGGGTTCGGGACCTCGGGGGAGTTCTGGTCCACCGACCCCGCCGTGCTGCAGCGCCAACTCGACGTCAACGTCACCGCCGTCATGCACCTCACCCGCGCCGCCCTGCCACCGATGCTGGCCGCCGGCCGCGGCACCGTCGTCAACATCGCCAGCGTCGCCGGTCTGCTGTCCGGGCGCGGTTCCACCTACTCGGCGTCCAAGGCCTGGGTGATCTCGTTCAGCGAGGGCCTGGCCAACGGACTGGGCGGCACCGGGGTGGGGGTGCACGCCGTGTGCCCGGGATTCGTGCGCACCGAGTTCCATCAACGCGCCGGTATCGACATGGCGTCCATTCCCGGTCCGATGTGGCTGAGTGTGGACGATGTCGTCGGCGAGAGCCTGGCCGATATCGCCAAGGGCCGGGTGATCAGCATTCCGGGGGTTCAGTACAAGGTGCTGACCACTGCCGGACGATTCATCCCGCGCGGGTTGGTCCGCGCGGCCACCAAACGACTGGGACGGGGCCGTGACCGCACCTGAAATCGAACGGGCCGAACTGGCCGGATTGGTCCGTGAACTGTCGGTGGTGTTCGGCCGGGTGACGCTGTCCTCCGGCAAGGAGGCCGACTACTACGTCGACCTGCGCCGGGCGACCCTGCATCATCGGGCGGCGCCGCTGATCGGCCGCCTGGTGCGTCACCTCACCGAGGACTGGGATTACGCCGCGGTGGGCGGACTGACCATGGGGGCCGATCCGGTGGCCTGCGCGGTCATGCACGCCCCGGGCCGTCCGATCGACGCATTCGTCGTTCGTAAAGCGGTGAAAACCCATGGGATGCAACGGCTTATCGAAGGCGCCGACGTTGCCGGCAAGCGTGTCCTCGTCGTGGAGGACACCAGTACCACCGGTGGTTCGGCGCTGACCGCGGTGCGCTCGGTCCGCGACGCGGGCGGAACGGTGGTCGGGGTGGTCACGGTGGTCGACCGGGACACCGGCGCGGCGGAGGCGATCGAGGCGGCGGGGCTGCCGTACCGCAGCGTGCTCGGCCTGTCCGACCTCGGTCTCGCCGGCGGGTGAGGCGGACCCGGGCCGCGGCCGGTCGCACGACGCGGCGGCCATGGGTGTGACCGGCGGCGACGACGGTATAGTGCCGGGCCCCACCGAGTGGTCCACCGGGACCCCGGGCGTGGGTCCGTGGTGTGACACCCATCCCGGCGCCGAGCCGCGGGACCCGCGTTATGACCCCGAACTGCTCGCCGCGGGGGACAGCCGCAACGTCGTCGACGCCTATCGGTACTGGACCCGGGACGCCATCGTCGCCGATATCGACACCCGTCGGCACCCCCTCCACATCGCGATCGAGAACTTCGGCAATGACGCCAACATCGGCGCGGTGGTACGAACCGCCAACGCCTT
Source organism: Actinomycetes bacterium (assembly GCA_029780675.1). Lineage (GTDB taxonomy): Bacteria > Actinomycetota > Actinomycetes > Mycobacteriales > Mycobacteriaceae > Mycobacterium. The sequence goes on from JAKOYE010000111.1 coordinate 66,908, forward strand.
CGCCGTCGACACCGTGCACATCGTGGGCCGTCGCCGCTGGAACCGGCGCGGAGCCATGGTGACCGACCGCTACCAGCGACTGGCCCACCACGACACCACCGCCGATCTCCTGACCTTCGCGGCCGGTGCCGGACTGACGGTGGTCGCCGTCGACAACGTGCCCGGGGCGGTACGACTCGAGCACACGGAGTTGCCCCGCGACGTCCTGCTGGTGTTCGGTCAGGAGGGGCCGGGTATCTCCGAGGCGGCCCGCGAGGGCGCCGAACTGACCGTGTCGATCGCCCAGTTCGGCTCGACCCGGAGCATCAACGCCGCGGTCGCCGCCGGAATCGCCATGCACGCCTGGATATCCCGATGGGCCGACCTGTCGAAGGCCTGGTAGGGCAGGATTGGGCGGCATGGAGCCGCAGTGGGGTGCGCGTGCCGCCGATGCCGAGGCGGCGATCGTCCGGCGACATCTCCGGCGCCTCTGGCAGCTGCCCGGAACCCAACTCGGAGTGGTCGGCTGGCCGCCCACCGCCCGGGACCGCGCCTTCGGGTCCTGGCACTACTGGTGGCAGGCGCATCTGCTGGACACCCTCATCGACGCCCAGCTACGCGACCCGCGACCGGAACGCCTGATTCACATCCGGCGGCAGGTCCGCGGTCACCACGCCCGAAACCTGGGCCGTTGGACCAACAGCTACTACGACGACATGGCCTGGCTGGCGCTGGCGCTCGAGCGGGCCGCGCGACTGGCCGGGGTTCGTAGGCCCCGGGCCTTGGCAAGCCTGTGCAGCCAGCTGGTCGGATCCTGGATGCCCGAGTCGGGCGGCGGGATTCCGTGGCGCAAGCAGGACCGGTTCTTCAACGCGCCGGCCAACGGCCCGGCCGGGATCTTCCTGGCCCGCTACGGCGAGCATCTGCCCCGCGCCCAGGCGATGGCCGACTGGCTCGACGACACCCTGATCGACCCGGAGACCCATCTGGTGTTCGACGGAATCCGGGACGGTTCCCTGGTGCGTGCCCAGTACACCTACTGCCAGGGTGTCGTGGTCGGGCTGGAGACCGAGTTGGCGGTGCGCACCGGCGAGCCCCGGCACGTGCGCCGGGCCGGCCGGCTGGTGGCGGCGATCGCCGAACACATGGCGCCCGGGGGAGTGCTGCGCGGCGGGGGCGGCGGAGACGGCGGCCTGTTCGCCGGGATCACCGCCCGCTATCTGGCCCTGGCGGCCCATCGACTGCCCGGGGATCGCGACGCACGAGAGGCGGCCCGGGAGATCGTGCTCGCCTCGGCGGCGGCGGCGTGGGACAACCGGTGCAGCGTCGACGGTCTGCCGCTGTTCGGCTCCTTCTGGGACCGGCCGGCCGAGCTGCCGACCGCCGGCGGGCGGACCGCGCGGTTCGCCAGCGGTGCGGTTCACGCCTCCGAGGTCGCCGAACGCGATCTGTCCGTGCAGATTTCGGGCTGGATGCTGATGGAGGCGGCGCACACGGTCTCGGTCCGCCCGGGGTGACCGGCTCCGAGCCGCTCCGCCCAATTTCCCGCTCGCCTCACGAGTCCACGCGCGCGGTCATGTCAGCTGCTAGGTTTTGGCGGGAGCAGGCGAACGAAGGAGAACAGCGGTGGCGATCATGAAAACCACGACGGCTGCGGCGGCCGCACTGTCGCTGAGCGTCGTGCTGGCGGGCTGCACACCGAACGAGCAGGCTTCGACGACGCCGGGAACGACGCCGAGCGTGTGGACGGGTTCCCCCGCGCCCGCCCACGAAGGTGCGCATGGCGAAGGTTTCGAGGAGCCCGCGCAGGGTTCCAACCTGCACCAGTACATCCTCGACAACAAGATCGCGGAGGTGCCGTTCCAATCCGGCGACCCGGGGACGCCGAAGATCGATTTCCCGTTGCCGCCCGATTGGAGTCCGGCCGGTGATCGCACCCCGGACTGGGCGTACGGCGCCATCGTCTACGACAAGGCGCAGGACCCCGCGAACCCGCCGTTCATGTACGCCATCGCCTCGAAACTGACCGGAGCGGTCGACCCGGAGAAGATCCTCCAACTCGCACCCGGCCAACTCAACGAACTGCCCGGGTTCAAGCCCGTGGAGGGCCCCCCGCAGCGGGACAAGCTGAGCGGGTTCGACTCCGTCAACTACGTCGGCACCTACGAGTGGGAGGGTGAGACCCGCTCGGTCGGTCAGGAGACCATCGTCATCCCCGGCAAGGACGCACTGTTCGTCCTCCAACTGAACGGTGAGGCGCCGGGCGGACAGGAGCAGGTCGTCATCGACGCAGCCAAGGTGATCCGGGCGCAGACCAAGATCGCCCTCCCGTCCTGACCGTCCACACCGACTTGAGTACGGAGAACCACATGACAATCCGATCCACGGCTTCTCGACTTCTGGCGGCAGCTGTCCTGGGCGGTGGGCTGATGGCGGCGCCGATGATCACCGCGCAGCCGGCGCTTGCCGCACCCTGTCCGGGCGGCACCGTCTCCGATCCCGTCACCGGCGTCTGCTGGCCGCAGACCAAGGGGATCACCGGCGTCAACGGCACGGGTGGCATGTGTCTGCCCGGCCGACTGGGGCTGTGCCTGGGTGCGCTGCAGAACTCGCAGGTTCCGGGTGCAAATCTGCCGACCAATACAGCCCCCGGACCAAACCGGACGTCCTGGCCGTAGGCCGATCCGAGCCCTGACGGACTCGGCGTGGAGCGCTGACGGACTTCAGTCCCCCTTGGGCCGTGCGCGGCGGCGCTCCAGCAGACTGCGGCCCACGGCGGTGATCCCGGGAAGGATCGACAGGAACACGATCAGCAGGATCACCAGTTCCAGGTTGTGCTTGACGAACGGCACATTGCCCAGGAAGTACCCCACCGTGGTCACCCCGGCGCCCCACAGGATGCCGCCGACGATGTTGTACGACAGAAAAAGCCGATAACTCATATAGGACACCCCGGCCAGCACCGGCGCGAACGTCCGCACGATGGGGACGAATCGAGCCAGGATGATCGTCTTGGGGCCGTGTTTCTCGAAGAAGGCGTGCGACTGGGTCACATAGCTCTTCTTGAAGAACCGCGAGTCCTCCTTGTCGAACAGCGCGGGACCGATCCGGCGCCCGATGAAGTAGGCGACCTGGTCACCGAGGATCGCCACGATGGGCACGGTGAACACCAGTGCCCAGATGTTGACCGGTGGATTCGGCGCCGCCGCCAGCAGGCCACCGGTGAACAGCAGCGAATCGCCCGGGAGCAGCGGAAACAGCAGGCCGGTTTCGATGAAGACGATGATCAAGATGCCCGGAAGCACCGCCGAGGCGAAAAGTCCGCCCTCGCCGAGCCAGTACATCGGGTCCAAGATGTCGGGCATGGCGAGCAGGGTCGTGGTCATGGGGCACCAAGATACCGGGGTCGTTTGACATACTTCCCAGACAACCCGATCAGCCGTGAGTGCAGCAGAGAGGATCCGCCATGCCCATCGCCACACCCGAGGTCTACGCGGAGATGTTGGCCCGCGCCAAGGAACACTCGTTCGCGTTCCCGGCCATCAACTGCACCTCCTCGGAAACCATCAACGCGGCCATCAAGGGTTTCGCCGACGCCGGTAGCGACGGGATCATCCAGTTCTCCACAGGCGGGGCCGAGTTCGGCTCCGGTCTCGGGGTCAAGGACATGGTCACCGGTGCGGTGGCGCTGGCCGAGTTCGCCCATGTGATCGCCCAGAAGTACCCGATCACCGTGGCACTGCACACCGATCACTGCCCCAAGGACAAGCTGGACACCTATGTGCGTCCGTTGCTGGCCATCTCGGCGGAGCGGGTGGGCAGGGGGCTCAATCCGCTGTTCCAGTCGCACATGTGGGACGGCTCGGCGGTCCCGATCGACGAGAACCTGACGATCGCCGCCGAACTGCTCAAGCAGGCGGTGGCCGCCAAGATCATCCTCGAGGTCGAGATCGGCGTGGTCGGCGGTGAGGAGGACGGTGTCGAGGCCGAGATCAACGAGAAGCTCTACACCAGCCCTGAGGACTTCGAGAAGACGGTGGACGCCCTCGGCGCCGGCGAGAACGGCAAGTACCTGCTGGCGGCGACGTTCGGGAACGTCCACGGCGTGTACAAGCCGGGCAACGTCAAGCTCAAGCCCGAGGTACTGGCCGAGGGCCAGCGGGTGGCGGCGGCCAAGCTCGGCCTCGCCGAAGGCTCCAAGCCGTTCGACTTCGTCTTCCACGGCGGATCGGGATCGCTGAAGTCCGAGATCGAGGACTCCCTGCGCTACGGCGTGGTGAAGATGAACGTCGACACCGACACCCAGTACGCCTTCACCCGCCCCCTGGCCGGACATATGTTCACCAACTACGACGGGGTGCTCAAGATCGACGGCGAGGTCGGCAACAAGAAGGTCTACGACCCGCGCAGCTACCTCAAGAAGGCCGAAGCCGGAATGGCCGAGCGGGTCGTCGAGGCCTGCAACGACCTCAAGAGCGCCGGCCGGAGCATCTCCGGCTAGGCCCGTGACCGTGGGATCTGCCGGGCGTGCGATTCAGGACGCCTGGCAGATCTTCCACTGGTCGTCGCGGAACTGCAGGTCGAAGCTGCGGGTCGAGGTGGTCGCCGGGTCATAGGCCATGTACGACGTGACGTTGGCTTCGGCATGGTCACCGTTGACCACGACCTGGTCGATACTGGCGACCACCGGGTACTGCTTGGCCGCCGCCACCTTCTCGTAGGTGTCCGCCCACGCCTGATCGTCGTAGTTGACGTAGCTGTCCCGGGTTTGGCCGCAGGTGATGGCGCGCAGCGTCGCGAGGTCGCCATCGCGGACCGCGGTGTCGAACGTCTCGATGGTGGTGCGGACCAGGTTTTCGCGCGACGCCTTCGCCGCGTTGCTGCGATGCACCAGGAACAGCCCGATCAGGGCGGCGCCGACCAGCACCGCGGCGACCACAGCGACCGGCCGCAGCCAGCGCGGCCGGGCCTTGCGGGCAGGCAGGATCTCCTGCGGGCCGGTGCGCGGGCGGGAGGTGTCGATCGGTCCGGTGTAGGCGGCCTGGTAGGCGGCTTCGGAAAGCTCCGTGGGCGTGGTGATGAACTCCGTCGGCGGGTCGGGTACCCGGTCGATGATCTGGGTGGAGCCGGCGTCGAAACCGGGCGCCGTGTAGCGGCGCTCCTCGGCGACGGCGGCGTCTGCGGGGTCCGCCGAGTGTGGGGTGTCTGACGTGTCGGCGGGGTCCGCGGCCACGACGACGTCGATCACCTCGGTCACCGGGTCGCTGTCGGAGAGGCCGTTGTCGGAGAGGCCGTTGTCGGAGAGGCCGTTGTCGGAGAGATCGGGCGAGGGGTTCTCGGTGTGGGAGGGTTGCGGCTCGTGTGGATCGTGGCCGGTCCCGGACGGGTTCGACATGGCGTGCTGCGTTCCTCCTGTAGTGGTGCCCCTCGACCCTAGCGGCTGGGACCGACGGGAAGCCCCCGGCGGCACCGGTTGATATCTCACGGCACAATTGGCGTCATGACGTCATTCGGTGATCTGCTGGGTCCACCGCCGGTGCTGCTGCCCGGTGACCTCGATGCCGAGGATGCCCTGGCGGCGGGTGAGAACCCGGCCATCGTCGCGGCCGCCCACCCGGCGGCCTCGGTGGCCTGGGCTCAGCTCGCAGAGGACGCGCTGGCCGACGACAAGGCGATCACCGCCTACGCCTACGCCCGCACCGGCTACCACCGGGGTCTGGATCAGCTGCGTCGACACGGGTGGAAGGGCTTCGGGCCGGTGCCCTTCGGCCACGAGCCCAACCGCGGCTTCCTGCGCTGTGTCGCCGCGCTGGCCCGCGCCGCAGACCTGATCGGCGAAACCGCCGAGTTCGCCCGCTGCTGTGACCTGCTCGACGACTGCGACCCGACCGCACGCGCGGAGCTCGGTCTGGCCTGACGCCCGGACGGGTCCGATGGCTTCCGATGGCTAGGGGCTGGTGTGGGCCCGGCACTCGTCCGCCCAACCGGGGGGCTCCACCTGCACGGTGGCGTGGTCCACACCGCGGGCGGACAGCACCGCGCGGGCGTCGTCGAGGACCCGATCGGAACGCCCGTCGGTGATCAGGTGTGCCGTGGCCATGTCCTTGCCCGGAACCAGCGTCCAGACGTGCAGGTCGTGCACTTCGGTGACACCGTCGACCGCCGCCAGTGCCGCACGTAACTCGTCGACGTCGATGTGTTTGGGCGAGGACTCCGAGAGGATGCGCAGCGCCGCCCGGGCCAGCGTGAAGGCCCGGGGCAGAACCCACAGCGCGACCAGGACCGCGACCACGGTATCGGCGTACGGCCAGCCCGTCGTCAGGGTCACCACCCCGGCGATGAGCACCCCGACGCTGCTGACCGCGTCGGCCACCACCTCCAGGTAGGCGCCCTTCACGGCCAGACTGCTCTCGGAGTGCGAGCGCAGCAGCAGCATGACGACGACGTTGGCGAGCAGACCCGCCAGCGCCACCGCGATCATCGGCAGGCCGGGAATCTCCGGCGTGGCGCCGAGCCGTTCGACCGCCTCGTAGAGGATGAACGCCGCCACTCCCAGCAACAGCACGGCGTTGGCCACCGCGGTGAACACCTCGGCGCGATGCCAGCCGTAGGTGCGGGCCGCCGACGTCGATCCGCGACGGGCCAGCAGAACCGCGGTCAGCCCCATGAACAGCGCGACGAGGTCGGTGAGCATGTGTCCGGCGTCGGCCAGCAATGCCAGCGATGAGATCGCCAGCGCGGTGACGATCTCGACGAGGAAGAACACACCGAGGAGCGCCGAGGCGGCGACCATCCGGCTCACGCGTGAATCCGCGCTGCCATGGCTGTGTCCGGCGCCCACCGGGTGAAATCTAGTACAGCGTGACGACGGTGCTGTCGCGTGAAGGCCTACAACCAGGCCGACCAGAACCGGGTCAGTTCCAGGCCCGCGCCGACCAGAAGCCGGGGAACCCCGGAGAGGTCGAACAGTGCGAACACCGCCGAGAAGAACCATTCGTTGGGGCCCGGGGCCAGCAACACCACCAGCAGGATCAGGAAGCCGAACTGCTTGGCGGGCTCCACCGCACGCTGGGTGGCCGGACTCAGGTGGGGTTCAAGCGCGCCGTACCCGTCCAGCCCGGGGATCGGCAGCAGATTCAGGGCCAGCGCGGTGACCTGCAGGAAGCCCAGGCACGCCACACCGGCCCAGAACACTGGGCGGTCCGGGTCGTAGAACAGCCGGGCGGCGGTGAGCAGCAGGACGGCGAGGATCAGGTTGGCCAGCGGCCCGGCCAGGCTGACCAGGGAACGCTGCCGC
>JAKOYE010000256.1 GCA_029780675.1 Actinomycetes bacterium
GGTCATCCGGAGTCAGACCAGCGCGTTCGCGCAGCACGGACAGAATCGAGACGTTCGGCATGGCGTCAGGCTACTCAACCCGGGGTGGGCCGGACGCTGTGGTGTGCGGCATCGGGAGGGGTGTGAAGATAGGGGTGCCATGACTGGTCCCGACCTGAGCCCGGCCGCGTTGCGGGAGGCGTTCGGCCACGTTCCCTCCGGGGTCGTCGCGATCGCCGCCGAGGTGGACGGCACCCGGTTGGGGATGGCCGTCAGCACCTTCGTGCCGGTCTCGCTGGACCCGCCGCTGATCTCGTTCTGTGTGCAGAACAGTTCGGAGACCTGGCCGAAGCTGGCCCGGCTTCCCGCGCTGGGGATCAGCGTGCTGGGGGAGTCCCATCACGAGGCCGTGCGCACCCTGGCCGCCAAGAACGGCGACCGGTTCGCCGGACTGGACACGGTGACATCGCCGGCCGGGGCGCTGTTCGTCACGGGAACCTGCCTCTGGCTGGAGAGCGCCGTCGAGAACCTGGTGCCGGCCGGCGACCACACCATCGTCATCCTGCGGGTGCTGGATCTCACCGTGCATCCCGACGTGGCGCCGGTGGTGTTCCACCGCAGCAGATTCCGCCGCCTGACCTGACGTCCCGGCTACCGTCCACAACGACAGAGGAGCCACGCAGACCGTCTCTCGCGAAACGTCTGCGTGGCTCCTCAGTCGGTATTCGGTATCGGCCGACGCCGGTTGTTTCTACTTCCGCCGGAACAGCTTGTTGCCCAGCCAGACCACCGGGTCGTATTTACGGCCCGCGACGCGCTCCTTCATCGGGATCAGCGCGTTGTCGGTGATCTTGATGTGCTCGGGGCACACCTCGGTGCAGCACTTGGTGATGTTGCAGTAGCCCAGGCCGAACTCCTCCTGGGCCATGTCCTTGCGGTCGAGGGTGTCCAGTGGGTGCATGTCGAGTTCGGCGGTGCGCATCAGGAAGCGCGGGCCGGCGAACGCCTTCTTGTTCTCCTCGTGGTCGCGCACCACGTGGCAGACGTTCTGGCAGAGGAAGCACTCGATGCACTTGCGGAACTCCTGCGAGCGCTCGACGTCCTCCTGGGCCATCCGGTATTCGCCGGGCTGGAGTTCCTTCGGCGGGGCGAAGGACGGGATCTGACGGGCCTTCTCGTAGTTGAACGACACGTCGGTCACCAGGTCCCGGATCACCGGGAAGGTGCGCAGCGGGGTGATGGTGACGGTTTCGGCAGGGTCGAAGACCGACATCCGGGTCATGCACATCAGCCGCGGGCGGCCGTTGATCTCCGCCGAACACGATCCGCACTTACCGGCCTTACAGTTCCACCGCACCGCGAGGTCGGGGGCCTGCTCGGCCTGCAGCCGATGGATGATGTCGAGGACGACCTCGCCTTCGTTGACCTCGACGGTGTAGTCGTGCAGGTCGCCGGTCTCGTCGTCGCCGCGCCAGACCCGTAGGTTCGCCTGGTAGCTCATTAGCCTCTCCGTCCCGGGTGCTGCGCCAATTCCTCGTCGGTGAAGTACTTGCCGAGTTCCTCGATCTCGAACAGTTCGAGCAGATCCTCCCGCATCGGCGGCTGCTCCTCGCGGGTGACGGTGACCTCGGGCATCACCGGGTCATTGCCCGCCGAACGGCACACCACCAGCGAGCGACGCCACTGGTTGTCCATCTGCGGGAAGTCGTCACGGGTGTGACCGCCGCGGCTCTCGGTGCGTGCCAGGGCGGAGCGTGCCACGCACTCGCTGACCAGCAGCATGTTGCGCATGTCCATGGCGAGGTGCCAGCCCGGGTTGAACTCCCGGCGGCCGTCCGACTCGATGTTGCGGAACCGGACCTTGAACTCCTCGATGCGGTCCAGGGCCTGCTGCATCTCCTCGCCGGTGCGGATGATGCCGACCAGGTCGTTCATCGTCTGCTGCAGTTCGGCGTGCAGGGTGTAGGGGTTCTCCGGCTTGGCGTGACCCTGCGGCCCGTTGAACGGTGTCAGCGCGATCGTCGCGGCCTCCTCGACCGCGGACTCCGACACCGTCGGCCGGTGGGACAGCGCCCGGACGTAGTCCGCGGCGCCCAGACCGGCGCGCCGGCCGAACACCAGCAGGTCCGACAGCGAGTTGCCGCCGAGACGGTTGGAGCCGTGCATACCGCCGGAGCACTCACCGGCCGCGAACAGTCCGGGGGTGGCAGCCGCACCGGTGTCCGGGTCGACCTCGATACCGCCCATGACGTAGTGGCAGGTCGGTCCGACCTCCATCTCGTCCTTGGTGATGTCGACCTCTGCCAGCTCCATGAACTGGTGGTACATCGACGGCAGCCGGCGCTTGATCTCCTCGGGGGTCATCCGGGAGGCGATGTCGAGGTAGACCCCACCGTGCGGGGTGCCGCGGCCGGCCTTGACCTCGGAGTTGATGGCGCGGGCCACCTCGTCGCGGGGCAGCAGATCAGGGGTGCGGCGGGCGGAGTCGTTGCCTGATCCAGATTGGGCGGCGAGCCACTGGTCGGCTTCTTCTTCGGTTTCGGCGTACTGCCCCTTGAAGACCGAGGGGATGTAGTCGAACATGAAGCGCTTGCCCTCGGAGTTCTTCAGCACGCCGCCGTCGCCCCGGACGCCCTCGGTGACCAGGATGCCCTTCACCGACAGCGGCCAGACCATCCCGGTCGGGTGGAACTGGATGAACTCCATGTTGATCAGGCCCGCACCGGCGCGCATCGCCAGGGCGTGGCCGTCACCGGTGTACTCCCACGAGTTGGAGGACACCTTGAACGACTTGCCGATACCGCCGGTGGCCAGCACCACGGCCGGCGCCTCGAACAGGATGAACTTGCCGGTCTCGCGCCAGTAACCGAAGGCACCCGCGATCCGGTCACCATCCTTGATGAGCTCGGTGATCGCGCACTCGTGGAAGATCTTGATCCGGGCCTCGTAGTCGCCCAGTTCGGCCTTGTCCTCCTGCTGCAGGGAGACGATCTTCTGCTGCAGGGTGCGGATGATCTCCAGGCCGGTGCGGTCACCGACGTGCGCCAGGCGCGGGTAGGTGTGGCCACCGAAGTTGCGCTGACTGATCCGGCCGTCCTTGGTCCGGTCGAACAGCGCGCCGTAGGTCTCCAACTCCCACACCCGGTCGGGAGCCTCCTGCGCGTGCAGTTCGGCCATCCGCCAGTTGTTCAGGAACTTCCCGCCGCGCATGGTGTCGGCGAAGTGCACCTTCCAGTTGTCCTTGGGGTTCGCGTTGCCCATCGCCGCCGCGCAGCCGCCCTCGGCCATCACGGTGTGCGCCTTGCCGAACAGCGACTTGCACACCACCGCGACCTTCAGCCCGCGCTGGCGGGCCTCGATGACCGCACGCAGACCCGAGCCGCCGGCACCGATCACGACGACGTCGTAGGAATGCCGCTCTACTTCAACCATGTTTCCTCTTCAAATTTCGGCGAAACGGCTGGTCAGCCGATAAATCTCAGGTCGGAGATGGCGCCACTGGCCACCAGCATGATGTAGAAGTCGGTGAGCATCAGCGAGCCCAGGGTGATCCAGGCGAACTTCTTGTGGTGGACGTTGAGCTTGCTGATCTCCGTCCAGAGGCGATAGCGCACCGGGTGCTTGGAGAAGTGCTTGAGACGGCCGCCCATCACGTGCCGGCAGGAGTGGCAGGAGACCGTGTAGAGCCACAGCAGGACGACGTTGGTCCACAGGATGACGTTGCCCAGACCGAATCCGAAACCGGAGGGGGAGTGCATGGCCTTGACGGCGTCGATGGTGTTGATCACCGAGATGATGGCGGCGATGTAGAAGAAGTACCGGTGCAGGTTCTGCAGGATCAGCGGGAAGCGGGTCTCGCCGGTGTAGGTCGCGTGCGGTTCGGCCACCGCGCAGGCGGTCGGGGACTGCCACACCGAGCGGTAGTAGGCGCCGCGGTAGTAGTAGCAGGTCAGCCGGAAGAGCAGCAGGAACGGCAGCGACAGCAGCGCGTACGGGAGGTAGGACAGCAGCCCGGAACTGGGCAGGATCTGCGGCCAGAAATCGCTGGCCTCCCCGCAGGACTTGCTCAGGCAGGGAGAGTAGAACGGGGTCAGGTAGTGGTACTTCTCCACGAAGAAGTGGTCCCGCTGGAACGCCCGCACGGTCGCATAGATGATGAACGCCGCGAACCCGAGGTCGGTGAGGATCGGCGACTTGAGCCAGTTGTCGGTCCGCAGGGTCTTCTGCGAAATCTTGGCTCGTCCGGGCGAGAAAACGCCGGTGGACCGCCTATCGGCTGTGGGTGCGCTCATCTGCAGTGATCCCCTTCGATTCAACTGCCTCGCAGATTACTCAGATCAGCGCCCCAATCTGAAAACGGGTCAGTCTCGCCCGCGACCGCCCACACCCTCGTCGTCGACGTCGCGCCAGAACTCGCGGTCGTAGGGGGTGTCCGGCACCTGGATCTTCTCCGCGGGGGCCGGGGCCTGGTGGGAGATCTGCTCCAGTTCGGCGGCGTCGGCATCGAGAAGTTCCAGGTCGCCGAGGATTCGCTCGGTATCCAGCAGCACCCGGCGCATGGCGGGCGCATCGCCGTAACGGTGCTGCAGGGACGTCACGCACCGGCGCAGGCTGCCCGCGAGATGGTGCAGTTCGGCGAGTTCGGCGGCTCTGGACATCGGACCTCCTGGGAGTCGGCGTGTGGAAGATCACACACCCGTCGCCCCCGATGGTAGGCCAGAGCGCGGCGGCGGCGCGACGGTCTCGCGCCGCGGCGCGGCGACAGCCGGGAAGATCCGTCCCCGGCCGGTGACGGTGATCGTCACGGTCCGGCCGGGTGCCGGCGGTTCGGCGCCGCCCGCCACTCGGGCGGCGACCCGGCTGCCGTCGGGCAGTTCCACCCGCACGAGCGAGTCGTGGCCGTGGTACGCGACCTCGCGGACCACCCCGGTTCCCGGGCCGGCCCCGATGCGCGATTCCAGCGCCGGCTGCTCAGGTCCCAGCACCAGCTGCTCAGGCCTCAGCACCAGCACCGCGGGTGTCTCGGGTCCGAGGTCGTGCCCCGGATGCACCGGCACCTCCCCGAGCGCACAGCGCGCGGCTCCCCGCCCGGGAACGGCGGGGAGTTCCACCGCCTCGCCGACGAACCGCGCGACCTCCAGGTCGGCGGGCGACTCGTACACCTCGATCGGGGTGCCGGCCTGCACGATGCGTCCGGACCGCATCACGGCCAGGAGGTCGGCCGTCGACAGCGCCTCGTCCTGATCGTGGGTGACGAGGATGGCGGTCGCGCCCACCGTTTTCACCAGGTCGCGGACCTCCGCGCGCAGCCGGCCGCGCAGTGCGGCGTCGAGTGAGCTGAACGGCTCGTCGAGGAGGACCACGTCGGGGGCGGGTGCGAGCGCCCGGGCCAGGGCCACCCGCTGCTGCTGGCCGCCGGAGAGAGCCTGCGGCCGGGCCCGGCCGAAGTCGCGCAGGCCGACCAGGTCGAGCATCTCCTCGATCCGGGCGCCCGACCCGCGGGGAAGGCCGAAACCGACGTTGGCCCGCACGTCCAGGTGCGGAAACAGCGCACCCTCCTGTGGCACGATCCCGACCCGCCGCCGCTCCGGCGGCACGAAGACCGGCGGCCGGCCGGGGCCGGCCGACGCGACGACCCGGTCGCCGAAGCGCACCGACCCGGCGGCCGGGGTGAGGAAACCGGCGAGTACCCGAAGCAGGGTCGTCTTGCCCGAGCCGCTGGAGCCCAGGACCGCGGCGATGGCCCCGGAGGGAACGTCGAGGTCGAGGTGATCGAGCACCGCCGTCGCGCCATAGCCGACAGTCACCCCGCGCGCGGTCACCGCTGTCATGGCGACGTACCCGGGTCGGGCCCGATCGTCACCGACCGGCTGAGCAACCACGCGGGTACGGCAGCGAGCGCCATCAGCGCCATCGCATACGGGGCCGCGGAACCGTAGGCCGCCACCTCGGTTCGGCTCCACAGTTCGGTGGCCAGCGTGTCCAGTCCGGTCGGCCGCAGCATGAGGGTGGCGGGCAGCTCCTTCATGGCGGTCAGCAGGACGATCAGTCCGCCCGCGGCGATCCCGGGCAGGGTGAGCGGCAGGGTGGTCTGGGCCCAGGCGCGCAGCGGTCCGCGGCCCAGCGTCCGGGCCGTCTGCTCAAGCACCGGCGGGACGGCGGCGGTGGCGCTACGGATGGCGCCGATGGCCTTGGGCCCGAAGAGCACCGCGTAGGCGAAGGCCAGCACCGCGATGGTCTGGTACGCCGCCGGCAGCACGGCCAGGGTGAGGAACACCAGGGAAAGCCCCACCACGACGCCGGGCAGTGCGTGCCCGGTGAACGCCAGCGTCTCCACCGTGCGCACCGCCGGGCCGCGGTAGCGGCCGGCGAGGATCCCGACCGGCAGGGCCAGCAGCACGGCCAGGGCGGCGCCGGCCGCGGCGACACCGAGCGAGGTCAGTGCGGCCGACGCCAGTTCCGTGATGTCCAGCGGGGTGCGGGTGCCCTCAGCCATCCGCAGGGTCAGCGATACCAGCGGCACCCCCACCGCGGTCGCGATCAGGACACCCAGCCAGCCCACCGCCAGGGTCCGGGCGGCGCCGCCGATCGGCACCGCGACATTCGCCCGGGGACTTCCGGACCCGGCCCGCCAGCGCCGGGCCTGGCCTCGCACCCGGTGCTCGGCGGCCAGCAGCGCAACGGCGAGCGCGACCAGCACCAGGGCCAGGACGGTGGCCCCGACCCGGTCGAAACTGGCCCGGTAGGACGCATAGATGACGCGGGTGAAGGCGTCGACCCGCATCAGCGCGACGGCGCCGAAATCCGACAGCACATACAGCGCCACCAGCAGGGCACCGCCGGCCGCGGCGGGCCAGATCTGGGGGAGAGTGGCGGTGGTGAAGGCGCGCACCGGCCCCCGGCCGAGTGCTCGGGCAACCTCCTCGTAGGCCGGGTCGGCGGCCCGCAGCGCCGCGGCCACCGGCAGCGCGACATAGGGAAACGACACCAGGGTGAGCAGCATGGCCGCCGCCCAGAACCCGCTCATCGCGGGGAACTGCGCGATCCACGTGTAGGCGGCGACGTAGGAGGGCACCGCCAGAGGCAGGGCCAACAGCGCCAGCCAGGCCGACCGGCCGGGCAGGTCGGTCCGGGTGACGAGCCACGCGGTGGGGACCCCGATCAGCAGGCAGGCCGTCGCCACCACCGCCACCAGCGCGACCGATGTGCCGACGGTCTCCAGGGTGCGTGGCCGCAGCAGCATGTCCGCCGCTCGCCGCCAGCCGGCGTCACCGGCCCGGACCACCAGGTACAGCAGCGGGACGAGCGCCGCCGCGGCGCTGACCGCGGCAGCGGCGAACAACGCCCGGGGTGGTCCGCCGGCGGCGCGTCGGCCGGACGCGGGTGCGATCAGCGTCCTCACAGCAGGCCGACGTCCTCCAGCATCGCCAGGGTCGCCGGCAGGCTGTCCAGATCGGCCAGTGCGACGTCCGGGCCGCGCAGCGAGTTCAGGGGTGGCAGGCCGTCGGCGACGGGGACATTCGGAACCAGCGGGTACTCGTAGGTGTTGGTGACGAACCAGCGCTGGGTCTCCGGGGACAGCAGCCACTCGACGAAGGTCGCGGACTCCGCGCTCTCGCCGGCGGACTTGAGGACACCGACACCGGCGACGTTGACCAGGCTGCCCGGGTCGCCCGGTGCGGTGAAGGCGATCTTGGCGCGCATCCCCGCGGCGCCGACCTCGGCGGCCTTCTCGTACCAGTAGTAGTGGTTGATCAGGCCGAGCTTCACCTGGCCGGTATCGACCGCGTCGAGGATCAGGCCGTTCTTCTCGAACCGCTGGGCCTCATTGCGCACCATCCCCTCGAGCCACCGGCGGGTCACCTCGTCGCCGTCGGCGACCCGCATGGCGGTGACGAAGGCCTGGAAGGATGCGTTCGTCGGGGCGATCGCCACCTGTCCGCGCCACGTCGGGTCGGTCAGATCGGCGACGGACTTCGGCACCTCGGCAGCCGGGACCTGCTGGGGGTCGTAGGCGATCACCCGGGCGCGGCCCGTGACCCCGGTCCAGGTGCCGTCCGGAGCCCGGTAGTCGGCGGGCACCGCGGCGGCCGCCCCCTCGGGAAGCGTCGCGAACAGTCCGGCCGCCTCGACCGCGCCGAGGGCGCCGGCGTCCTGGGCGAAGAACACCTGGGCGGGGCTGCCGGCCCCCTCCTCGAGGATCTGAGCGGCCAACTCGGCGCTGTCCCCGTAACGGGCCTCGACCTTGATGCCGGTCTGCTCGGTGAACTGCCGGAACAGTGGGCCCACCAGTTCCTCGGACCGCCCGGAGTAGATCGTCAGAGCCCGTTCGGATTCCTCGCCCCGATTGCAGGCGGCGATCAGGGGAAGGGCGAGCAGAACGGCGAGGATGGCCGCGGTCGAGGCGCGAAATCGGGTTGATGCGGGCCGACGCGACCGCATGGCAGCTCCTTAGGTAGTCCTAACTGAGGTTAGGCTGACCGTTCCAGAACGGCGGGGAGGGTGTCAAGTCGGCCGGTCCACCCCGTGCGTGGGGATTACCAGACGTCGCCGTCGCGCCAGTCGCAGGCGAGATCGGCCCCGGGGTCGAGTTCGAGTGCGACCGGCAGCACGAAGACCGTCCCGTCGTCGCCGGGGGTGCGCACCGGACCGGTCGGCGACAGCACCGAGGTCGGACCGCGCCAGTGCAGCCAACCCCGCGGGCGGTACAACTTCTCACCGGCTCCGTCGGTGCCACCAACCGGGCCCGAGGCGCTCAGGGCGCCGATCTGATAGGCGCCGCGGATTACCTGTTCCAAGGCGTCCATCACCGCATGTCCCAGCCCCTGGCCGCGCCAATCCTCATGCACCGCAACACCTTCGATGTACCCACAGCGCAGCGCCGCACCGCCGTAGAGCAGCCGGCGCTGCACCACGGCGCCGTGGGCGATCAGTGTCCCGCGGTGCATGATCAGGGCGTGCATCCCGCCCAGGGTGTGGTCCCAGTCGGCATCGGTGAAGCCGGATTCGGCGTCCGGAAGTTCGTTCTCGCTGAACGCCCGGGTCAGCAGCTGACGGGCGCTGTGCACCGATTCGGCGTCCAGGTCGCTGGTGTGGATCAGCCGGGCGGTGTGCACGTGGGTGTTCACTCCCTCAGACCTACCAGGCCGCCCGCTCCGGCGCGGCGATACCCGAACCGGCCCAGCTCAGCAGTACCGGCTGCCCCGGACGGATTTGGGCCAGTGCGTCGGTATCGGCGTCTACGACCACCCCGATCACCGGGTAGCCGCCGGTGACGGGATGGTCCGGGCCGAGAATCACCGGCAGCCCCGACGGCGGAACCTGGATGGCCCCGCGCACGGTGCCCTCGCTGGGCAGTTGCCGTTCCGGCCGGCGCGGGGTCAGCGGTTCACCGATCAGGCGCACCCCCACCCGGTCACTGCGGTCGGAGGCCACCCACTCGGTGCGGACCAGGGCGTCCGGGTCGGCGAACCAGTCCTCGCGGGGTCCGGGAACGACGCGAAGCCGCACCGGTCCGTCCCGCACGGGGGCCACGGGCGCGACGTCGACGTGCGGAACCGTGGCGGGCGGCCGGCCCACCGGAATCAGGTCGCCGGCTGCCAGCGGAGCCGGGCCCAACCGGGCGAGGGTGTCGTAGCTGCGCGAACCGAGCACGGTCGGCACGATGACCCCGCCGCGGACCGCCAGGTAGCTGCGCAGTCCGGTGTGCGGGGTGTGCAGCGTGAGCACCTGGCCGTCGCGCACCCGTGCGACGCCGTTGTGGCCCAGGGCGATCCCGTCCGCGGTGGGTGTGGCGGGCGCCCCGGTGACCGCGATGACGATGTCACCGCCGCGAACCCGCGCGGTGAAACCGCCCAGGGTCACCTCGATCGTGGCCGCCGCGTCGGGGTTGGCGACGAGCCGGTTGGCCAAGCGGTGTGATCGCCGGTCGGCGGCCCCGGACTCGGTGACGCCGAGGTGGGCCAGACCGGGCCGACCCAGGTCCTGGAGGGTGGCCAGCGGACCGGGGGAGAGCACCTCCAGGGCGGTCATGATCGGCCGGCGGACCGGAAACGCACCGTCATGCCCGGACGCAGCAGGGCCGGGACGTCCCTGCCGATGTCCCACAGCACCGTGTCGGTCCGGCCGATCAACTGCCAGCCGCCGGGCGATTCCCGCGGGTACACGCCGCTGAACTCGCCGGCCAGGGCGACCGAACCGGGCGGCACCCGGGTCCGTGGGGTCTCCCGGCGGGGCACCCGCAATCGTGGGTCGCCGTCGACGAGGTAGGCGAAACCCGGTGCGAAGCCGACGAATCCGGCACGCCAGGGCGTCCCGGTGTGGGCCTCGACGACCTCATCGGGGGTCATGCCGATCATCGCCGCGACCTCGTCGAGATCGGCGCCGTCGTAGATGACGTCGATCACCACCTCGAGGCCGGTATCGCCGGGCACCGTCCATCCCGCGGACGGGCCCATTCCCGCCAGTCGGTTCCGCACCGGCGTCTGCAGACCGGTGGAAAGCAGTCGGACCAGGACGGTGCGTGCTCCGGGAACGATGTCGGACACCTCCGGCAGATCCGCCTCCCGCAGGGCTTGATCGACGGCGACCACCTCCGCGGCATCGGCGCACTCGATGAGCAACGCCCGGTCACCGTACTCGCGGACAGCCGCGCCACCGGCGGGACCGGGCATCATGCCAGGGCGGTGTAGCTGGGCTCGCGGCGTTTGACGAAACCGATCACCCGATAGGTCACCGGCAGCATGACGACCTCGACGGCGGTCTTGTAGATCCAGCCCAGCGCGGTGTAGACGACGAAGTCCCGCGCACTGCTGATCCCGATGGCCGGGGCGGCGATGGCACAGAACACCAGGGTGTCGCCCAACTGGCCGGCGAAGGTGGAACCGACCAGGCGGGCCCACAGATGCCGCTCCCGGGTGCGGGCCTTGATCTTCACCACCGCCCAGGCGTTGATGGTCTGGCCGACGATGAAGCCGGCCATCCCGGCGACGATGAGTTGGGTGTAGGCACCCACCACATTGGCCAGGTGCTCCTGGTTCGGATAGAAATCCGCTGCCGGGAGGTACACCGTCGCCCACAGGGCAAGTGCGGCAACACCGTTCATCACGAAGCCGGTCAGGATCGCGCGCCGGGCCGCCCGGAACCCGTACACCTCGGCCAGGACGTCGCCGATGACGTAGGTGAGTGGGAAGACGATGAACCCGCCGTCGGTGATGATCGGCCCGAACGCCACCCCCTTGGTGGCGGCGATATTGGAGATGATCACCAGAGAGGTGAACACGGCGACCAGGACCGGGTAATAGGCGCTCCCGACCCGGGCGAAACCGGGGGTGGGCGCGTCCTGTGCTGCGATCGCGGTCGTCACGTGTGCAATCCAAGCACGTCGGTCCGCCCACGCAACCTCCCCGCCGACCCGGATCATCCCCGAGGTCGGTGTCCGCGTGGCATGGTGGGCGCGTGACAGATCTCGCGCCTCCCGCACCGCACCCGACCCATCCCACCCGGTTCGGACATCCGATCGGTCTGGTGAACCTCTTCGGAGTCGAACTGTGGGAGCGGTTCTCTTTCTACGGGATGCTCACCATCCTCGGGTACTACCTCTACTACTCGCTGGAGGACGGCGGTCTGGGCCTGCCCAAGGCGACGGCGACCGGCATCGTCGGCGCCTACGGCGGGTTGGTCTACCTGTCGACCGTGCTCGGCGGCTGGATGGCCGACCGGGTGCTCGGTATGGAGCGCACCGTCTTCTATGGCGGCGTGGTGGTGATGTGCGGTCACATCGCGCTGGCCATCCTGCCCGGCCTGACCGGGGTCGCGATCGGCCTGGTGCTGATCGCCCTCGGCGCCGGCGCGCTGAAGGCCAACGCCTCATCGCTGCTGGGAACGCTCTACGAGCAGGGCGACCCGCGCCGGGACGGCGGATTCACCCTGTTCTACCTCGGTATCAACCTGGGTGCCTTCGCCGGCCCGCTGATCACCGGTCTGCTCCAGACCAACCTCGGCTTCCACTACGGCTTCGGCGCTGCCGCGATCGGCATGGCGCTCGGGCTGACCCAGTACGTGGTGTTCCGCCGCAACCTCGGCGAGCACGGCCGCGTCGTCCCGCACCCGCTGTCGGGCAACGCGCTGTGGCGCTCCGCCGCCGTGGCGGCCGCCGTGGTCGTCGTCATCGCCGTCGGCTTCGCCACCGGGCTGGTCACGCTGGCCAACCTCTCCCAGGTGACCACCGGCATCATCGTGCTCGCCTCGGTCGGCTACTTCGCCGTGATGCTCAGCAGCCCCCGGGTCGCGAAGGTCGAACGCACCCGGGTGCGGGCGTTCATCCCGCTGTTCATCGCCAATGCCGTGTTCTGGTCGCTGTTCCAGCAGATCTTCACCGTGCTCGCGGTGTACTCCGATGAGCGGATCAACTGGACGGTGTTCGGCTGGACCGCGCCGTCGAGTTGGATCGGGTCGATGGAGCCGGTGTGGATCATCCTGCTCTCCCCGGTGTTCGCTGTGCTGTGGACCAAGCTGGGCCGCCGCGCGCCCACCACGCCGCGCAAGTTCGCCTACGGGGTGATCGGCATGGGGTTGGCCTTCCTGCTGTTCCTGCCGCTGGCCGGCGGTGAGGGTCGGACGGTTCCGGTGCTGGCCGTGGCGGCGATCCTGGCGGCCTTCGCGGTGTCGGAGCTGTTGCTGTCACCGATCGGCCTGTCGGTGACAACGCAGTTGGCGCCCAACGACTTCCGTGCCCAGATGATGGCGCTCTACTTCTTCTCGGTGGGCCTGGGCACAGCTCTGTCGGGTGTGCTGGCGGGCTACTACTCCGCCGAGAACGAGGTTGCGTACTTCGGCATCATCGGCGTCGCCGCGGTGGCGGTCGGCGTGGTGGTGTGGCTGATCGCGCCGCGGATCACCACCCTGATGGACGGCGTGCACTAACCGCCGGTGTTGTTAGTCACCGTTCGACCGGCGCGCGACATAGGGCCACGGCTCGTTGCGCTCCGGGATCGAGGCGGCGCGAATCTCCTTGAGCCGCATGCGCAGGTGTGCGCGCAGGTCGTGAAGGTCCGGATCTCGCCACCGATTCCGGGACTCGGCCGGATCGGTGCTCAGGTCGTACAGCTCCCACTGGTCGTCCAGCGGGCTGCTCCGGAACACCTCCCCGCCCGGACCGTTCGCCGCCAGGTGCCGGACGCCCGGTTCGGTCCAGGTCGAGGGGTCGTCGAAGCTGCGCACCAGTTTCCACAGGTGCCCCGCACCGCCGCGTGCCTCGGTGTCGGCGACCCGCAGCACCATGCCCTCGAAGTTGGCGGCGGTGTGCGCGGGAAGGCGGATGCGCAGACCGGCCGGGGGATTCTCGGTCCGCTTCAGCATCCGGCCGAGCCCGGAGACGCCCGCGTCGCCTTCGAGCACGTTGTCGCGGGTCATCAGGTAGACGACCCGGCCGTCGTCGGCGGACGCGCCGTCGACGACCGGCATCAGGTCGCGGCCCGGCAGCGGATGCACCTCGGAGAACGTCTCGCGCAGTGTGGCCGCGACCGCGTCGACGTCGACCCCGGCCGCGCTGAGCAGTGTCGGCACCAGGTCGACGTGCGAGGTGGGCGCGTCAACGGTGCGTGGCTCGGTTGCCGCGGCACCGATGCGGGCGATGACGAACGGCACCCGGGTGGCCTCGTCGTAGAGGTTGAACCACTTCTGGTGCAGGCCGCCGTGCGCACCCAGCAGGTCGCCGTGGTCGGCGGTGCGGACCAGTACGGCGTTGTAGGGACCTGTCCCGCCTGAGCCGCCCCCGGTGACGGCGCGGCGCACCCGGTCCAGCGGGCCGTCGACCTCGGCGTGCAACCGGTAGTACAGGTCGCGGTAGCGCTGGCTGTTGCGCCGGTAGACCTGTTCGATCGCCGCCCCCGGGCCGTAGCCGGAGTAGTAGGTCTCCCGGAAGGCGATCTGTGCGGCGGGCTTGTCGCGCAGATCCTCCTCGGCGGTCGGCGCGGGCGGAACATGCGGGGGGTCCAGCGGTGACGGCTTGAGGGGGCTGCGCATCGCCCAGGCCGGGAACAGCACGATGTCGTGCGGGTTGACGAAGCTGGCGACCAGCAGGAAGGGCCGCTGGGCTGCGGGGTCGCCGGCCCGCCGGCGGGCGTAGCGGTCGTCCAGCCAGGCCACCACCCGGTCGGCGATGAGCGGGTCGCGCCGCAGCCCGCAGTTCGCCAGCCCGGCGCCGTGGGGTTCGGGACCGACCCACCCAGAGAAGCCGTACGGCGCCAGTGGATCGGCGTCGAGGTAGCGCCGCGCCGCGGCGGGGTCGACGACACCGTCGTCGTCATTGGTGGCCAGGATCTCGCCGGTGTCGGGATTCTCGAGGTCGGCGTGGGAGATGTGCCACTTGCCGTCGTAGTGGGTGTCGTAGCCGGCGGCCCGGAACCAGTTGCCCAGGGTGGGCACCTCGCCGGGCCGTAGCCAGCGCATCCGGGAGTCGTTGTAGGACTTGCCGATTCCGTCGGTCTGGGTGACCCCGTGCAGGTCGGGGAACTGGCCGGTGAAGATGGTCGGCCGGCTGGGAACGCAGGCCAGCGAACCGGTGTAGTGCCGGGTGAAGTTCACGCCGTGCTCGTCGAACCAGCGGCGACCGGCCAGCGTGCGGTGCCGCCAGGCCAGCACCGCGTCGTCCTCGTACGGAGGGATCGCGCGTTCCTCGTCGGTCATGATGACGATGACGTCCGGGCGGTCAGTCATATGCGGTCCCCATTCGTTGGGCCAGGCCGTCGAGCATGGCGTCGGAGTGTTTGGCCATCGCCCGGCACACCGCGCGCTCGGCCGCCCAGGCGACCGGGTTGTCGGCGATCCGCACCGTGCTGGTGAGCGTCACCAGGGTCGCCTGGCCGACGGCGGCGACCACCCACCGGTTGGACACCCGGCCCAGCCGGCGGGGCAGGCCCTCGATGTCGTAGCTCAGGACGTTGGGCGGCGAACTCTCGGTGATCCGCTCGACCAGGGTGTTGCGGCGGACCTGAACCCGCCGGGTGGTTCCGACCGCGGTCACGTCGTCGGTGTGCTCGAGCAGGCAGGAGTGGTCGACGTTGGGGGCCCAGGAACTGATGGCACCGAAGTCGCCGAGCACCTCCCACACCGCTGTGGCCGGGGCCGGGAGAGTTCTGGTCCGGGTGATCGAGGCCACCGTCCCAGGATAGGGTCCGCCATCGCCGTGGCGGCGCGAATGGCGGCTTAGCGCATCGGTTGCTGGTATGACCGCGGCGGTCAGACACGTCACATAGGGTTGAGGGATGCCTAATCTCTCGGATCTACGTGCGCAGGCGCTGGCAGTCGTCTCCCAGATCGCCGAGCGCGGTTCGGCCGAACTGCACTACCTGCAGAAGATGATCTCCTCCGGCGCGTTCGGTATCGAGCCGCCGCAGAATTACGCCGCACTGCTCTCCGACATCCGCCGTTGGGGCGAGGTCGGGATGATCCCCGCGCTCAACGCCCGGCGGACCCCGCATCGCACCGCGCTGATCGACGATGAGGGCTCCATGACGTTCCGCGAGCTGGATCAGGCCAGTCACGCGGTCGCCAACGGGTTGCTCGGGATGGGCGTCAAGGGTGGCGACGGGGTGGCGATCCTGGCCCGCAACCACCGCTGGTTCCTCATCGCCAACTACGCCGCCGCCCGGGTGGGTGCCCGCACGATCCTGCTCAACACGGAGTTCTCCGGGCCGCAGATCCGTGACGTCGCCGCGCGCGAGGGCGCCAAGGTCATCATCTACGACGACGAGTACACCGAGGCGGTCAAGCTCGCCGAGGCCCCGCTGGGCAAGCTGCGCGCGCTGGGCAACAACCCCGACGCTGCCGATTCCTCGGCCTCCGCCTCGGGCGAGGAGCCCTCGGGCAGCAGCGACGAAACCCTGGCCGAGCTGATCGCCCGCAGCAGCAAGGCCCCGGCGCCCAAAGCCACCAAGCGCTCGTCGATCATCATCCTGACCAGCGGAACCACCGGAACGCCCAAGGGTGCCAACCGGCACGCCCCGCCCACCCTCGCCCCGATCGGCGGGGTGCTCTCCCATGTCCCGTTCAAGGCCGGCGAGGTGACCTCGTTGCCGTCGCCGATGTTCCACGCGCTCGGCTATCTGCACGCCACCATCGCGATGACACTGGGTTCGACGCTGGTACTGCACCGCCGTTTCCGGCCGCAGACCGTGCTGGAGGACGTTCCGAAGCACAAGGTGACTGCCATCGTCGTCGTGCCGGTGATGCTGTCCCGGATGCTCGACGCGCTCGAGAAGATGGACAAGCGCCCGGACCTGTCCTCGCTGCGGATCATCTTCGTCTCCGGGTCGCAGTTGGGGGCCGAACTGGCCACCCGCGCGATGAAGGACATCGGGCCGGTGATCTACAACCTCTACGGATCCACCGAGATCGCGTTCGTCTCCATCGCCCGGCCCCAGGACCTGAAGAAGAACCCGGCCACCGTCGGGCCGATCATCAAGGGTGTCAAGGTCAAGATCCTCGACGACCACGGCAAGGAAGTTCCCCAGGGTCAGGTCGGCCGGATCTTCGTCGGCAACTTCTTCCCGTTCGAGGGCTACACCGGCGGCGGTGGCAAGGAGGTCATCGACGGCCTGATGTCCTCCGGTGACGTGGGCTACTTCGACGCCGACGGACTGCTCTACGTCAGCGGCCGCGATGACGAGATGATCGTCTCCGGTGGGGAGAACGTGTTCCCCGCCGAGGTGGAGGACCTCATCAGCGGGCACCCCCACGTCGTCGAGGCCACCGCGGTCGGGGTCGAGGACAAGGATTTCGGTGCCCGACTCCGGGCGTTCGTGGTGCCCAAGGAGGGTGCGGAGCTCACCGAGGAGGCCATCAAGGAGTACGTCCGCGATCACCTGGCTCGGTACAAGGTCCCGCGCGAGGTGATCTTCCTGACCGAACTGCCGCGCAACCCCACCGGCAAGATCCTCAAGCGGGAACTGCGCCAGATCGAAGTGAAGTAGCGGTGGTTACGGGTCGCGGGGCAGGCCCAGCAGCCGCTCGGCGATGATGTTCAGCTGCACCTCGGAGGTACCGCCGTAGATGGTCGTCGCACGGCTGGCCAGCAGATAGTCCGCCCACGTGCCCTGCACGGTGTCGCCGTCACCGATCGCGCCGTCGACCCCGAACGAGGAGACCACGAACTCGGCGTAGCCCTGTCCGGTGCGCATCGAGAGCAGCTTGGAGATCGCCGCCGAGGGCATGGCATCCCCGCCGGCGAGGGTCAGCAGTGTCGAACGCAGGTTCATCAGCTTGGCCGCGTGGCCCTCGGCGATGAGTTCGCCGGCCCGCAGGTTGCCGGCCTGGTCGAAGCCGCCGCCGCCGACGAACTCCACGAAGCGGCCGAGGTTGGGCAGGAAGCCCGGTTCGTCGCTGCCGATCGAGACCCGCTCGGCGGTGAGGGTGTTTCGGCTGACCTCCCAGCCCCGGTTCACCTCACCGAGGACCAACTCGTCGGGAACGAACACGTTGTCGATGAACACCGTGTTGAACAGCGCGTTGCCGGTGAGCTCGCGCAGCGGCTTGACCTCCACACCCTCGCTCTGCATGTCGAGCAGGAAGTAGGTGATGCCGTTGTGCTTGGGCGCGCTCGGGTCGGTCCGCGCCAGCAGAGCTCCCCAGCGGGAGAACTGGGCCGCGGTGGTCCAGATCTTCTGTCCGGTGATCCGCCAGCCGCCGTCGACCTTGGTGGCCTTGGTGGTCAGGCTGGCCAGGTCCGAGCCCGCGCCGGGCTCGGAGAACAGCTGGCACCAGATCAATTCGCCGCGGAAGGTCGGCGGCAGGAAGCGCTGCTTCTGCTCGTCGGTGCCGTAGGCGACGATGGACGGGATCAGCCAGGCGGCGATGCCCATGTTCGGCCGCTTCACCCGCCCGGCGGTGAACTCCTGGCTGATGATGATCTGCTCGACGGGGCTCGCGTCGCGTCCCCAGGGCGCGGGCAGGTGCGGCTGCACCCAGCCGCCCTCGGCGATGGCGGCCGCCCGTTCGGGGCGTGGGATCGCCTTCAGCGCCGCGACTTCCGCGCGGATCTCAGCCCGAAGCTTCTCGGTGTCGGGGTCGAGGTCGATATCGAGGGCACGCATTCCGGTGCTGGTGGCGGTATCGAGCACTTGCTGCGGGAATTCGGAGCGACGGCCGAACGCGGCGACCAGGCCCAGGGTGCGCCGGTAGTAGACGTTGGTGTCGTGCTCCCAGGTGAAGCCGATGCCGCCGTGCACCTGGATGCAGTCCTGCACGCAGCGCTGGGCGGCGGTCGGGGCCAGGGTGGCGGCCACCGCGGCGGCGAACTCGTAGTGGGAATGCACGGTGTCGGATGCTGCGGTGTCGGACGCTTCGGCGGCTTCGAGGTGCGTTGCATCCCAGCCGTTTTCGGCGGCCTCGGTCAGAGCCCGTGCGGCATCCCACACCGCGGCGGTGGCGCGTTCGGTGGTGGCGATCATCTCCGCGCACTTGTGCTTGATGGCCTGGAACTGGCCGATCGGCCGGCCGAACTGCTCGCGGATCTTCGCGTACTCCGAGGCGGTGTCGGTGGCCCACCGGGCGATGCCGACGGCCTCGGCGGACAGCAGGGTGGTGATGATGGCGCGACCGGCGGTCTGCGAGACGTTGGTCAGCAACCGGTCGGCGGGCACCTCGACGCCGTTGGCCCGGACATGCGCCACCGGCCGGGACTGGTCCACCGACTTCAGCGGTTCGATCTCCACCTGGGCGGCGTCGAGAACCACCCACTCCACTCCGCTTTCGATGGCGACGGGCAGAACCAGGACCGAAGCGGCCGCGGCAGCGGGTACCGACCGTGCCTCCCCGCGGATCACCATGGTGTCGCCGTGGCGGGTTGCGGTCAGGTCGGACTCGCCGGCGAAGGCGGCGATGGCATCACCGGAGGCCAGCAGGGCCAGCACTGTGGCGTCCGGGTCGTGGGCGGCGATCAGCGCGGAGGCGATCACCGACGGGACGTACGGTCCGGGCACCGCCCCGTAGCCGAACTCCGCGATCGAGACGGCCAGTTCGAGCAGACCGAAGCCCTGCCCACCCACCGATTCGGCCAGGTGCAGTCCGTGCAGACCCTGCTCCGCGGCCGCCCGCCAGAACGGTGGCGGGTTGTCGACCGGGGTCTCCAGGGCGGCGTGCAGGACTTCGGCCGGAGCGACGCGCTTGACCAGCGCGCGCACCGAATCGGCGAGGTCCTGGTGCTCGGGATTGATCGCGATGGGCATGGATCGGGTGCCTTTCTCGTCGCGGCAACTAGCAACTAAAAACGTTGCAACTAACCGGTGGGTTGGGACCGAGGGTACTCCCCGGACTCGGCCCGCAGATCGGGACTCGGGGCGGCGCGCAGGGCCACCACCAGCACCGCGCAGGCAGTCATCACCACGCCGATGACCCACATCCCGGACCGGTTGCTGCCGGTGAGATCCGCCAGCGCACCGGTGGTGTAGGGCGCGGCGAAACCGCCCAGGTTGCCCAGCGAGTTGATCAGGCCGATACCGCCCGCGGCGGCCGCTCCGGTGAGGAACTTCGAGGGCAGCGCCCAGAACACCGGGAGCGCGCTGTAGATGCCGATCGCGGCGAACGTCACCGGCACCATCACGGCGACCGGGTGGCGCAGATAGAGGGCCACCGGGATGGTGAGGCCGCCGAGGATCAGGGGCAGCGCCACGTGCCAGACATACTCCCGGGCCCGGTCGGCGTGCCGGGACCAGAAGAACATCGCCGCCGCGGCGAAAAGGTAAGGCACGGCGGTGATCAGCCCGACCTGGATCAGCGAAAGCCGAACCCCGAAGGTCTGGTTGACCCCCGCGATGATCGAGGGCAGGAAGAAGGCCAACGCATAGAGGCCGTAGACGATCCCGAAGTACACCAGGGCCAGCGCCCAGACCCGCGGACTGGTGAGGGTGCGACGCAGTGGGTAGTGGTGCCGGGCAGCGGTCGCGCGGTGTTCCTCGGCGAGGGTGTCCACCAGCCACCGGCGCTGCGCCGCGGTCAGCCAATGCGCGTCCTGGGGGCGGTCGGTGAGGTAGAACCAGCAGATCACTCCGAGGATCACCGCGGGAAGCCCGACGCAGATCATCATGAACCGCCATCCGGCCAAACCGAACGCCACGCCGTGGCCGGCCTGGATCAGCCAGGCCGCCAACGGAGTTCCGAGCGCTGATGCGATCGGGATGGCCAGCATGAACACGCCCACCATCCGGGCTCGATGAGCGGCGGGGAACCACTGGCTCAGGTAGAAGACCACGCCGGGAAACAGCCCGGCTTCGGCCACCCCGAGGAGGAACCGCAGCACCAGCAGGGTCGTCGCGTTGGGTGCGAAGCCGAGGGCGACGGCGACGATGCCCCAGGAGACGGCGATACGTGCCAGCCACCGTCGTGCGCCGAAGCGGGCCAGGGCGAGATTCGACGGCACCTCCACCAGCACATAGCCGATGAAGAAGATGCCCGAGGCCAGGCCGAACATGGTCGCCGACAGTTGCAGGTCCGCGCTGACCTCGGCTTTGGCGATGCCGAGGTTGGTGCGGTCCAGGTAGTTGACGAAATACAGCGCCATCAACAGAGGCACCAGTCGGACCGTCACCCGGCGTACGGTTCGCGTCTCCAGATCCATCAGGCGCTCACTCGCCGGGATTGACACGCCGCCCCCGAGTGGTCGGGCTGACGAGGTCGGCTCGGTTGACGATGTTGAGTGGGTCCTGGCCGTCACGCAGCCGGCGACAGGTGTCGATCGCCTCGACCAGATAGCGGGACATGGTGTCCCGGGTCAACCAGACCACGTGCGGTGTCACGACGACGTTGTCCATCCGCAGCAGCGGGTTGTCGGGATCGACCGGCTCGGCGTCGAAGACATCCAGACCGGCGGCGGACAGGTGACCGGTGCGCAGGGCGTCGATCAACGCGGACTCCTCGACGACCCCGCCACGGGACGTGTTGACCAGCAGCGCCCCGGGCTTCATCAGTGCCAGGGCATCGCGGTCGATCAGATGCCGGGTATGCGGGGTCAACGGGAGATGCAGGCTCACGATGTCGGATTCACCCAGCAACCGCGCCAGAGACCGCCAGTGCGGCGAGCCGTCGTCAGCCGTGCTGGTGTGCAGGACCGTCGCCCCCATGGCGGTGACCATCGCCTCCACCCGTCGGGCGATGTTTCCGTAGCCGACCAGGCCGACGGTGCAGGAACCGATGTCGCGGACCGCTTCACCGAGGGACGGGTCGGTGGGCCAGCCGCGCCCGGCGCGGGTGGCGCGGTCGATGGGGATCAGGCGCCGCATCGCCGCCAGCATCAGCAACACCGTGCCCTCCGCGGTCGACGGGGCGTTGGCCCCCGGCATATTGGCCACCGCGATCCCCAGTTCGGCGGCGGCCGGCACGTCGATGGTGTTCACTCCGGCCCCGAGTTTGTGCACCAGTCTCAGCCGGGTTCCGCGCCGCAGGTCATCGGCGGTCAGCGGGCGGAGGTTATGCCACAGCACGTCGGCCCATGGCAGCTCGCGGTAGAAGGTCACGTCGTCGTCCTCGCGGCACCACCGGACCTCGAGCCAATCCGATTCGCGGCCAACGGCATCGAGCACTGACTCCCCGGGCAGGAAGTGCGCCAGAACCTGCAGCGCCGTCGATGGCATGGCGATGACGATATTTGCGACATAGCGTTGCGGGGTGGGCGTTCTGGGGCGTGTCGCGGCATTCGTGGTGATGGCGGCGATCGCGGGTTGCGCGGCGCCACCCGCGTCGGCAGATTCCGATCCCGACGTGCTGTGGCGGGTCGTGAGCGAGCAGTGTGTTCCCGGTCAGCGGCAGAGCCTCGACCCGGCGCCGTGCGCGGCCGTCGATCTCGCTCAGGGTGAGGACCGCGGCTACGTCGTGTACAAGGACTACCGCGGCGCCACGCAGTACCTGCTGATCCCGACCGCCCGGGTGACCGGTGTCGAGGACCCGGCGTTGCTGAGACCCGGCGCGCCGAACTATTTCGCGGAGGCGTGGCGGGCGCGGTTCTTCACCGAGGCCGCCGCCGGCGGCACCCTGCCCGCCGACTGGGTCAGTCTGGCAGTCAACCCCGCCGTCGCCCGGTCGCAGAATCAACTCCACATTCATATCGACTGCCTGCGAGCCGACGTACACGGGGCCATCGCGCAGTTCGGCGACGGCATCGGCACGACATGGGCGCCCTTCCCGGTACCGCTGGCCGGGTATCGCTACGACGCGGTCGCGGTCGACGACCTCGATGCGGTGAACCCGTTCGTCGCGGCGCTCGCCGATGGAGGTGATCCGGGCCTTTCCACACTTGCCGTGGTGGGCGCCGGCACCGGGCAGAGCCCGGGTTTCGTCATCCTGCGGAGCCGGGCCGACCCGGCCGCCGGTGTGCTGCCCGCCGCCGAGCAGTTGCAGGACCACACCGGCTGTCCGGCACCCCTTCCGCCGGGCCCGTTCACGGGGAAGTAGTGCGGCCCCGGCCACAGATCAGCGGTGCCGTCAGTCGTAGAGGCGCGGCTTGGCCACCCCGTCGATCATGGCGGTGAGCTGGTCGACGAGTTCGTCGGCGTCCAGGCGGACGTCCCCGGCCAGCCAGGCGCTGATCGTCTGGGCCACGCCGCCGACGACGAACTGTGCCCCGGCCTTGATCCGCTCGTTCGCGCGGCGCTGCAGCACGGTCTCCGCGTGCTGGCCGGACAGCATCGCGAACAGCGCGCTGGACTCCACCCGCTTGCGCATGACGGTGGCGTTGGACAGCCGGGAGTTGAACATCAGCCGGCCGATCCTCGGATCGGCGTCGATGATCTGCACGATGGTGGCCATTCCCGCGCGGGTCTGTTCGGCGGCCGGGGCCGCGCTGACGGCGGCCTGGGTGCCGCCGGCCAGCGTGCCGACCACCCAGTCGAACACCGCGGCGATGAACTCGTCCTTGTCGGCGAAGCTCTCGTAGAAGTAGCGGGTGGCCAGGCCCGCCTCGGTGCAGATCCCCCGCACCGTCAGTTCGGGCGGGTCGACGGTGCCCCCGAGCAGTTGTAACCCGGCCCGGAGCAGCCGGTCGCGGCGGGTGGCGAGCCGATCGGAGGCTTCCACGCCGGCGTACGGACGCGCCTGGGTCACCGGGTCATCTTGACACCGTGGCGGCGCCGGTCACAATATCGGGAAACAATCGTTGTCAGATTTTGCAGACAGGGGCCACCGTGACCATCAGCGAGACCGTCCGCCCACCTCTCGGCCTGGTCGACCGTCCGGTCAGTGTGTCCTCCGGTCCGCCTGCGGGGCGCAGCCTGCTCCAACGCCTCACCGGGTCCGGCAGCTTCGAGGAGGGCATCCCCGGCATCGCCCTGCTGGCCGGTCCGGCGAACGTGATCATGCAACTGGGCCGCCCGGGGGTGGGGTACGGCGTCAAGGAGAGCCGGGTGGAGAGCGGCCGCATCGACCGGCATCCCATCAAACGGGCGCGGACGACCTTCACCTATCTGGCGGTGGCGACCCGCGGCACCCCCGAACAGCAGAAGGCCTACCGCAAGGCGGTGACCGCGGCTCACGCGCAGGTGCGGTCGACCGAGGACAGCCCGGTGAAGTACAACGCCCTGGATCCCGAACTGCAACTGTGGGTGGCGGCCTGCCTCTACAAAGGCGGCGTGGACGTCCGCCGGATGTTCATCGGCGAAATGGACGACGAGACCGCCGACCAGCACTACCGCGACAGCATGGCGCTGGGCACCATGCTCCAGATGCGCCCGGAGATGTGGCCCGCCGACCGCGCGGCGTTCGACGCCTACTGGCAGAAGTCGCTGGACGAGATCCACATCGACGACACCATCCGCGAGTTCCTCCTCCCGATCGCGGCCGGCCGGATCGGGTCCTTCCGGCTGCCGTGGCCGTTGCAGGACGTCACCGACAGTGTGGCACTGCTCATCACCACCGGCTTTCTGCCGCAACGGTTCCGCGATGAGATGAAGCTGGACTGGAACCGGTCCAAGCAGCGGGATTTCGACCGGCTGATCGCGACGATCCGGCTCGGTAACACGTTCGCGCCCGCTGTCGTCCGCAACTTCCCGTTCAACGTGCTGCTGCATGACGTCAATTGGCGGATGCGCACCGGTCGTCCGCTCGTCTAACGTTTTGGGCGTGCGCACCGACGACGACAGTTGGGACATCACCACCGGTGTCGGCTCCACGGCTTTGTTCGTCGCCGCCGCCCGTGCGCTGGAGGCGCAGCGGCCCGAACCGCTGGCGGTCGACGAGTACGCGGAGATGTTCTGCCGCGCGGTCGGCTCGCCCTGGGCCGAACTCCTCGACGGAACCGTGGGCGAACATCCCTTGCGGACAGGCGATTTCGGTACGCACTTCGTCACCTATCAGGGCGCCCGCACCCGGTTCTTTGACGACTACTTCCGCCGGGCCGCGGCAGCGGGAGTGCATCAGGTCGTGCTGCTGGCCGCCGGTCTGGACTCGCGTGCCTATCGGCTGGATTGGCCGGCCGGCACCACGGTCTTCGAACTCGATCGGCCGCAGGTGCTGGATTTCAAGCGCCGGACCCTCGACGGGAACGCGGAATCGGCGAAGGCTCAGCGCCGCGAGGTCGCCGTCGACCTGCGCGAGGACTGGCCATCGGCACTGCGCGACAACGGATTCCGCGCCGACGAGCCGTCGGCCTGGATCGCCGAGGGCCTGCTGATCTATCTGCCCGCCAAGGCGCAGCAGCAGTTGTTCGACGGTATCGACGCGCTGGCCTGTCCGGGCAGTCGGCTGGCACTGGAGGAGGGCCGGCCGATGGACCCGCAGGCATTTCGGGCCAAGCTTGCCGAAGCCGCCGCGGCGGGGGAGTCGACCGACGCCCGTGCCCAGTGGTGGCAACTGGTCTACAACGAACAGATCGCTCCGGCCGCCGAGTGGTTCGGCGATCGCGGATGGTCGGCGACGGCCACCACCCTTGCCGATTACCTTCGAACCGTTGGCCGTCGCCCCCCGGAGGGCGACGCCGAGGTGGTCAATATGGTCGACAGCATCACTCTGGTGGAAGCCGTCAAGGGCGAGAGCGCCTAGCGCGCGGGACGGTGCGCGGTGTGAATCTGATCCGCGACAACCTGTTCGGCGGCACTCTGATCCCCGAACATCTGATCCCCGAACATGAAAGGCCGCAGGAAGCGGTTGGTGCGTCGCAGATATTCGGGCTGCGACACATGCAGCACATGGTTGCCGGGGAACCAGTGCAGCGCACAGCGGTCCCAGTGCTTCCACAACGCCTCGGCGTGATCCGGTGGGGCCAGCCGGTCACCGAGGCCGGTGATGATCAACCGGCGGTCCTTCGGGACCAGCGGGGCGTAGTTCAGCGGTGAGTGATAGGCGAAGCCGGAGTAGGACTCCTCGCGGCTGATGCCCCCGAGCAGCCGTCCGAGTTCGACCACCTTGCTGGCCGGCCACCAGTCGTCGAACGCCGACTCCGGGGTGACCAGGGGGACGTTGGGGATCACCGCCTCCAGCCGGTCGTCGGCGGAGGCCACCAGCGCCGAGGTGTAGCCGCCCAGTGACAGGCCGGTGAGGGCGATCCGCTCCACGCCGTTGTACTGCAACCAGTTCAGGATCGTCCGAAAGTCATAGACCGCCTGGCCCATCGCCTCGGCGAACCCCGTCATGCCCTGGGCGAAGAAGCCGTATCCGCTGAACGGGGAAAGCCTCTCGGCGCGCCGGCCGTGGAACGGCAGCGTGTAGAGCAGCACGTCGTACCCGGACTTGTAGAACCACGGCAGGGAGAAGAACAGTCCGTTCACCAGGTACGGCGACCCCATGAAGCCGTGGATGACGCACAGCGTCGGGCGCGGCTCATCGCCGTGCCGCCAGTGCTGGAACCGGGCGATGTTGTTGCGCCGGTAGCCGCGCCACATCTCCCGAACCGCGGGGTTGATCGGCTCGAAGGTGCTCGCGAACGAGTTGTTGTGCACCCGCCCGTGGGCGATGTACTCGGCCAGCGGGTTCGCCAGGCGTGATCTGACCTCCGGAACGGTGTCCGGGGCGGGGAAGGAGAGCGACGCGTCCCGGTGCTTGGCGAGATCCGCGTAGAAGGCCAGGTTGTCGCGCTCGCGACGGGCTTCCGCACGGTTGACCAGGGTGCCGGCCACCGTCGGCAACACCGCGGCGCCGACCACGGTCGCGATCGCGGTCCGCAGCCCGATGTCGGCGAACGCCGAGGAGTCGACGACGGCACGCTGCCACGCCGTCAGATCGGACCGATCGGGCAGCCCGTCGGCGCCGGCGTCGGCACCGGGGATATCGGGCAGCGGGATCGGCACCTCCGGATCGATCGGCACCTCCGGATCGGAGGTCATGGCGCTCGGATCGGATGTCATGGCGACGTGCCTTCCAGCGATGCTGCGGTCCACACTGGACACCTGTACAGCTGCCGATGTTAGCCCCACTAATCAGGGCCGGCCAGCGCGGACCGGCAGTGGTGTAGGTATTGATGGGTGGTGACGGCGCGTGTGACGTGGTTCGTCGCGGCAGTAGCCGCGGCCGGATATCTGGCACTGTGGCTCGGTCAGGCCTCCGGTTGGGGGTGGATCGCCGCCGGCGACGGCGACGCTCTCCGGGCGGCCTATGCCTTCGGTGCGCACCGGCCCGCCTGGATCGAGTTCTGGAACGCGGTCTCGATGCTGCTCGGCCCGACTGTCCTGCGGATCATCGCGATCATCGGCATCGTCGTGGCCCTGCTGAACAGACAGCCCCGGATCGCGGTGTTCCTGACACTCACCGTGCTGGCGATGGGACTGGTGACGGTGGCCGCCAAGGCGGCGGTCGATCGGCCTCGGCCGGACACCGCGCTGACGGCCGCCGCGTCCTCGTCGTTCCCGTCCGGGCATGCGCTGGGGATCATGGTGGGTGTCCTGGCGTTCCTCGCGATTCTGTTACCGCGGGTGCCCCGGCCGGCCCGGATGTGGGCGGTGGCCGCCGGTGCCGGTGCGGTGCTGCTGGTGGGGGTTGCCCGGGTTGCCCTCAACGTTCACCATCCGTCCGATGTGCTGGCCGGGTGGGCGCTGGGCTACCTGTGGTTTCTGGCCTGTGTCACCGTCGTCCCGCCCGGTCCGGGCCCTGCGGATCTGGGCCCTGCGGCATCCCCAGTGGCGGATCGCCGTCCCGGGTGACGATGATTCGCCGGGTGGCGGCCGGCTTCCCCTGAACGGTGCGGACGGCCGACGGCTCGGCGGGCGGCGTGGTGATACGGCCCTGAACGGGTGCGCCGTTACGCACCGGAGGCACCGAGACACGTTTGGTGTCCGTCGGGCCGTCCTTGTCGGCAGCGCCGCCGCCGTTCATCGCCGCGGGCGGCATCATCGGCACCCCGGCCATTCCGCCGCCCACCATCGGGGTGTGCCCGGCGGAGACGGGCGGTGCCCCGGTCGCGGAACGCGCCGAGGACAGGAAGGTGCCGGCCGACGGCGGTGCCGCCGGAGCAAGGGGGGCCGCGCCCCCGGCGCCGAGAAGTGGGCCTCCGGCGCCGAGAAGTGAGCCTCCGGCACCGGGTGTCGTGCCGCCGCCAGAGGGGGTGCCGCCGCCGAAGATCCCGTCGCCGCCGAGATCGCCGGTCTCCGCGGTGAGGTCGTCCGTCAGCGGATCCAACTCGTCCAGGTAGTCGCCGGAGTCGGCGTCCTCGAGACCCGGGTATCCGAGGCCCGACTGCTGCACCATGCCCATCCCGGCCTGCATCGCCTGGTTCGCGCCTTGAGTCAGCTGCTGCGGTATCTGCCCGATCTGCTGCATCGCCCCGCCCAGAGCACCGGCCAGCGAACCCGCGATCCCGGCTGCCATCTGCGGGATCTGTTGGGCCATCTGGCTCGCCGGATCCTGAGCGGCAACACCCCGCACCTCGGCCGCGGCATCTGCGTCCTGGGTTTCGAAGGCCGCTGCCGCCTCGCCGGTCAGGATGTCCCGCTCGGTGTGGTCGGCGAGGCTGTCGATGTTGTCCTGTTCGTCGCCGAGATTGGCGGCCAGGCCGAGAACACGGACCAACTGCTCGATCGGGGTGAGCCCGCCGGCCAGCGGATCGGACGACACCATCGGCGGCGGGGCGTTCGCGGCCCCGGCCAGCCGATAGCCGTCGACATCGGCATCGAGGCGCCCGGGACTCATCGCGTACTCCCCGAGGCCGGAGTTCCCGCCGTGAACCAGGCGAAATGGTAGGCCGCGGCCATGGCATCACCGTTCACCAACGCGGCGATGGTGGCCAGCAACTGCCAGTTCCCGATCTCGTTCGAGAGAACGACTGCCGGATACCCGGCCAGGGCCCTGGCGGCAGCGGTATCCACGTGCTCGCGCAGCAGGTCGGCCTCGGACTCCAGCCAGCCGGTTCCGGCCGTCACCGCCCGGGCCAGCGTGTGGGCAAGCCGGGGCAGCCCGTCCCGCCACATGGTGGCCCGGGCGAGTTCCCAACCGAGGTCGTGCACCGGTGCCACGTCGCGGGCCGTAGCCGACATGGTCAACGTCGCCGACTGGGCTGAGAGTGGGGGTGAAAGATGTTGTCCCGGTGAGTACGTCACTACCGGATCGCAGTCGCTGAGGAGATCGGCCGGCTCGCCGGTCCGCAGTCCCGGGGCCAGCAGGTGAACATCCGCCGGGATCCGGACCCCCGGCGGTATCCACCCGCCGGCGATATCGGTCGCCAGCACCGCGCCGCCATCGGTGCGTATGCCGACCGCCCAGCGCAGCCGCGGCTCCTGACCGGCCACCGTTGTCAGTACCTGTGCCAGCCGGCCGGTGCGGACCGGAGTCGGAGTGCCGGCGAGGGCGCGTTCGGCGGCGGCGCCCGGAACCGCTGATGCGGTTTTGCGGATCAGTCCCGCCGCACCCGATGTGCCGGCGGTACTCAACGGATGCGGCCCGCCGGCCGAACCCGGCCGAACAGGGGAGATCGCGTTCGGACGGCTGCCCATCGGTGCCGCGGGTACCGGGGCGGCGGCCGGGGATCCGGCTGAGACCGGGCGGGTGCCGGATCCGGGCACCGCCACCGGGGATGCCGCCGGCGCGCCGACAGCGGTTGTCGCCGAACCCGGCGCGGCGGGTGGGGCCGTTCGACCGGTCGGGGTGTCGGTATCGCCGGTCGCCGACGCGCCGAGCGTGCCGCCGGCGGTGAGGCCGGCCGCGGCGAGCAGGCCGGCGCCCGCGGTGAGTGCGGCCATCGGACCGGCCACCCGGGCAGCCATCGACCCGGCCGCGTCGACGGCGGACGGTTCCCGACTCGGGAGGCCGGAATTGCCGGCGCACTCCTGCCCGCCCGGGGTCAGGTTGCCGGCCCCGGCCCCGGGGTCGGATTCGGTTCCGCCGGGGGACGCCGTGGTGGGTGCCTCGAGTCGGGCGGTGACCTGCTGCGTCAGCGAATCCAGGGCGGGCGGGCGCGGCGGTGCCGGCTCGATTCCGTGGGTGGTGGCAAAGGCCCGGGCGGAGACGTCGGCGCCCTGCGCATCGAGCACGTGCTGGACGTCGGCGAGCAGGTTGCCCGCGCTCTCGGCGGTTTTGGTTCGGGCCAGGGTGTGGGTGTCCGCGATGATCTCGAGGATGCCGCTGACCTTCGCTGCGAGCGGACTGGTGGATTCCTGAATCCGGCGGATCGCCGCGTTGCCGTCGGCGGCGATTTGGGTGAGTTCGTCCCGAAGTGCTGTCACCCGGTGCTGGGCGGACTCGTAGGACTGTCGCTTGGTCGCGTTGCGCTCCGCCGTCGCCCGCGCGCGATCCTCGCCCCGGGCGAACAGTGACCGGGCGGCGTCCGCGGTCACCCCCTCCTGGCCCCCCAACTCTGCCTGGCTGATCGAGCGCAGATGGTCGGCGTAGCCGTGGAACCGAGTTTCGGACAGTCGCCGTCCCGCGGCGGCGGCGGCGAGTACCTCGAGTGCGCCGCGGCCCGGCCAGTAGCCGCCGATCAGTATCGCGGACCACTCCCCGGGTGGCAGATCGGCGCCCAACATGGGGGCGATGCTAACGGTAGGTTTGCCAGTCGGCTATTCACCGGCTGTGGATGGTGCTCGCCTATTCGGTGTATTTGCTGATCACGAGGATAAGAACGCGGCGCTACGCTGACTGATGGCGATGACGTAGACATAGCCAGGGTTGCGTAGGCGCGGTTCGGCACGGGGCCAAACCGTGGCCGAAACTTGACCCGGA
>JAKOYE010000122.1 GCA_029780675.1 Actinomycetes bacterium
TCTGGGTAACGGCCCGGGTATCCAGGAGGTCGCGACGTTCTCGGTGGATGTGGAGGGCCCGAACGGGTCGGTGGCGGTGGCCAACGCGCACGGCACGGTGACCGGTGCCGCCGGTGGGGTGCTGCTGCGTCCGTTCGCCCGGTTGATCTCCAAGTCCGGTGACTCGGTGACCACCTACGGCGAACCCTGGGACATGAAGTAAGGGTTTTCTGGTCTCTCGCGAGATCGACGTCAGGGTCGTGGTTGGGACGCCAACCACGACCCTGACGTCGTTCTGGGGGTCGGTAGCCTAGTGACCCTCGGCGAACGCCCGCAGTTCCTCCACCTGGACCGGGTCCAGTGACGGTCGCACCGTCTCGCGGGCCCGGGCCACATCGGTCGCGGTGACGTCGGCGGCGTCGATCGAGCGCCGCATCGCGGTCAGCGCGGCCTCGCGGAGCAGCGCCACGCAGTCCGCCGCGCTGTAGCCGTCCAGGTCGGTGGCGAGCGCCTTGAGGTCCACCTCCGGGCTGAGCGGCACCGATTTGGCGGCGGTCCTGAGAATCTCGAAGCGTGCGTCGGCGTCCGGCGGTTCGACGAACACCAGCCGCTCCAGTCGGCCGGGGCGCAGCAGGGCCGGGTCGATCAGGTCCGGCCGGTTGGTGGCACCGAGCACCACCACATCACGCAACGGTTCGATACCGTCCAGTTCGGTCAGCAGCGCGGCCACCACCCGGTCGGACACCCCGGAGTCGAAACTCTGGCCGCGTCGCGGCGCGAGCGCGTCAACCTCGTCCAGGAACACCAGTGACGGTGCGGAATCCCTGGCTCGGCGGAACAACTCGCGCACCGCCTTCTCCGAGGATCCCACCCACTTGTCCATCAGTTCGGCGCCCTTGACCGCGTGCACGCTCAACCGCCCGGAACTCGCCAGCGCGCGCACCACGAAGGTCTTGCCGCAGCCCGGTGGGCCGTACAGCAGCACGCCGCGCGGCGGTTCCACCCCCAGGCGGGCGAAGGTGTCCGGGTGCTGCAGCGGCCACAGCACCGCCTCGGTGAGCGCCTGCTTGGTCGCCACCATGTCGCCGACATCCTCAAGCGTCACCGAGCCGACCGCGACCTCCTCGGTGTTCGACCGCGACAACGGGCGGATGACGGTCAGGGCCCCGGTGAAGTCCGCCTGGGTCAGAGCCGGCGGGTTGCCGTCCTCGCTGGCCCGGGCGGCGGCCCGCAGCGCGGCCTCCCGGACCAGGGCCGCCAGGTCGGCCCGCACGAACCCCGGGGTCCGGTCGGCGATCTCGCCGAGTTCGAGCTCCTCGGCCGGGACGTCGCGCAGCAGCACCTCCAGTAGCGCCCGGCGAGTGGCGGCGTCGGGCAGGCTCAACCCCAGCTCCCGGTCGCACAGGTCCGGCGCCCGCAGGCGGGGGTCGACCGAATCCGGTGCCTGCGATGTGGCGACCAGGGCCACCCCGGGCGCGGCGACCGCCTTGCGGAGTTCGCCGAGAACCAGGGTGGAGACCGGTTCGGGCGGCTCGGGCAGCAGCGCGTCGATATCAGTCACCAGCAGCACTCCGCCGCCGGCGGTCACCTCCGACACCGCCCGGGCGACCGCCCGGTGGCGGTCGTCGGCGGCCAGCGCCCCGGTGTCGGGTCCGTCGAGTATCACCACCCGGCGACCGGCGCAGAC
The DNA here is from genome assembly GCA_029780675.1 of Actinomycetes bacterium. Classification (GTDB taxonomy): domain Bacteria; phylum Actinomycetota; class Actinomycetes; order Mycobacteriales; family Mycobacteriaceae; genus Mycobacterium. The sequence goes on from JAKOYE010000122.1 coordinate 1,667, forward strand.
CGCGAGCACCAGCCGGGCCTTGCCGACCCCGGCCGGCCCGGTGACGAGCACCCCCAGATGGGGTTTGGCGCCCAGCTTCTCCAGCAGGGCGGGTTCGTCGAGGGCCAGCTTGAGCCACTCGGTGAGGCGGCCGGCCTGGGTATGTTGGCCCTTGAGGTCGTCGATGCTGACGGCCGGCTCGGCCGGCCACTGGGTGGGCGGGCTGACCGCCGTGGTCGATCCGGGAGACGATGCGGTTCCGGCCGCGGGGTCGCTCCAGGTGACCGAGGAGTTGGGCTGCACCGACACCGGGCCGGCCGGGTCGGTGCCGGTCACCGTCAGCAGTTCCGAGGTCCAGGTGATGCCGACCGATGCCGCCAGCGCGGACGATGCGGCCGAGGTGGAGGTGCCCGGGCCGAGGTCCCGGGGCAGCAGCGAGACGGTGTCGCCGACGGTGAGCACCTTGCCCAGCAGGGCCTGCCGCAGGGTTGCCGAGGTGACCGACCGGGTGGCCAGCGTCGAACCGGCCAGTGTCACCGAGCGTGCGCCGTACACCGTGACCGGCGCCACCAGAACGGTGGCGTTCTCCCGCAGCGCGGCGTTGGACAGGGTGACGTCATCGAGGAGGGCGGTTCCCGCGGGGGTTCCCGCCGGCGCCACCCCGGCGACGGCCGACGTGGTCCGCGAGCCGGTCAGCGACACCGCGTCCCACTCCCGGATACCCAATGCGGCAAGGGCCTCCGGGTGTAACCGGACCACACCGCGGCGCGCATCGAGGGCGGCGGTGTTGAGCCGTGCGGTCAGTATCAGGCTGCCGTTGGACATTGTTGGGCTTCCGGGGCTCGACGTATGGTGTGCGACTTTTCTGGGTGGTCAGCGCCCGGGTTTGCGCAGGCCCAGGCGTGCGGTGGACCGCCGGTGCGGCTGCTGGGAACGCCGGGTGGCCCGGCGCGCCGCCCGGCGCTGCCGGGAGGTGTCATCCCAGGACTCCGGGTGGGCGGCAGCCCAGCGCTGGCTGCGCACCGCGAACGGCATGTGCACCACATAGGCTGCGATCAGCACCAGGATCAGCAGGTACGGGAATACGAACGCGGCCGCCGCGATGATGGCGAACAGCGCCAGCAGCGGAGCCATCATGTTCTGCGACACCGTGAAGGTGTGGATCTTGCGCATCGGGATGCGGCTGACCACCAGCAGGGAGACGGCCACCATCCAGATGATGACGACGATCTCCGCGGTCTGCGTGGACCACCAGGGGCCGGGCCACTGCATCTTGGCGGCCAGTGGTCCGATCGCGCCGATGGCTCCCGCCGGCGCCGGCATCCCGACGAAGTAGTCCTTGGTGTAGGCCGGCAGGTCCATCCCCAGCACCGAGTTGAAACGGGCCAGTCGCAGCACGATGCACACCGCATAGAGCAGCACCACGATCCAGCCGACCCGGTTGTGCGACAGCAGGGTCGCGTAGACGATGAAGGCCGGTGCCACGCCGAAGTTCACCGCATCGGCCAGGGAGTCGATCTCCTCGCCCATCCGCGAGGTGGCGTTGAGCACGCGCGCGACGCGGCCGTCGAGCGCATCGAGGATCGCCGCGGCGGCCAGCAGTGCCATGGCCTCGGTCGCGCGGCCCTCGAGAGCGAACTTGACCGATGTCATGCCCAGGCAGATGGCCAGCACCGTCATCGCGCTCGGCAGCATCCGGACTGCATTGGCCTTGGGCTGGGGTTTGATCACGGCAGCCGTGCCAGAACCGTCTCGCCGGCCAGTGTCCGCTGTCCTGGTTCGATCAGCACCTCCGACCCGACCGGAAGGTAGGTGTCCAGGCGCGACCCGTACCGGATCAGGCCGTAGGTGTCGCCGATGTCCACCGCGTCGCCCGCGCGCACATCGCACACGATGCGCCGGGCCAACAGCCCGGCGATCTGAACGACCACCACGTTCAATCCTTCCGGAGTCTGAACGAGCACACTGTTGCGCTCATTGTCCGCGCTGGCGGCCGCCAGGTCGGCGGAATGGAAACTGCCGGGCCGGTGCACCACCGCGCGAACCTCGCCGCCGACCGGCATGCGCTGCACGTGGGCGTCCAGCAGGGACAGGAAGATGCTGATCCGGGGTACCGGTTGCGGGTCCAGGCCGAGTTCGGCAGGGGGTGGGGCGGTGTCGATCAGGCACGCCAGCCCGTCGGCGGGGGCGACCACCAGCCCGGGCCGGGTCGGCGGGGTGCGGGGCGGATGCCGGAAGAACGCGGCGTTGACGCCGGCCGCGGCGAGACCCGCCCGGCGCAGCCAGCGGTTGCGGTGACCCGCTCCGGCCAGAGCCAGTCCGGCGGCGATGAACGGGTACCCGGCCGGGTGCACGGGTGGGACGGAGGATCGCACCAGCGCGGCCAGCCGCTGCGGGCCGGACTGGTCGGGGAGATCGGGGCGTCTGGCCATCGGCGGTGATTCTACGGTCCGGGGCGAGCCGTCAGGGCCGGTCCGGCGTGAGGGGGTCCGGCACCGGATTCGTCGGACCCCGCAGATCCCAGATGAGGACCTGCTCACCGGCGGCGAGCGCGGTGACGTCCTCGCCGATTTCCAGCAGGCAGTTCGCCGACGCCAGCCAGCGCAGATGGTGGGAAGCCGGCGGTCCATAGCTGGTGACGGTGCCCGACTCCGGCTGATAGACGCCGCGGCGGAACTGCCGTTTGCCCGCCGGGGACTGCACGGTTTCGGCGAGCACTGCCCGCCGCTGCGGGCGGTGCGGGTCGGGAAACCCCATCGCGGTCCGCAGCGCCGGCCGCACGAACACCTCGAAGGACACCAGCGCGCTGACCGGGTTGCCGGGCAGGGTGACGATCGCGCGGCCGTCGGCCAGACGGCCCGCCCCCTGCGGCATCCCGGGCTGCATGGCGACCTTCACGAACTCGACGACGGACCCGGACTCGACCACGGACCCGGACTCGACCACGGACCGGGTGCCGTCCGCGCCGGATGCCGGAGCGAAGGCATCCTTGACGACCTCGTATGCCCCGGCGCTGACCCCGCCGGAGGTCAGAACCAGATCCGCGGTTGCGGCGTGGGCCTCCAGAATGGCGCGGAATTGCCCGACGTCGTCGCCGCAGGTCACCACCCCGGCCACGGTTGCCCCGGCATCCTGGACAGCAGCGGCGAGCATCACCGCGTTCGACTCGTAGATCTGCCCGGGCCGCAGCGGTGCTCCGGGTGCGACGAGTTCGGTCCCGGTAGAGACCACCAGCACCCGTTGTCGTGGCCGCACGGTCAGCCCGTCGATCCCCAGCGCCGAGGCCAGCCCGAGGGCGGCGGGGGAGAGCACCGCACCGGCCCGCAGCACCACCGTGCCGGCGGTCACGTCCTCCCCGGCGCGTCGGATGTGCCGGCCGGCGTGGGGCGCGGTGAACACCGTGACCACCGTGGTTCCCGCGTCGGTCTGTTCGACCGGGACGATCGCGTCCGCACCGGCCGGGACCGGCGCCCCGGTCATGATGCGGTGGGCGGTTCCCGGCGCGAGCGTCAGCAGGTCGGTGCGTCCGGCCGGGATGTCCTCGGCCACCGGCAGCCGCACCGGGGCGTCCGGCCGGGCGGCGGCCAGATCGGCCGCGCGCACCGCGTAGCCGTCCATCGCGGAGTTGTCGAAGACCGGCAGGGACACCGATGCGACGACGTCCTCGGCGAGGACTAGGCCGTGGGCCGCAGCCAGCGGCAGCCGGACGGCCGCTCGCGGCGCGAGCAACCCGGCGACGGCGCGCTGGTGTTCCTCGACGGTTCGCATCACACCGGGTGTCGGACCGGGCATCAGACCGGATAGGTGACGCCGGTGAGTTCCTCGGAGACCTGCCAGAGCCGCTGCTGGAGGGCGACGTCGGTGGACTGCGTGCTCGACCCCACCAGGACCGGGTAGCCGCGCATCTCGCGGAAGCCGTCCGGACCCCAGTACTGACCGCCCCGCACCGCCGGGTCGGTGGCGGCCCGCAGCGTGGGCAGTGCGCCCATCTCGGCGGTGTTGAGGATCCGACCGAACACCCAGCTCACACCGGGCAGGCCGGCGCCGGGCACATGCCGGGTCAGCTCGGTGGCGGCGACACCGGGGTGTGCGGCGACGGCGATGGTCTTCGTCCCCTGTGCCTGTGCGGCGGCGGCCAGTCGACGCTGCAGGTCGTAGGCGAACATCAGGTTGGCCAGCTTGGACTGCCCGTAGGCGGCCACCCGGTCGTAGCGGCGGCGTTCCCACTGCAGGTCCGCGAAGTCGATCTTGGCCCGGATGTTGTGCGCGATGCTGGCGACCACCACCACCCGGGAACCCTCCACCGGCAACAGATTGCCCAGCAGCAGACCGGTCAGCGCGAAGTGCCCGAGATGGTTGGTGCCGAACTGCAACTCGAAGCCGTCGGCCGTCGTCGACTTCGGCGGGTACATCACGCCGGCGTTGTTGATCAGCAGGTCGATGCGGGGGTGCGCGGCGGCCAGTTCGGCGGCGGCCTCGCGGACCGAGGCCAGCGAACCCAGGTCCAGCTTCTGGACGCTCACCTGCGCGTTGGGTGTCTGCGCCCGGATCCTGGCGGCCGCGGCATCGGCCTTGGTCGTGTCGCGGCAGGCCAGCACCACCTGCGCACCGCGGGCGGCCAGCACCCGGGCGGTGTCGAAGCCCAGCCCGGTGTTGGACCCCGTGACGATGGCCAGCCGGCCGGTCTGATCGGGAACGTCTCTCTCAGTCCATGTCATGCCTCGAACACTACGTGCGCCTACTGTTCTGCGTTATGACCGCCGGAGGTGTTCTGTTCGACATCGACGGTGTCCTGGTGACCTCCTGGGCGCCCATTCCGGGGGCCGCCGAGACGGTGCGGACGCTGTCCGATCGGGGCATCCCCTGCGCGTATCTGACCAACACCACCACCCGCACCCGCCGCCAGATCGCGGCGGCGCTCGCCGACGCGGGCATGGGCGTGCGTCCCGACGAGGTGGTGACCGCGGCGGTGCTGACCGCGGAGTACGTCCGCAGCCACCACCCCGGGGCGCACTGCCTTCTGGTCAACGATGGCGACATCACCGAGGACATGCCCGGTCTGGACGTCGTCGACAGCACCGAGGTGGACCTCGGCGACACCCCGGACGTGATCCTGCTCGGCGGCGCCGGCCCGCAGTTCTGCCACCGCACGTTGAGCCGTGTCTACGAGTGGATGACTCTCGGCGTGCCGGTGGTGGCCATGCACCGCAGCACGTCGTGGCGGACCGCCGACGGCCTGCTCATCGACACCGGCATGTACCTGATCGGCATGGAGCAGACCTCCGGTCGGCAGGCCGTGGCGGTGGGCAAACCGGCGCCCGCCGGATTCCTGGCCGCCGCCGCCCGACTCGGCGTCGAACCCGAGGAGATGTTCATGGTCGGTGACGACCTCAACAACGACGTGCTGGCCGCACAGGTCGTCGGGATGACGGGCGTGCTGGTGCGGACCGGCAAGTTCCGCCAGGACACCCTGGACCGCTGGTCGGCGGACGAATTCGCGATGCAGCCCGATTACGTCCTGGACTCGGTGGCCGACCTGCCGGCGGTGCTCGGCCTGACGACCGATGCGGAGCGTAGCGACGAGGAGGAGTCGGGCAATCGGGCTTAGGCCTGACGACCGATGCGGAGCGTAGCGACGGGGAGGAGTCGGGCGTTTAAGCCTAGGTCTGTAGCGTCCGGACCGCCTCGATCCGTGCCTGCAACTGCTCGCGGTTGGCCGCGGCCACCGGCGGACCGCCGCAGATCCGGCGCAGTTCGTTGTGAATCCAGCCGTGTGTCCGGCCGGTGCGGTGGTGGGTCGCGGCGACCAGGGCGTTGAGTTCGCGGCGTAGTTCGCGCAGTTGCCCGTGGGTGGTGCGGGGTGGCTCGATCCCGGCGGCGGAGCGGGTCGCGAGCTGTTCCTCCTGCCGGCGGCGCAGCAGATCGCGCATCTGATCGGGGTCCAGCAGGCCGGGGATGCCGAGATAGTCGGCCTCCTCCTCGCTGCCGGCCGGGGTGGCGGTGCCGAAGGAGGCGCCGTCGAAGATCACCTGATCCAATTCGGCGTCGGCGCCGAGGTATTCGATCTTGTTCTCCTCGCCGGGCTCGTCGCGCTTCTGCGCGGCCAATTCGCCCTCGAGGGGATCCTCTAGGGTCTCCCGGTGCGGCTTGCCCAGCACGTGGTTGCGTTGCGCCTCCATCTCGCTGGCCAGCAACAGCAGATTGGGCACCGAGGGCAGGAAGATGCATGCCGTCTCACCCGGACGTCGGGACCGCACGAACCGGCCGATGGCCTGAGCGAAGAACAGCGGGGTGGAGGCGCTGGTGGCGTAGACGCCCACGGCGAGTCGCGGCACGTCGACGCCCTCGGACACCATCCGTACGGCCACCAGCCACCGGGAGGTTCCCGCGGCGAACTCGGCGATCCGGTCCGAGGCGCCCTTGTCGTCGGAGAGCACCACGGTGGGTGCCTCGCCGGTGATCTTGAGCAGCAGCTCGGCATAGGCCCGGGCGGCGGTCTGGTCGGAGGCGATGATCATGCCGCCGGCGTCGGGCACGTGCTCGCGCAGGCCGCGCAGTCGCGTGTCGGCCGCGGCGATCACCGCGGGCATCCACTCCCCGGCCGGGTTGAGTGCCGTCTTCCAGGCACGCGCGGTCTGCTCGGCGGTCAGCGGCTCACCGAGGCGGGCCGCATGTTCCTCGCCCGCACTGTCGCGCCACCGGGCCTCACCGGAGTACGCCATGAACAGCACCGGGCGAACCACCCCGTCGGCCAGGGCGTCGGAGTACCCGTAGGTGTGGTCGGCCTTCGATCGGGCGAAGCCGTCCGGTCCCATCTCGTAGGTGACAAACGGGATGGGGCTGTCGTCGCTGCGAAACGGGGTGCCGGTCAGCGCCAGGCGGCGGGTCGCGTCGTCGAACGCCTCCCGGATGGCATCGCCCCAGCTTTTGGCGTCCCCGCCGTGGTGGATCTCGTCGAAGACGACCAGGGTCTTGCGGTTCTCGGTGCGCACCCGGTGCCGGGTCGGGTGGCTGGCCACCTGGGCGTAGGTGACGACCACGCCGTGATAGTCGTCGGAGGTCTGGGAGTTGGAGTTGGAGAACCTGGGGTCCAGCGAGATACCGACCCGGGAGGCGGCCTCGGCCCACTGAACTTTGAGGTGCTCGGTCGGCACGACGATCGTCACGGTGTCGACGGTGCCCTCGGCAAGCAGTTCGGCGACGATACGCAGCGCGAACGTGGTCTTGCCGGCACCGGGGGTGGCGACGGCCAGGAAATCCCTCGGCTTGGCGGCCAGGTACTTGACCAACGCCCGCCGTTGCCAGCCCCGCAATGCCCCGGTGCTCGGCGCCTCGACTGCCCGCACCCTCAGGCTCCCTTCTGACCGGATGGACTCTAGTTCAACCGCATCCGGATCAGAGGGTCGAACGCGCCCGAATCAGGTGGTCGAATGCGCTTAACGACGCGGTTGCCCCGGCACCGAGAGCGATCACGATCTGCTTGAACGGGCTGGTGGTGCAGTCGCCTGCCGCGAACACCCCGGGGACCGAGGTGCGCCCGGCGGCGTCGATCACGACCTCGCCCCGTTCGTTGAGATCGACCGTGCCCTTGAGCCACTCGGTGTTCGGCAGCAGACCGATCTGGACGAAGACACCCTCGAGGGGCAGTTCGTGCGACGTGCCGGTCTCCCGATCGTCATAGCGCAGACCGGTGACTGCCGTGCCGTCGCCGACGACCTCCGTCGTCGCGGCGTTGAGCACCACATCGGCGTTCGGCAGTCGCCTCAGCGTCGACTGCAGGATCTCGTCGGCCCGCAGCCGGCAGTCGAACTCCAGCAGGGTGACGTGTCCGACGACGCCGGCGAGATCGATGGCCGCCTCGACGCCGGAGTTGCCGCCGCCGATGACCGCGACGCGCTTGCCCTTGAACAGCGGGCCGTCGCAGTGTGGGCAGAATGTGACGCCCTTGTTGCGGTACTCCTGCTCGCCGGGCACGTTCATGTTCCGCCACCGGGCCCCGGTGCTGACCACGACGGTGCGCGCTTTGAGTGAACCGCCGCCGTCGAACCGCACCTCGATCAGTCCGCCCGGCTGCTCGGCCGGCAGCAGCTGGCTGGCCGTCTGGTTGAGCATGATGTCGGCGTCGTAGTCGCGGACGTGCTGCTCGAGTGCGGCGGTGAGCTTGGGTCCCTCGGTGCGCGGCACCGAGATGAAGTTCTCGATGGTCATCGTGTCCATCACCTGGCCGCCGAACCGAACCGCTGCCACACCGGTGCGAATCTCCTTGCGTGCGGCGTAGATCGCGGCGGTCGCCCCAGCCGGGCCGGCCCCGACGACGAGCACGTCGAACGGGTCCTTCTCGGACATCTGGGCGGCGGTGCGGGTGCCGGCACCGGCATCGAGTTTGGCGACGATCTCCTCGATGCCCATTCGTCCGGAACCGAACGGCTCGTCATTGAGGTAGACGGTCGGCACCGCGAGAACCTGCCGGTCGTCGACCTCGTTCTGGTACAGGGCGCCGTCGATCGCAGTCACCCGGATCCTCGGGTTGATGACGGCCATGGTGTTGAGCGCCTGCACCACGTCCGGGCAGTTCTGGCAGGACAGCGACAGGTAGACCTCGAAGCGGTACTCGCCCGCCAGGCTCGCGATGGTCCGGACCAGTTCATCGGAGATCTTGGGTGGATGCCCGCCCACCTGTAGCAGGGCCAGCACGTAGGAGCTCAGCTCGTGGCCCATCGGGAGGCAGGCGAACTGAACCCGGACATCGCTGTCGACACGCTGGATCCGGAAGGACGGCCGTCGCGGGTCGTCGTCGGCGCGTCGGTAGGACACCTTGTCCGACAGGGCGGCCGTCTCTTCGAGGAGTTCGGCGAGTTCGGCCGACTTCGCGCTGTCGTCGAGTGAGGCCACCAGTTCGATCGGTGCGGTGACCCTCTCGAGCAGCGTCCTCAGCTGGGCGGTTGTTCCGGCGTCGAGCACGTCAGATCTTGCCCACCAGGTCGATCGAGGGGGCCAGGGTCTCCTCTCCCTCCTCCCACTTCGCCGGGCAGACCTCGCCCGGGTGGTTGCGGACGTACTGCGCGGCCTTGACCTTGCGTAGCAGTTCGGCGGCGTTGCGGCCGACGCCCTCCGGCGTGATCTCCAGGTACTGGATGACGCCGTCGGGATCGACGAGGAAGGTGCCGCGGTCGGCCAGTCCCTGGCCCTCACGCATGTTGTCGAAGTTGCGGGTGATCTCGCCGGAGGGGTCGCCGACCATGAAGTACCGGATCTTGCCGATGGTGTCGGAGGACTTGTGCCAGGCGGCGTGGACGTGATGGGTGTCGGTCGAGACGGCGTAAACCTCGACGCCCAGGGCGG
>JAKOYE010000131.1 GCA_029780675.1 Actinomycetes bacterium
ACCTGGCTTGCACTGTGGCGCAACACCATCGGCTACAGCCCACCCGCAGCCGCCACTACCTGACCAACCGCCGAACAGGCCCAACCGGAGCGCACAGGAAAAGCTGGACAGACCAGCGGCTACCCGCTGCCCGAACGCCCCGCCACAGAAAAAATCCACCCCGCACCCCCTCAACGGAGCCGATCCACGGATCGAGGCTAAGGCCAGAACAGCAAAAGTCCCACCACAGGGGCGAACCCGGCCTCCCGCTGGCACGACCGGTGACCGTCATCGGGTGCCTTCACATGGGGAAATGCCAACGGCAGCCGGTTGCGAGAAACCGGCATTAGGATCATTTCACCGCTCGACGGCACCACCCGCGGCGGACGGATAGGGGGATCGGTGAACGGCATGCGGGCCGGCAGTCGTCCGGGGGCACTGCGATCGATGCTCATCGCGCTCACCGCCATCGCCGCGGTCTGTGCTCTGTCCTTCCCACCGGCCATGTTGGCGGACCTTCGACTCACGGCCAACACCCTGCTGGTGATGGGCGGGAACCGGAACCCGAACGGGTTGACGCCCCGCATGCAGGACCAACTCGGCGGGGATCCGTGGTACCCCGCGCACATCAACAATCCGCTGTACCCGGTCGGCGTCCGCGGCGCCGGCTACATCGACGCCCAGAACAATCCGAATTCGCCGTACGCGGGGTGGGACTTCACCCTCGTCGACTGGCCGGCAGAGATATCGCTGCCGGTGTTCGGCTGGAAGACGTTCGCCGAATCCCAGCGCCTCGGTCAGTCCGCCCTGGAAGACGCCATCACCGCCGTCATCCCCACGCTCGGGAGTGACGAGCGAGTGGTCGCCTTCGGCTACTCCTCCAGTGCCAATGTGGCGGTCCGGGTCATGCGGGCTCTACAGCAGCAGGGCGTGCCGGCCGGCGGCCAGTTGTCGTTCACCCTGCTGGGCGGCCCCAACCGGCCCAACGGCGGCATCCTGCAGCGGTTCGCCGGCCTGCACATCCCGATCCTCGATATCGACTTCGACGGCACCACACCACTGGACACGCCGTACCAGACCGTCGACATCAGCTGGGAGTACGACCCCGCGTCGGACTTTCCCACGTACCCCCTGAACCTGCTCAGCGTGCTGAACTCGCTGATCGGCGGGTCCATGCTGCACGGCAACTACTACCGTGCCGACATCAACGGGGAACGGGCCTTCCCCGACACCACCGTCGGCAACATCACCTACGTCACCCTGGAACCGCCGAACCTTCCCCTGCTGCTGCCGTTGTACGCACTGGGCGTTCCGGCTCCCCTACTCGACCTCGTCGAACCGGCTCTGACCGTGATGGTCGACTGGGGTTACGACCGGACGGTGGGCCCCGGTGTCCCAACGAGGGCGCAGTTGCTGCCACGCATCGATCCGACGACCGCGGTTGCCGACCTTGCCGAAGCGATCTCCCAGGGGGTGCGTGACGCGGTCGACGGTCTCACCACCGCAGCCCCGGCAGCGCCCACAGAGGCGGTTTCACCGGCGATCGACCGCCCATCGGCGAGGACCGTCCGGGCAGCGAAGACGACGCTCGGGATTGAGTCGCCGCGGACCGCGCAACCCGAACGCAACGGCCCCGAACGTAGCGGCCCCGAACGTGACGGAAAGGTGCCGCGAACTCCGACTGCGGCAGCTCATGATTCCGATTCAGTTGACCGGAAAGCACACCGCGACGAACGGGATCGGCGGGCAGATCGAGATCGGCGGTAACGGCGGCTGAGGTGTTAGCGGCGGTAGCGGCGGTGGCCCCTGCCATTGCGCAGGTTCGGCCGGCGGTGGGCCCGACGGTGCGACGACACACATGTCGGTGGCCGCGTCGTACATCGTGCCCGGACCGCACTCCGCGGCGTTGCTGACCGCCGGAGCCACCACGGCGGCACCGCTCAGCGCGACGCCGACCAGCAGGCTGGCGGGTGCGTTAACGCCTCGGATGACCCTCATCGGTCATTCCGGTCTGCCGGCGGTCCCGGCCGGATCTGAGCCCGAGTCGTCACGCCCAGATCCGTCATGACCTGAACCGTCGAGCACGCTGACGTCGATGCCGTAGGGCAGAAACCGGACGTTACGGCGCGGGTCGGTGTTGAGCTTGTTCGCCCGCAGCGCGTCGAGTTCGGTCTTGTACACCTGCTCGACGTGGGCTTTGCCGTCGTCGTCGGAATGGAAAATCGCCCACACCCCGTCTCCGGCTTCACCGGCCGTCTCGGGTTGCGGGCGGGGCCGGGATGTCGCGGTGGAGCCGACGAACTGGTCGAACAGCATCCCGAAACCGGACCGTTCCGGCGAGGTGTTCAGGAACTGGTTGAGCTTGCCGAACGCATCACGCAGACCTGCACCCGTTTCCCGGACCACCCTGTCGAATTCGTCGGGGTCCATGCCGAACGGTCCGTTCTTGTCCATGTCTCCCAGTGTGCGCCCCGTTTGCTGCCTGCGTCGAGGGCATGCTTCTTCACCCGCAGCGAAACGCCGCCGTCATACGGCCGTCAGCGGCAGCGACCGCCGAGGCTGGAACCGGAACCTCGCTCCCCCGCTGACCTTGGTGACCTGTACCTCCGGGCACTCCGGGCGGGCCGTGTCGGTCAGTTCGAATACGGCGGTCCACTCCGCATCGCCGCCGCTGATCCGTACCGCCAGCCGTGGATCGACGGCGGTGGCGACGGCCTGCAAGGGGGCGGCCGACCCCGGCGAGCACAGGGCGATCCACCCGCCGTCGTCATGGGCGGGCGAGTGGCGCACGGTCAGCCGTCCCCGCTCGATGTCGGCGAGCACATATCCCGCCGGGTTGATCAGCGGGTGCAGTCGCAGCACCGCGGCCAGCCCCTCACGATCAGCGGGCAGGTCCAGCGCGCGGCGGATCCGCTCGGCAGCCAGCCCGGCGATCCCGGTGAGTTGTCTGGTGCAGATGTCGGTCGCCAGAGCGGAGTCCTCCCCGGCGCGACGGCGGACCGCCAAGACGAACGACAGGTTCAGCAGGTGCATCTGCAGGCAGATCTCATCGGCGATCCGCACCAGTGCGGAGTGTGAGAACGCCGTGACGTCGACATCCGACAGCAGCGGGCCGGAGTAGTCGCCGGCGCCCTCGTCGCGGCGGTCGATCGGGGCCAGATCCCAGTTCGCCGCCCGGGTGCGCGCCACCACGTCGAGCGCGGGAATCCCGCTGACCGGTGGATGGGACTCGTCGATGGTCACCGTCCACGCACAGTGCGGAACGCGGTCGGCAGGCAGGCGGGGCGGACGGTGCAGCGGCCGCACCTGCGCCCGCGGGTTGGTGGCCACCGCCGTGGCGTCGAAGGTGGGGTCTTCGATGTCGTGGCACATACCCCGGACGTAGTCGGGTCCCATCGGCTCCACGTCGAGCAGTGCGCCGCAGTGATCGAGGTGGAACTCGCCGTGCCACCGGTCATGCACGGTGAAGCGGAAGTCCATGAACTGGGGTGGCGCCCCGATATCGAACTGCAGACCCTTGAAGATGGTGATGACGTCATCGCCCTCGTAGCACAGCGCCTTCTGCATCCGTCGGGTGTAGATCGGGCTGGCACCCGCCCACTCCTCGATGGCGATCTGCAGCATCTCCTCGCGGCCGAACGCGCTGATGCACCACGCCATCCCGGATCGGTCGATCAACTGGCCGATCAACAGCAGTTCGGGCACCAGAATCGCCAGTTCGGACCGAGACAGATCGGCGAACCTGCTGCGCGGGTAGCTCACCTGAAAAACCTAGACCAGACCGGCCCGCCGGTGTGTTGCAATGTCGAGCATGGCCGATCTGGAGGCGATCAAGCGCGTGAAGTACCGCTATCTGCGGGCGTTGGACACCAAGCACTGGGCGGACTTCGCCGACACCCTCACCGAGGACATCGTCGGCGACTACGGGTCCTCGATGGGCAGGGACCATCGCTTCACCAACCGCGACGATCTGGTGGAGTTCATGCGCACCGCGATGCCACCCGGGGTGATCACCGAACACCGCGTCAGCCACCCCGAGATCACCCTCGACGACGATGCCGAAGCCGAGGGGATCTGGTATCTCCAGGACCGGGTCATCGTTGCGGAGCACAACTTCATGCTGTTCGGGGCGGCGTTCTACCGGGACCGTTACCGCAGGACCGAGGACGGCTGGAAGATCTGCGCGACGGGCTACCAGCGCACGTACGAGGCGACCCAGTCGCTGCAGGGCACCGGTTTCACCCTCAAACCCGGACCGGCGCTGGCCTGAGGCTCACCTGCCGGCGCTCCCCTGCCCACGTCTCCTACGGGGCGATCTCCTACTGGGCGATCGCGATGACGGCTCCGGGTTGAAGCCACTGGATGATCTTGACCAGGGTGGCATCGTCGAGGGCCACACACCCCGCCGTGGGTGAGCCGTTGCTGGTGTGCACGAAGAACGCACCACCGCGGCCCGGGATCCGCTCCTTGTTGACGCCCATCACGATGGCGTGGGCGTACGCCGGGATGTAGAGGTTCTCGGTTCCGCTGGCCGGGGAGGTGTTGAACGGGCAGTCCGCCTTCTTGCAGACCTGCATGGTGTTGTAGGTCGGGCCGTCCGAGGACCACCAGTAGTCGGGGGTGGTCTGGTAGTACTTCAGCCCGCCACCGGGGTTGGGCTGGGTGCCGAAGGCGAAGTCCAAGCTGTAGACGCCCATCGGGGTGGCCGGCACGTTGTCGCGCGCCTCCGGTGCCATCCCGGCCGAGCCGATCAGCGTCGGGATGCCGGTGCCGACCGGCTGCCATCCGGTGGCCCCGCGCTGCCAGACGTCCATCTTCGCCGTCGACCCACCGGTGCCGACCACCGAGAGCACCTGGGTGGCGTTGCCCACCCTGGACTGGAACCACGGCGCGTCGGCGGCGCCGACCGGCGCGGAGGCCACAGCGAGCGCCGCCGCGAGTGCCACCGTGCTGACGACGGCAGCCAGACGGGACAGGACGCGACGCATCGGCCCATCCTGTCCGCCGGGTTCGTCCGGGGTCAAGGAAGTCCGGGTCAAGTTTCGGCCACGGTTTGGCCCCGTGCCGAACCGCGCCTACGCAACCCTGGCTATGTCTACGTCATCGCCATCAGTCAGCGTAGCGCCGCGTTCTTATCCTCGTGATCAGCAAATACACCGAATAGGCGAGCACCATCCACAGCCGGTGAATAGCCGACTGGCAAACCTACCGTTAGCATCGCCCCCATGTT
>JAKOYE010000182.1 GCA_029780675.1 Actinomycetes bacterium
TCAACGCCGTCCAGATGCAGCTGCTCGACCTGGCGCAAGCCAAGACCGAGGCCCTGGTCGCCGCCCGGCATGTCGACCTGGAAGCATTGCAACCGTCAATCAACCGATTGACCAAGACGTAGAGCAGGCCTACCTCACGCGCTCAAAGTACGTGAGGCACCGCCCACCGCTTCGCGCTCACTTTTACGTGAGGCACCTCGCTGTACGTGTTCCGGGCCCGGAACCCCGAGGTGCAGGGTGAGGGCCAGTTCGGCATCGGCGACGGCACCCTGCCGGGCGAGTGGGTGCAGATCCCACTGGAGATCGCCCTCGGGCCCGAGCGGGCGCTGGAAACCTACGTCCAGTCGGTCAACGCCTTCGACTTCGTGCGTGTCGAGGACGCCGCCACCAGCCGGACCGAGGCAGGCGTCCTCTACTTCAGCACCACCGGGAACGGGACGGCGGCGACCAGCCCGAACGTATACGGCCGGGTCTACGAGATGCGTCTGGACAACGCGATCGCGCCGCTCGACGGGGTCGGGCTGACGACGATCATCCAGGCTGAGAACCTGTACGAGCCGGTGATCCAGCCGGACAACATCGCCATCGACCTGCAGGGCAACCTGACCATCCAGGAGAACATCAACCGCGAGTCCCGCGGGCAGGGCCCGTTCACCACCGGCGAGGGCCGGATCTGGTCCTACAACGTGACCACCGGCGACATCATCGAACTGGCCGAACTGAGTCAGCTGCCCGCCGCGCCGATCTGGCCGACCGTCGATCCCACCAATCCGGCGCCGGGAGGCACCTGGGAGTCCAGCGGGATCATCGACGTGTACGACTTCTTCGGCCAGGGTGCCTGGTTGTTCGACGTCCAGGCCAACACCCTCGACAACGATCTCGCCTACACGCTGGCGACCGGATTGGACGGTCCCGCACCGGAGGGCTTCCAGGTGCGCGAAGGCGGCCAGTTGCTGATGCTGCGAACTGGCAGCCCGCTCGACGGGGGTGACGGCGGTGCGGGCGGCGACGGCGGTGACGGCAGCTGGATCGTCGGCGGCGGCGGCAACGGCGGTGACGGCGGCAACGGCGGTGGCGCCGCCGGCAGTGGCGTGCAGGGCCAGGGCGGCCCGGGCGGTATCGCCGGGACGGGCCGCTTGCTGGCGATCATCCCGCGCCCGGGCACACCCGGTGTCCCCGGCTCCGGGGGTGACGGATGCACTGCCGCGTGCCCGCCGAAGCGGGTGTTCGCTCCGTATATCGACATGGGGTCGACGACCCAGCAGTCACAGACCTGGTACATGAACGACAGCGTCGCGCCCAACCAGACCGGGAACCCCAGCCTGGTGTCGACGATGACCAAGACCGGAATCGAAGCCGCCACCCTGGCGTTCGTCAACCAGCAGGGCCGGGGCGGCGATTTCGTGTGGGGCAGCTCCGCCGAGCCGGCGGCAAATGCCGCGTTCAGCTCACCCCGGGGTCTGGCGATCATGGCCGACATCAAGGCCGCGGTGGACAACGGCCTGTACACCATCGTCTCGTTCGGCGGCATCACCGCATGCCAGAACGGCGTGGAGATCGGCCAACTCAACGGCGAGGCCGTGGCACTGACCAGCACCCCGGTCGCCGGGACGGGCACGAGATCGGTCACCCTCACCCTGACCAAGCCGATCGATTTCGCCACCATGGAGCCCGGCAGCATCAGCGGGCGAATCAAGATCAACGACGCGGTGACCGACCTGTATCTGGTCGACGCGAACGGAGAATTCGCCTTCACCCACCAGGCGACCTACACGGTCCCCCGAGCGACGAGCGGCACGATCGCCCCCGATGGAAGCACCATCACCTTCGAGTTCGACACCCCGGTGACGTCGAACTACGGCATGGTGAACACCGATGTGAGCTACGGCGTGGAGGCCGGTTTCCTGCGGATGAAGCAGGCCTACGCGGACGCCATTCAGCCCTTCTACGACATGGGTATCCGGCATTTCGACCTCGACATCGAGGGCCCCGCCCTGTCGATCGACCAAGCGGGGATCAACAACCAGCGCCACCGCGTCTTCAAGGCATTCCAGGACGAGAACACCTTCCCCGGGATGGAACTCTCCTACGTCCTGCCGATCGGCCCCAACACCGGCTGGGCCCCCACGGTCGATCCGGGCCGGCTCATTCAGTCGGCAGGCCAGATCGGCCTGGACGTGAGCACCTGGAACATGATGGCCTTCGACTACGGCCCGGCCTCGTACCAGTACATGTTGGACAACAACAAGACCATGGTCGACATGCTGATCGGCGAGGCCGAGACCGGGATCACCGTGGATCCGAACTTCCCGATCAAGGGTGCCGTCCAGTACCTGGTGGACTACGGCCTCGCGAAGGACACCCAGGAGGCCTTCCAGAAGCTCGGCGTCACCCTGATGATCGGCCAGGACGACACCGTCTACGTCCCCGGAGCCACTCCCCCCGGCTTCAACCCGGGTGACGGAGCCGCCGTCGAGGCCATCACCCCCGAACAGGTGGGTGGTTCGGACCCCACTGCGACCACCGTGTTGAACTGGGCCCTCGACAAGGGCGTCGGACTGCTGTCGTTCTGGTCGTTGGGGCGGGACCGGCCCAGTTACAACACCACCGCCTACAACCCGAATCTGTCGGTGACCTACCAGACCGGGACACCGGCCGCCGCAACGCTGGAGACAACCAGGACCGCGGGCGGTGGAAGTTCCTCTGTCACCATGTCATTCACGCCGACGGTGAACCGGACCGCGAAGAGCGGCGACATCTTCACCGGCTACGCCTATCTCGGCAGCTTCCTGATCAAACAGGACAACACCCTGCAGTTCACCTACGTGCCACCGGATCTGTCCGTCAAGGCCGTCGGAGGCGTGATCGACCCGGCCACCGGGGTGCTCACGGTCGACTTCAACGGCAACGTCACCGACACCATTTGGGCCCGGGTCGCCCTGGACCCGCAGATCCTCATCGAGTACCAGGACCGCGACCTCGTCTACACCGAATTGTTGAACCCGTTCGACGACTGACTACACCCGATCAGCCAGAAGCAGCACCCACCACCCTCGACCACAGGATCTGGAGAAGCCACCATGACGCATCCGAGCACGAAGAGCCGTCGCCGAGTCCTACCCGTCGTAGCGTGGTTGCCGATTGGCGCGGCGGCGGCGGGCATCGGGATCGCCCTGGCAGCAGCCCCCGCCGCTGCGGCGGAGGCCGACACCGGTTCCGCTGCGACACAATCGGAATCGAGTTCGGCGCGAGGTGACTCCTCCCCCGGGCGCGCACCGCAACGCGGCGCCGCAACGCGGAGCAATCCCGCAGTATCAGCCGTAGCGAACGGCCCACGGGCCGTTGCGGAGGGGTCTGGCCGAGTGGCGAGGCCGGCCGCTGCCATCCCGGGCGCCGGTGCCGGCGCCGCACCGCGAGTCCGCCCGGTGGCAGTACCCGCGTCGTCGGCAGCCGTGACCCCAGCTGTCACGGCAACCGCGACAACCGATTCCGCGACGACGAAGCGCGCCCACCGTGACCGTCGGATCGAGGTGGCCGGCCCGACCGCCGTCGCCACGGCCACAACGGGCGCCGCCCCCACCGCGGACGCCACCGCGCCCGTCGGGGACGTACTGGGCAACATCGCCGCATTCTTCGGACTGCCGGGGGCACCGGCCACCACCGCACCCACGATCGGCGCGCTGCCGATCTTCACCCGCCTGGTGATCGACGACATCTTCGGCGGTTCGACGCCACCGCCAACCGTCGACTCCACCACGGTCATCACCGGACTGTTCCGGGAGATCATGCGCGCCAACCCCACGGCCGAGGAATTGCAGACCTATTCCGCGCTGTGGAACCTCACCGGTATCAACGGGGTGGTCGCCGGTCTCTACAGTTCGACGGCGTTCCGCCAGAACCAGGTCAACAGCTACTACCTGGAACTTCTGGGCCGCGTCGCCACCCAGCACGAATTGTCCTGGGGAACAAGCGGTCTGGTCTGGGGTGTGCCGGAGCCGTTGTTCGCGGCGTCGATCGCCGGCAGCCCCGAGTACTACCTGTCCAGCAACGCCGGCGGTGGACCGAACGGTCCCTCCCCCTCGGCGGTGTCGTTCGTCGACCTGCTCTACCGCACGCTGGTGGGTGGGACACCCGACCCCGCGGTGGCCCCGGACTACGTACAGCAGGTGCAGGCCGGCCTGCCGACCGGCCTGGTCTCGCTGCAGTTCGTCACGACCGACCCGTTCCGGCAGGTCAAGGTCTTGGAGACGTTCCAGGTGCTGGGCCTGAGCCCGACACCCCAGGTGGTCTACGACTATGTCGACCGGTGGTACCTCTACGGCGGACTGACCGGTATCTCCACCCTCCTGCTGGCCAGCGGCGAGAACGCCGTCCGCATCCAGCAGGGCCTGGTCGAGTTGCCCGATATGGTGGCGGCCGCCCAGTTGCAGCAGCTGCTGCTGGCTCCCTACGTCGACGGACCGACGGGCTTCTACGCCCTGTTCAACGATCTCTTCGACAATCCGACGGCCGAGGTGAACTGCAAGAAGACACCGGACAACTGCGCCAACCCGGGACTCTACGAGTTGCTCACCACCGGCGGGGTGAGCCGTGGAATCCCCAACGCCGCCATCAACGTTGAGCAGATGGCGGTTCCGGTGGCCAGGCTCCTGCCCAGCCAGAACGAGATCAGCCTGGCCAGCTCGCTCGGCTTCCCGCTCGGCCGTGACCCGGAGTCCATCAGAACCTACTTCCAGGGCGGCGACGTCAAGGTCGCCGGTCAGTTCGTGCTGACCTCGGCCGACGGCCACTACGTCGTCGACGGGCATCACCGGTGGTCGCAGCTGTTCGTGATCAACCCGTTCGCCAACATCGTCGCCACCGACATCGGCTACGTCCCCAACCCCAAGGAGGCGCTGGCGCAGACGCAGGTGGCGATCGCGGCCCAAACCGGCTGGCTCGGCAGTTCGAGCGCCGGTAACGACAACCTCTTCACGATCAGCCAGACCGAGTTCAACACCCAGGTCGCCGCCATCATCAACAACGGCGCGTACCCGGACGGCACCCCGCTGGCCGGGCAGCCGACCAAGCCGGCGGTGCTGGAGGTGTTCACCGAGTACCTGGGCCTCGACGGGCAGACCGACGACGAGAAGATGGTCAGTATCGAGAACTATCTCTGGAGCAATGTCGAACGGATGCGGCAGAACAACTTCTATATCACCGACGCCCCGGGACGGCCGGTGATGCCGCAGACCAGTCGGAGCACGTTCCAGCCGGTGCTGGGGCTGATGCAGGGGCCGAGTCCGCTGAGTTACTCCTTCCCGATCATCAGCTACCTCGGCTGAGCGTCATCAGTTACCTCGGCTGATCGCCGGTGCGCTACCCGACGGCCGCCCGGCCGGCCTCCAGTCGGGCGACCGGGAGCCGGAATGGGGAGCAGGAGACGTAGTCCAGCCCGGTGCGGTGGAAGAAGTGGATGGATTCCGGGTCGCCGCCGTGCTCGCCGCACACGCCGAGCTTGATGCCGGGCTTGGTCTTTCGGCCCTCCGTGGCCGCGATCTCCACCAATCGGCCGACCCCGTCGGCGTCGATGGTCTCGAACGGCGAGACGGTGAAGACACCCTTCTCCAGGTAGGAGGCGAAGACGGTGGACTCGACGTCGTCACGGGAGAACCCCCACGTCGTCTGGGTCAGGTCGTTCGTGCCGAAGGAGAAGAAGTCCGCGGCGTCGGCGATCCGGTGCGCGGTCAGCGCGGCGCGCGGCAGTTCGATCATCGTGCCGATCGGGATGGTGAGCGTCACCCCCCTCTCGGCGGCGACCTCGTCGAGGATCCGCTCGGCCTCGTCGCGGACCAGGTGCAACTCCATCACCGAACCGACCAGCGGAACCATGATCTCGACCTTCGGATCCCCGCCCGCCAGGATCTGGTCGGCGGCCGCCTCCCCGATCGCGCGGACCTGCAGCGCGAACAGTCCCGGGGTCAGTAGTCCGAGGCGCACCCCGCGCAGACCCAGCATCGGGTTGGACTCGTGCAGCCGTTCCACCGCGGCCAGCAGTGCGCGGTCGGCGTCCTGCTGTACGCCGGTCTCCCCCCGGGCGTCCGCGAGGGCGACCTTGACGGCCAGTTCGGTGCGGTCGGGCAGGAACTCGTGCAGCGGCGGGTCCAGCAGCCGGATCGTCACCGGCAGGCCGTCCATCGCCTCCAGCAGTTCGCTGAAGTCGTTGCGCTGCAACGGCAGTAGCGCCGCCAGTGCTTCGTCGCGCTCCTCGGCACTGCCGGCCAGGACGACCCGCTCGATCAGGACACGGCGCTCACCGAGGAACATGTGCTCGGTGCGGCACAGGCCGATGCCCTGCGCACCGAGATTCCTCGCCCGCGCCGCATCCTCGGCGGTGTCGGCATTGGCGCGGACCGCCAGGCGCCGCCGGGCGTCGGCGTGGGTCAGAATCCGGTCGACCGCCTTGACCAGTGCGGTGGTCTCGTCGTCGGCGCCGGCCAGTGCCGCGTCGAGACCGGACTCGATGTAGGTCTCCACCGGGGAGGGCACCACCGGCATCGCCCCGACGAAGATCTCGCCGGTGGAGCCGTCGATGCTGATCTCATCGCCCTCGTCGATCGGCACCGTGCCGACCCGCGCGCTGCGGCCGGCCGCGTCGACGACGAGTTCCTCAGCGCCGCAGACGCAGGTCTTGCCCATCCCCCTGGCGACCACCGCGGCGTGGGAGGTCTTCCCGCCGCGCGAGGTGAGGATCCCGTCGGCGGCGATGATGCCCTCGAGATCGTCGGGATTGGTCTCCTTGCGGATGAGGATCACCCGCTCGCCCCGGTCCGCCCACGACTTGGCGGTCGAGGAGTCGAACACCGCCCGGCCCACCGCGGCGCCGGGCGACGCGGCCATACCGGTCGTCAGCAACTCCCGGTGGGCCGAGCGGTCGAACTGGGGGAACATCAGCAGCGCCAACTGGGCGCCGGACACCCGAGACAGCGCCTCGTCCATCGTGATCAGGTTCTCGTCGACCAGCTGCCCGGCGATCCGGAACGCCGCTGCAGCGGTGCGCTTTCCGACCCGCGTCTGCAGCATCCACAACTTGCCGCGCTCGATGGTGAACTCGATATCGCACAGGTCGCGGTAGTGGGTCTCCAGCTGGCGCATCACCTTCATCAGCCGCTTGTGCGACGGCGGGTCGAGTGCCTTGAGGTCGTCCAGCGACAGGGTGTTGCGGATACCGGCGACGACGTCCTCGCCCTGGGCGTTGGACAGGTAGTCCCCGTACGCGCCGGGCCGCCCGGAGGCGGGATCCCGGGTGAATGCGACACCGGTACCGCTGGTTTCGCCGAGATTGCCGAACACCATCGTGCAAATGTTGACCGCCGTGCCGAGGTCCTGCGGGATCCGCTCGCGCCGCCGGTACAGCCGCGCCCGGTCGGTGTTCCAGGAGTCGAACACGGCGTTGATGGCCAGGTCCAACTGCTCGCGTGGGTGCTGCGGGAACTCCTGACCGGAGTGCTCCCGCACCGCCTCTTTGAACGTCGTGACGAGGGCCTGCAGGTCGTCCACATCGAGGTCGACGTCGCTGGCCACCCCCTTGGCCGCCTTGGCCTCATCGAGGGCGTCGGAGAAAACCTCACCGGGAATGCCGAGCACGGTCTTGCCGAACATCTGCAACAGCCGCCGGTAGGAGTCCCACGCGAAGCGGTCGTCGCCGGACTCCTCGGCCAGGCCCTTCACGCTGGCGTCGTTGAGCCCGATGTTGAGCACCGTCTCCATCATCCCGGGCATCGAGAATGCCGCTCCGGAGCGGACACTCACCAGCAGCGGGTCGTGCCGGTCGCCGAGCCGGCGGCCCAGGGTGTCCTCCAACTGACGCAGCGCCATCGTGACCTGCACACGCAGTTCGCCGGGCGCGCTGCCCTGTGACAGGTACTCCCGGCACGCCTCGGTGGTGATGGTGAACCCGGGCGGTACCGGCAGCCCGAGCCTGGTCATCTCGGCGAGGTTCGCGCCCTTGCCGCCCAACAGCGACTTCTGATCCTTGTCGCCCTCGGTGAAGTCAAACACGTACTTGGTCAACGTTCTTCTCCTTTGCCGCGGCTCTGCCCAACGTTAAGGGGCGCCGCACTCCCGTTCGGGCAGTTCGGTGAATGCCTTCCGGCAGACCGCCGGTGTCACCGCGCGGATCGGGCCCCGGCGAGGTCGAGGGCGATGTCGACGAGCATGTCCTCCTGGCCGCCGATCATTCCGCGCCGGCCGGCCTCCTCGAGCAGGGCACGCGCGTCGACGTCGAAGCGCTCGGCTGCCGACTCCGCGTGGCGCAGGAAGCTGGAGTAGACCCCCGCGTACCCCAGTGTCAGGGTCTCGCGGTCCACCCGCACCGGGCGGTCCTGCAAAGGCCGGACGAGGTCGTCGGCAGCGTCTTCCAGACCGTGCAGATCGCAGCGGTGGTCCCAGCCCATCCGGGTGGCGACGGCGATGAAGACCTCCAACGGGGCGTTACCGGCGCCGGCGCCCATCCCGGTCAGCGAGGCGTCCACCCGGTTGGCGCCGTGTTCGACCGCGACGATCGAGTTGGCCACGCCCAGCGACAGATTGTGGTGGGCGTGGATACCGATCTCGGTGGTTTCGCGCAGCGTCTGGCGAAGAGCGTCGACCCGTTCGGCGACGTCGCGCATCAGCATGGCGCCCCCGGAGTCCACCACGTAGACGCAGTCGGCGCCGTAACTCTCCATGAGCCGGGCCTGCTGGGCGAGTGCGGTCGGGGTCGTCAGATGACTCATCATCAGGAAGCCGACAGCGTCCATCCCGAGTTCGACTGCGGCACCCAGATGTTCGGCGGAGATGTCGGCCTCGGTGCAGTGCGTGGCGACCCGCACGACTGTGGCGCCGGCCCGGTGGGCATCCCGCAGGTTGCCGACGGTCCCGATTCCCGGCAGCAGGAGAGTGGCGACGCGGGCGCGTTCGACGGCCCCGGCGACGGCCTCGATCCACTCCAGGTCGGTGTGCGCCCCGAATCCGTAGTTGCACGTCGAGCCGGCAAGTCCGTCGCCGTGGGCGACCTCGATGGAATCGACCCCGGCGGCATCGAGTGCGGCGGCGATGGCGGTCACCTGCGCGAGACTGTACTGGTGGCGGACGGCATGCATCCCGTCGCGCAATGTGACGTCGCTGATGTAGAGATCGTGAGTCATGTTCGGGCTCCGACTTTTTGGACCGAAGCTGGCTGGTCCGCGTGAGTGGCGATGCGCTCGGCGGTTGCCTTGGCCGCCGAGGTCATGATGTCGAGATTGCCCGCGTAGGCCGGTAGATAATGCGCCGCGCCCGCGACTTCGAGCAGCACGGTGACGCGGCTGCCGGTGAACTTGCCCGTCTCCGGGATGTACAGCGGGTCGTCGGGCCCGAACCGCTCGAACTGCACCCGCTGTGTGAGCCGGTAGCCGGGAACGTACTCGCGGACCTTGTCCACCATGGTCTCGATGGAGTTCTCGATCGCGGCGTGATCGGCATCGCCGTCGACGAGGCAGTAGACGGTGTTGCGCATCAGCACCGGCGGGTCAGCGGGGTTGAGGATGATCAGCGCCCGCCCGCGTTGCGCTCCCCCGACGGCCACCAGGGCTGCTGACGTGGTCTCGGTGAATTCGTCGATGCTGGAACGGGTTCCGGGACCGGCGGACTTCGACGAGATCGACGAGACGATCTCCGCGTAGGACACGATGCCGGCCTGCGCGACCGCGGCCACGATCGGGACGGTGGCCTGCCCGCCGCAGGTCACCATGTTGAGATTCGGGGCGTCGAGATGGCAGTCGAGGTTGACCACCGGGACGCAGTAGGGCCCGATCGCCGCGGGTGTCAGGTCGATGACGCGTACACCGGTGTGTTCGAGTGTGGCCCAGTTCTGCCGGTGCGCGCCGGCGGAAGTCGCGTCGAAGACGATCCTGATGTCGCCGAAATCCGGCATCGCCAGCAGCCCGTCGATGCCCGCCGCGGTGGTCGGGACGCCCATCCGTTCGGCCCGGACGAGCCCGTCGGAGTCGGGGTCGATGCCGACCATCGCCCCCATCGCCAGGGGGCCGTCCGAGCGCAGGATCTTGATCATGAGATCGGTGCCGATATTGCCCGAGCCGATGATCGCCACCGGCCAGCGTTGCAGTGTTGACATTGTTCTCCTCAGGCGAAGCTCAACGAGACCGTCTGCGACGACTCGGTTCCCAGACCGGTGATGGTGGCCCCCGCGGTGTCGCCGGGGTGGACGAACGCGGCCGTGGTGAACGATCCGGACATGACGAACTGGCCGGGGAGCAGTTCGGTGCCGAACGGGGCCAGGGCGTTCGCCAGCCAGGCCACGGCCGCCGCCGGATCGCCGAGCACCGCCGACCCGAGGCCGGTGTCCACCTCAGAACCGTTGAGCCACAGGGATGCCCGAGCGCCGGCGAGGTCGATACCGCGGTCGTAGGGCAGCCAGTCGCCGAGCACGACGGCCCCGGAACTGGCGTTGTCGGCGACGGTGTCGCGCAGCGTCAGCTTCCAGTCGGCGATGCGACTGTCCACGATCTCGAGGGCCACCGCCACCGCGGCGGTGGCCTCCCGTACGTCGTCGACGGTCACCCCCGGACCGCGCAGTGCCGTGCGCAGCAGGAAGGCGATCTCGGGTTCCACCCGGGGCGCGCAGAACCGCCCGCGCCGCGCGGTGCCGCCGTTGGGCACCACCATGCTGTCCAGGATGTAGCCGAAGTCGGGCTCGTCGACACCGAGCAGCGTCTGCATCGGTTCGGACGTCAACCCGATCTTGTGTCCGATCAGCGCACGCCCCTCCGCCAGCCGCCGGGAAAGGTTTCGCTGCTGGATCGCGTACGCATCGGCGAGGTCCATGCCCGGGTAGCGCGCGGTGAGCTGCCCGATCGGGGCGGCCTGCGCGTCTGCCTCCGCCAGCAGGTCGGCGGAGTGCGCGATCTGGTCCGTCGTCAGGCTCATTGCTGCTCGTTCTCCTCGATCATCCTTGCCGCGGTGGCGTACAGGGCCTTGCCGTGCAGCCTGAACATCGCGATGAGATCGACGCTGTCGCCACCGATCTCACCGGCGATGAACAGTCCGTCGGCCCCGGCGATCGCGTAGGTGGCCAGTTGGTCGATCTGCGACGGGGACAGGCCGAGACCCAGATCCCGGATGCTCGCCGACAGGGCCTCGAAGGCCTGTGCGCGGACCTGGATGAACATCGCACGCGCCCGCGGTTCGACCGGCCGGCGCTCGAGGGCGAGCATGAGTCCGAGCCGAAGGAAGTCCGGGGAGTCCGCCACCGCCTTCGCGGTGCCGACCGCGACCTCCATCAGCCGGTCCTGCGCCACGACGTCCTCGGGCAACTGCCACACCTGCAGCCAGTTGGCGAAGCTGCGCTCGATGACGGCGGCGATCAGGTCGTCCTTGTCCTTGAAATGCCAGTAGATGGAACTGGCCGGCAGTCCGCACTTGGCGCTGACCGCTCCGATGCTGGTGCCCTCGTAGCCGCGCTCGGCCGCTATCTCGGTCGCCGCGTCGAGAATCCGGTTGCGGGACAACTCGCCGTCGGCCCGCCGCTGGCGGGGGGCTTTCTGCTTGGCCGGCTTGTCTGCGGATGCCATGTTCTCCCTACCTCTTGACTCTGTAACGATCACTACATTACCGTAGCGATCACTACAGAACAAGCGTTCTGGTCACCCGGACTCACCGCACACGACATGAATGAGAGACCCGCAATGAACGACACCTCCACCGAAGGGCCCGCGACCTACGACGTCGCGATCGTGGGGTACGGACCGGTGGGCGCCACCGCGGCCAACCTCCTGGGCCAGATGGGCCGCCGCGTCGTGGTGATCGAGCGGGATCCCGACATCTACTTCCGCGCCCGGGCGATCTCCACCGACGAGGAGGTGATGCGGATCTGGCAGCAGGTCGGTCTGGCCGACCGGCTCAACGCCGATATGCAACCCGGCGCCGGTGCCAACTTCGTCGACGTCAACGGCGAGCTCATCGTGAAGTTGCTGCCCGTGGACCGGGGCAACGGCCACCCGCCGCAACAGTTCATCTACCAGCCAGCCGTGGACACCGTTCTGCGCGAAGGGGTGGACCGCTTCCCCAATGTGGAGGTTCTGCTGGAACACGAGTGCCTGCGCCTCGTCCAGCGTCCAGACGGGGTCGAGTTGATGCTCGCCGATCTGACCACCGACCAGTTCACGCGCGTTCGGGCGTCCTACGTGATCGCCGCCGACGGCGGCTCGAGTTCCATCCGCGGCCAACTGGGCGTCGGGTTCGGCGGCCGGACGTTCTCGGAGCGCTGGATCGTGATCGACACCAAGATGCTCGAGCCGTGGCCCGGCCACGACCAGCTGCGGTTCCACTGCAATCCGGCGCGACCGACGGTCGACTGCCCCACGCCGCTGGGACACCACCGCTGGGAGTTTCCGGTACGCGACGAGGAGGACGAGAAGGACCTCCTGTCCGACGAGGCCATCTGGAAAGTCCTGTCCGCCCAGGGAATCACCAGGGCGAACGTCGAGATCATCGGCTTCGCCTGCTACAGCCACCACGTCCGGTTCGCGGAGCGCTGGCGGGTGGGCCGGGTCTTCCTGGCCGGCGACGCGGCACACGCGATGCCGCCCTGGATCGGCCAGGGCATGTGTGCCGGCGTCCGCGACGTGGCCAACCTGTGCTGGAAGCTCGACGCGGTACTGACCGGCGCCCTGCCCGAGGGCGTGCTCGACACCTATCAGGCCGAGCGACTGCCCCATCTCAAGGAGGTGACCAACCGGGCCGTCAAGACCGGCAAGCTGATCATCGAACGCAATCCGCTGCGGGCCGCGGCGCGTAACCACATCTTCCGAACCGCCAACAAGGTGCCCTACTTCACCACCTGGCTGCGCAACAACCGCTGGCTTCCCGACGCCCGCTATCGCGATGGCCTGCTGGCGCGCAACGGCAACGACGCCGTAGGCCGGCTCGTTCCGCAACCGTGGGTCACCGACGAGAACGCCGCGTTGGTGCGGCTCGACGACGTCATCGGGGGGAGGTGGACCGTCCTGCACACCGGCACCGACGGCGGGACACAGCCCTGGCGGTCGGCGGGCGTGCCGGTCATCAGCATCGCCTCGCCGGGCGGCACAGCGGCCGCCGGCCAGATCGTCGACCGCGACGGAAAGCTCACCCGTTGGCTCGAGCAGCGGAAGGCCTCCATCGTGGCGGTGCGACCCGACGGGTTCGTGTACGCCGCCGGCCGCGACGGCCAACCACTCCCCCCGCCCCCGGCGGGATTCCGCGCCGCGCCACACACCACCGACACCACCCCCACCACCATCAAGGAATCCGCATGAACACAGTCGAATCCGGACGCACCCTTCGCTTCGGGGGCACAGAGATGTACGTCGTCGACAGCGGTGGAAACGGGCCGCCGGTCGTCATGCTGCACGGCGGCGGGCCCGGCGCCTCGGGGGTTTCGAACTACTCCCGCAACATCGAGGCACTGGCGAAGTCCCACCGGGTCATCGTTCCCGATATGCCGGGTTACGGGCGGTCGGCCAAGTTTGTCGACCACAGCGATCCGTTCGGCTACCTCGCCGACATGATCCGCGGCCTGCTCGACGAATTGGGAATCGGCACAGCGCATCTGATCGGCAACTCCTACGGCGGGGCGGCCGCCCTGCGCCTGGCCCTGGACACACCGCACCGCGCCGGCAAGCTCGTCCTGATGGGACCGGGCGGTATCGGCACCACCCGCGGCCTCCCGACCGAGGGGCTGAAGACCCTGCTGGCCTACTACGGCGGCGACGGACCGAGCCGCGAAAAGCTCGCGACGTTCATCCGGACCTACCTCGTCTATGACGGCGCGGCGGTGCCCGACGAGCTCATCGACCTGCGTTACCAGGCCTCGATCGATCCCGAAGTGGTGGCCAATCCGCCACTGCAACGGCCGAAGAGTCCGCGCACGCTCTGGCGGATGGACCTCACCCGGGACAAGCGCCTCCGGAGCCTGCCCAATCCCACCCTCGTGCTGTGGGGCCGCGACGACAAGGTCAACCGGCCCGCGGGCGGGCCGCTGCTGCTGAGGCTGATGCCCAACGCGGAGTTGGTGATGACCTCGCACACCGGCCACTGGATGCAGTGGGAGCGCGCCGAGTTGTTCAATCAGTTGGTGACCGACTTCCTGTCGGCCGATTCCCGATGGGTGAACTCATGACCGACGTCTTCGGCAGGGTCCACCTCGGTTATCTCGTGGTCGAGACCGAAAAGTTCGCCGACTGGCGGCGGTTCGGCCGCGACGCGATCGGCATGCATCTCGACGAGACGCTGCCGGGGGTCATGCGGTTTCGCCTCGACGGCAACGAATGCCGATTTCTGCTGCAGCGCGGCCCCGCCGAGGACACCACGGCACTGGGCTGGGAACTCGACGACCACGCCACCTTCGAGGCCGTCGAGGCCCGCGTCCGCGGCCACGGCGTGCCGGTGACTGAGGGGTCGGCCGAGGAGGCGGCACTACGCGGTGTCGAACGCTTCCTGCGGTTCCCGGGGCCCAACGGTCTGCGGCAGGAGATCTACGTCAGCGCCCGCCAGGCCGCCGAACCGTTGCGGTTGGGGGCCCGGGGAGGGTTCGTCACCGGCTCCGACGGCATGGGCCACGTGGCCATCGCGACGAAGAAACCGCATCAGATGCGCGGTTACTACAGCACCGTGTTCGACGCCCGGCTCAGCGATTACATCGACGAGACGATCAGCGGCCTGAAGTTCAAGATCCGCTTCCTGCGGGTCAACGAGCGCCACCACACCGTCGCGATCGCCTCGGTGAACAGATTGCCGATCAACCCGATCCGCACCAGGATTCAGCACTGCAACGTCCAAGTTGCCGAGCTCGACGATATGACGCTGGCCTACCAGCGGGTGAAGGAACTCGGCTTCGAGATGGCCCTGTCGGTCGGCCAGCACACCAACGACAAGGAGCTGTCCTTCTACGCCCTGACGCCGTCCGGTTTCGAGTGGGAGCTCGGCTGGAACCCGATCGTCGTCGACGAGTCGACCTGGGAACCGACGACCCATCAGGGCATCAGCATCTGGGGCCACACCCCTGAAGGGCAGACGATCATCGACACCCTGCAGCGGTTCAAGGCGGGAGCGGAGTCGGTTCTGCACACCGAGGACACCGTCCCGGCACTCGCCGGGGCCGGCATCACCGACGACTGAGGCGGGTCGCCGATCGGGCGCGAATCAGCGGTGAAAGTCGGCGAATGTGGTCGGGAACACGTTTTCGCAGAGTTCACCAATTCAGCAAAGCGCAAAAGGTGGTGCGCGAATGGTGCGCAGCGACCGAATTCGGCACCCATGCGGATTCACCACGCCACCATCCACGTGTGCTTTTGTGACCAGATTCAGCGCCAGGACACTCATTGACGGGAAATGCTCCGCACCACTGCACACATTGACATGGCCCTGCTCGGCAAAACCGAAAATGCCCGATTCGGGCGTGAATCCGGATCTGAATTTCCGAGGGGCCGAGGTCCGTGCTTAGCCTTTTCTTATGCAGAAACTCGCACTGGCGACGATCACAGCGGGTCTGTTCGCAGCGTCGTCGGCAACTGCGTCGGCCGTCCCCCTGGTCGGGACGAACGGCTTGACCCCCAACGCGCGGGCGCTCGCACAGTACATCACCGCCACCTACCCCGGCGTGCAGTCCATCGGTGGCGTGCGGGCGGATTCACGCCCCGACCACCCCAGCGGCCGCGCCCTGGACATCATGATCGGGTCGGATATGGGCCTCGGGGACACCATCAACGCCGACATCCAGAGTCAGACCGGCCGCTTCGGCGTCCAGTACACGATGTGGCGCGTGGCGAACCACTTCGACCACGTCCACGTCACCGTCGGCTGAGCCCCGGACCGGACCCGGGTCGCTCAGGTGACCCGAGCCCAGGGCTGACAGTTCCGCGACTCGAACGCCCTCACCGCGGGGTTGATGTTGGCGTACATCGGGCCGACGGACATGTTCGTCTCGATGACGTTGTCCTTGTTGGCATCCGGGGTGCTGTAGGTGAACCACAGGCACATCGACCCCTCCGTGGGGACGTTGTTGATCCAGATGCCCCAGACGGACGCCGACCCGTCGGTCCGATAGAGGCCGGGCGCAATGTCCGGGCCGACGATGAACAGCCCGTCCCCCGGGACCGGATCCATCGGATCGGCCGAGGCCGGCGGGGCAAGCGCGACTCCGGTCAGGCCGGCCACGAGGAGGGCCACCACACGACGCGCTACTGGGAACATCCCGGCCTCCGACTGTCGCCTTCTCCCGCAGCATAGGCCGCGTCGGGCGCGTCAGGGCCTCATCTCGTAGGCGCCACTGTAGGACAGCACCTCGCCGACGAAGGCGGCCTCGGCGGCAGGATCGATCACCGGCTTGCGGACGATGGCCATCGCCGCCTTGCTCTGCTCGTCGGTGGCCGAGGCCTGTCCGTGCAACTGCACGGCGTAGCCGGCCATATCGTTGACGAACACCGCGACCATCCGATCCAGGTGGGCCTCGGTGAGATCGGACAGATCGCTGACCGAACCGGGCCGCGTCTGCCCGTGATCGAGTGCCAGGGCGGCGGACTCCAGGATCAGCTGCGCGTAGACGATCTGGGTGAACAGTTGCCCGAGCACCTGCAGATAGTCGAGATCCTTCTGCTGGTCCTCGGTGGGCGGCGCGGTCAGCACCAACTGGGTGAAGGCGTCGATCTGCTCGCGGAAAACCGCCACATTGGGCAGGTGCGCAAACCGGTCGAAGGACGGCCGCCAGTCGCCGAACCCGATGGCGCCCAAACCCTTTGCCGGACCCTGGTGGAACAGGTAGGCGTCGTCGGCGGCGTCCTGGCGCACCGGGATCGCGGGGTAGTCCTGAGCGGCACCATGCGCGGCACCGAGGTAGCGCGGCATGAACTTGAGCACCAGGGCGATGTTGACGTGCACCGTGCCCTCCAACTTGGGCAGCGCACGGATGTCGGAGGCGGCCCGGCTGAAGTAGGTGTCGCGCTCGAATCCGCGGGCGGCGATCACATCCCAGAGCAGGTCGATGACACGCTCGCCCTCACTGGTCACCTTGGCCTTGGTGATCGGGTTGAACAGCAGGAAGCGACGGTCGTCCTCGCCGGCGCTGCGGAAGTAGTCCGTCGACCGGGCGGCGAACATCTTCATCGCCACCAGACGGGCGTAGGCGTCGGCGAACATGCGGCGCACATGCGGGAAGTCGGTGACCCGGTTGCCGTAGAGAATCCGGTTGTGGGCATGGGTGACCGCCTCGTAGAAGGAGTGCTCGCAAATGCCGATGCTGGCCCAGCCGAGGTTCACCTTGCCGACGTTGACCGTCGCCAGCGCGGCATCGAACGCGGGCTTGCCGACGTGCAGGATGTCGGACTCCGCCACCGGGTAGTCGTGCAGGGTGAACGCGGCGACGAACATCTGCCCGGCGACGACGTTCTTGAGCAGTTCATAACCCTTGTGGCTGGGGTCGACGAGGAAGAACACATGCTCGCCGGGGTGCTGCGGGTCGTCGTCGGCGAAGCGGCCGTACACCGAAAGCCGGCCGGCGGCATTGCCGTTGCCGATGTACCACTTGCCCCCGCTGGCAGAGTAGCCGTCGGCGGTCCGGGTCAGGATCATGTCGGAGGCGTAGATGTCGGCGCCATGGTCGCGCTCGGAGAGTCCGAAACCGAAGATGTGGCCTTCGTCGAGCAGACCCGCCACCTCTTTTCGCGCGGTGTCGTTGGCGCTCAGCCACACCGGGCCCAGCCCCAGCACCGACACCTGCCAGGCGTACCAGTGCGACAGGGAGTAGAAGCCCAGCACCTCGTTGAGTTCGTTGATCCGGGCCAGATCCCAACGCGCACCGTCATCGCCGCCTGCCAGGGCGCCGACCTCGGCCGGGGTGGCGAAGGTGGCGAAGATCTTCTGCTTGGCGACCAGGTCGAGGAAGTCGGTGTACCACTCCCCCGAGTAGTACTCCTCCTTGTTGCGGGCCAGGCCTTTGGTTTCGAAGAAGTCGACCAGCGCCAGGAGCTTTGCGCGGGTGTCCTCATCGAAGGAGGACGGGTCGTAGGTCGCGGGGTTGAACAGCAGCGGCATGGGATAAGGGTAGGTGGCGGGCGCACGGGGGATGAGGCCGCGCTGCGAAAGTTCGCGTTCACTTGACCGGTCAGAGGACTGCACGTTCCAATACCCCCATGAAACTGGCGCGCAACAGCGGGGTGTGGGGGTCGGTGCTGGCGCTTTCGGTGCTGATCACCGGTTGCGGCAGAGGCGGTGAGGCCGCGGCACCGCCACAGGCCTCGACCGTCACCGTCACGACCCAGGCACCGGAGACGGGCGAACCCGACGAGACGGCGAACTGGACCGGCAAAATGACCGCCCGCTATGACGAGGCCACCTCACCCGAAGCCATCAAGGGTCGCGACCTGATGCAGCAGAACAATCTGCTGGACGACATGGCTGACAGCATCAACGAAGGTCTCAAGCTCCCCCAGGACATTCCGCTGATCGGCACCCAGTGCGACGAGGCGAACGCGTTCTGGAGTCCGGACGAGAAGTCCATGACGATCTGTTACGAGGACGCCGCCGACGGGCTCGACATCTACACCCAGCTCGGCGATCCCGATCCCACCGCCGCAGCACTCAATGCCGAGTGGGCGACCTTCTTCCACGAGACCGGTCACATGGTGATCGACCTCTACGGCCTGCCAGCCGTCGGCCGGGAAGAGGACGCCGCCGACCAACTCGCCGCCTACCTCCTGCTCGCGCCCGGTCCGGACGGCAAGATCGACCCGGCTTCGGTGCAGGCGGTCAAGGACTTCGCCCGCGAGTTCGAGGAGTACGACGCCCGCAGCGGCGAGATCGAAACCGAACAATTCGCCGACGAGCACTCGATGAACCTGACCCGGATGTACAACCTCGAGTGCTGGGTCTACGGCGCCGATCCGGAGGCCAACGCCGACCTGGTCACCGACGGCTCGCTGCCCGAGGAGCGGGCCGACCGCTGCGCAGACGAGTACCAGCAGCTCAGCGACTCGTGGAGCATTCTCCTCGAGCCGTACCTCAAATGAGGACAACACGACGCGGTCTGGCGGCCGCCGGACTGCTGGTCCTGGCGTTCCTCGGAACCCTTCTCGGCTACGCCCAGAGCGGGAAAACCCATGTGGTGGAACGCTCTTCACCGGTCTCCGATGGCATCAACATCGAGCTGGACGTGCTCGGCATCGATGCCGTCTCGCGTCAGATCAGCGTGCGCGCGATGCTGGTGCCCGAGGGCCGCTACTTCGATGAGGACGAACAGGCGTTCGCCACGTCGCTGCGGGTGACGACGAGGTTCGCGTTGCGCGAGTCGGCGGACTTCACCGTCGAGGCCGGCCAACCGATCGGCGGGTCGTTCGACTTCGACGTCCCGGTTTACGGCAACGTGCAGGTCTACCCGTTCGATCGCTACGACTTCTCCAACGATGATCCCAAGAAGGTCGGCAGGATCATCCCGGCCCCACTGATCAAGATCGACGAAGTCCTCGACGACGGCCGCACCGCCCCGGTGCCGGTGGGGGTCAGCGACAGGGATCCCGGCGACGAGCCGGGGTGGACCGAATACTGGCGGATGATCACCGACGGCTCGACGTTGAACGTCGAGTTGGTCATGGAGCGTTCCGGGGCGGTGCTGGTCGCGGTGGGCATCGTGGTGTTCCTGGTGCTGTGCCTGGCCGCGTTGTCGGCGTCTGTCGCCTGGGCGGTGGCCACCAAACGTCGGCCGATCGAGCCGACATTCGCCAGTTGGTTCGCCGCCATGCTGTTCGCCCTCATCCCCCTGCAGGGCTTCCTGCCGGGTGCGCCGCCGGTGGGCGCCTGGATTGATGTGACCGTCTTCTTCTGGGTGGAGATCATCCTGATGGCGGGCCTGGCGGTGTTCATCATCTCCTGGTTCAGGTACCGGGAGCCACCGGACTACACGCACCTCGAGAGGGCGCGGCGTGAGCGGGCGCAGCAAATCGAAGCAGAGGACGCGGCAACGGACTGACCGTCGTCCGGCCGCGGCGCGCGGGACGGCGCTGAGACACCGAAGTCGGGTGGCGTTCCGTCCATCCATGCAACACTGATCCATGCGCGATTTGCCAGGCATAAGGCGGCGAACGTCGAAGGGCCCGCGACGCTCCGCCCGGCGCGCACAAGACTCCCCGCCCGCCATGGCCGGCCTGGCGCAGACGTTCGTGGACCGGCGTCTGACACTGCGGCTCACGCAGCAGAACCTCGCCGATCTCGCCGGGGTGTCCCGCTACAGCGTGCAGTCGGTCGAACGGGCGGACGATTCGATCCGGGTGAGTTCGGTGCTGGCCATCGCCGAGGTGTTGGGACTGCAGATCACCGCAGGTGCCGCCGCGGAATGACCAGCCCCGGACTCAAGGAACTGCGCGACGTCGCCCAGGCGGACGTCTACGTCGGGGATGACCTCGTGGCGCGTCTAACCCGCACCCGCGACGAGGGGATCAGGTTCGACTACCTGGACGACTCGGGAGCGTCGGCAGGACCGGTGCGGGGACGATCGGTCGCGTGGTCGTTGCTGCGATCCGCCGACCATCCGGTGTCGACGAAGAGTGCCGCGGTTCCGCCGTTCTTCGCCGGACTGCTTCCCGAGGGGGACCGGCTCAGCGCCGTCGCCGCCGCAACGGGCACCTCCGCAGGTGATCACCTGACGCTGTTGCTGGCGGTCGGCGCCGACACCGTCGGGAACGTCCGCGTCGTCGCGGCGGGCACCACACCGGCGGCGTCGCAGCCACTGTTCGACCCTGATCGGGATGACGACTTCCGGGCGGTGTTCGACCGCGTCGTGGTCGGCGTGGATCCGACGGCGCTGGCGGGCAACCAGCCCAAGGTCAGTGCGAGGATGCCGTCGGCCCCCGGCCACGGCCCTGGCGGGCCGGCGATTCTCAAGCTCAACCCGCAGCGTTACCCGCGACTGGTCGAGAACGAACAGTTCTTCATGACGATGGCCGCGGCCTGCGGAATCCGGGCCGCACAGACCTCACTGATCCAGGACACCGCCGGGCGCAGCGCGCTGCTGATCGAAAGGTTCGACCGCGTGGGCCACGCGCGGATCGCACAGGAGGACGCCTGCCAGGTCGCCGCCATGTATCCGGCATCGAAGTACCGCATCACCACCGAGACCGCGCTGCTGACCCTGGCCGACGCCTGCGCCCGCGGCGGCGGCTCGCGGATCGTGACGCTGGCCGAACTGTTCAAAACCGTCGTCTTCGCGTGGCTCATCGGCAACGGAGAACTGCACGGCAAGAACCTGTCGATCCACCACGCCGACGGGCTGTGGCAGCCGACGCCGGCCTACGACCTGCTCTGCACCCAGGTCTACACCGGCTGGAATGATCCGATGGCGCTGACCTTTTTCGGCCGGGCCAGCATGCTGAGCCGGACGAGCTTCATCGACTCCGGACAGCGTCTCGGCATCAGGAAGCGGGCGGTGCTGGCCATGATCGACGAAATCGTCGACGGCGCCGGGGCCTGGCCGGATCGCTGCGAGTGGATCGGTTTCGACGACCGTCAGACCGCGACACTCACGCGGTGGCTGCGCAGCAGGATCAAGCGACTCAAGGGCGGCCGATGACCACCAATCCGGTTCCGGACGCACGCTTCTCCCCCGGCGCCGCCCGCTTGGTCTGGGCCACCGCGGCGATGTTCGTCTTCTTCCAGATGGTGCTGCAGACCGTCCCCAGCGTGATGCGGGAAGGGTTGGTCGTCGATCTGTCGCTGAGCGAGGCGGGGTTCGGTGGCCTGTCGTCGAGCTTCTACTACCCGTACATCCTGCTGCAGATCCCGGCCGGCATCGCCGTAGCGCGCTTCGGGGCACGGCGGGTGCTGATCGTCGGCGCCGTCCTGTGCACGGTGGCGTCCTTCCTGTTCGCGATGTCACAATCCGCCGGCTCCGCCGAACTGACCCGCGTGCTGATGGGCGTCGGTGCCGCACCCACTGTGGTCTGCACGATGACCCTTGCCGCGCAGTGGTTTCCGGCGAAGATGTTTCCGCTGCTGGCGGCGCTGACCGAGATGGCCGGGATGACCGGTGCGGCCATCGGGCAGGAGACGCTGGGGTTCATCGTCGAAAGCGCCGGGTGGCGGGCCGGAATGCTCACCTGCGGGGTGTTCTCGGCGATCCTGCTGGTGCTCATCGTGCTGTTCGTCCGCAACCGCAGTGCCGCCGGTTCCGACGCAGGGGCCGGGGACCACTGGCCGCGGGCGGGTGACATCAAGCGGCTGATCGGCTCGGTGCCAGTCCTGTGCTCATCGGCCGCCGGGGGGTTCGTCGCGGCGGCCGGGGTGGCGTTCGGGATGCTCTGGGGTGTCTCCTATTTTCAGGACTATCACCACCTGAGCCTGTCGGCGGCGTCGGTCTGCGCATCCTTCTACTTCTGGGGTTGCCTGCCCGGCATGCTGGGCTTCGCCTGGTTGTGCTCCCGCTGGGGTCGGCCGGCGATGCTGCTGGCGATCGGGGCGATCGGGACGGCGCTGACGATGGTGCTGATTCTGTTCGTGCTGCGCGGGCAGATGGCGCTGAGCGCGGCGATGTTCGTCCTCGGGGTCTTCAACGCGTCCTACGCACTGTCCTTCTCGATGGTGAAGGACGAGGTCCCACCAGAGCTTTCCGGAGTGGCGATGGGGCTGACGAACATGTTGATCATGGGGATCGGCGGGCTGCTCTTCCAGCCATTGCTCGGCGTACTCGCCCACGCACGCGGACACAGCGTTCCGGACGCCACCACGTTGAGCGTGACGATCGCCGCGCAACTGTTCGCGCTGGCCGTCCTGGTCCTCGGGGCTCGCCATGGCGGCCGCCGCAGCGTTCCCGGATAGCTGGTCCAGGCTCAGGTGGCCAGCCGGGACGTGATGCTGATCTCCGAGGTCAGGGTGCGGTGTACCGGACACTTATCGGCGATCTCCAGCAGCCTGGCCCGCTGACCATCATCGAGATCACCGGTCAGGGTGATCACCCGTTCGATGCGGTCGATCTGCCCCTGGGTGGTCTCACACGTCTGGCAGTCCGCGGCGTGAATCTTGGCATGCCGCAGGGCCACCCGCACCCGCTCCAGGGGCAGACCCTTGCGTCCCGCGTACATCCGCAGCGTCATCGAGGTGCAGGCGCCGAGTCCGGCCAACAGCAGGTCATACGGTGACGGTCCGCTGTCGTCGCCGCCGACGTCGACCGGTTCGTCCGCCAGCAACCGATGCGCACCCATGGCGATCACCTGCTGGAACGTCCCGTCGCCGGTCTCCTCGACCACCACCTCACCGCGCTGGCCCGTCGGATCACCTGGCTCACCAGTCGGCGATTCGGGTAGGTAACGCTGCGCCCAGGCGCCGATGACGTCGGCGGCGTACCCCGCATCCCGGCGGCGCCCCAGCATGTGGTCGGCGTCATCAAGGGAGACAAAGCTTTTCGGATGACGGGCGGCGGTGAAGATCTGCGCCGCGTTGTCGATCGACACCACGTCGTCCGTGGGCGCATGCAGGACCAGCAGCGCCCTGCGCAGGGTCCCGACCCGACCCAGCAGGGTGCGTTCGGAGATGTCGTCGAGGAAGGAACTGCGAATCCGAAACACCCGTCCGCCCAGGGTCACCTCACCTTCGCCGTTCGCCCGGATGGTGTCGACATC
Source organism: Actinomycetes bacterium (assembly GCA_029780675.1). Classification (GTDB taxonomy): domain Bacteria; phylum Actinomycetota; class Actinomycetes; order Mycobacteriales; family Mycobacteriaceae; genus Mycobacterium. Next base: position 23,658 of record JAKOYE010000182.1, read on the forward strand.
GTCGGTGAAGAACCGGGTGACGTGGCCGGGGTCGGCCGGCGCCCCGATGGTGGCCACCGCGGTGACCTCCGGGATGCGGGAGGCCGCGGCCAGCACCGCGGCCCCACCGAGGCTGTGCCCGATCAGCAGCGCGGGCGCCCGGGCGGTGCTGCGCAGGTGGTCGGCGGCGGCCACCAGATCGTCGACGTTGGAGCCGAAGCCGGAGTTGGCGAACTCGCCCTCACTGGAGCCCAGTCCGGTGAAGTCGAAGCGCAGCACCGCGATCCGCCGGGCGGCGAGCGCCTCGGCAATACCCCGGGCGGCGCGGCTTTCCTTACTGCAGGTGAAGCAGTGAGCGAACAGCGCGTACGCGACCGGAGTGGCGGCGGGCCGTTGCAGCACAGCGCTGAGACTCCGGCCCTGCGGGTTGGGGAAGTCGAAACGGTCAGCCGTGGTCACGGGATGGTCGAGTTCCCCGCCTTCGTCTCCTCGGCCAGCGCGATCAGCCGCGCCCGCACCAACTCCGGCCGCTCGTCGATGATGAAGTGGCCCGCGTCGGCCGCCTCGAAAGTGTAGTCGTCGGCGTTGGCGGTGTTCGGCGACGCCAGCGAGTGGTGTATCGCGAAATCATGCATGCCGAACAGCGCCCGGATCGGGACCGTTGCGCGCCGCTGTTCGGGATGTCTTGCTGCCGAGGGCAATTCGTGTAGCAGAAAGGTACGGTAGGTGTCGGTCGCAGTGCAGGCCACGACCGGGTCACGGAACCGGTCGGCATAGATCTTTGCCGTCGTGGGGGCGACGCGGTGCGCCTTGGGCCCGAAGGCGAAGATCATCCGTTCCAGATACCGGGTCCGCTGCTGCAGGAACATCCCCGCGCTCGCCACGAACGGCTGGTAGGCGAGGAACCGCCAGAAGTGCGGCAGCGTCGTACGCGGGGTCTGCCACGGATGGGCCATATTGCACACCAGATACCCGTCGAACCGGTCGGGTGCGGCCAGCAGCATCCGGTAGCCCACGAAGCCGCCCCAGTCATGGCCCACGAGCAAGGCCCGCCCGATCCCGAGCGCGTCCATCAGGGCCAGCACGTCGGCGGCGACGTCCTCCTTGGCCCACCGGTGCGGCGCCGGCCCGGACCACCCGTAGCCGGGCAGGTCAGGGGCGATGATCCGCAACCCCTCGGGCGGGTTGGCCAGCAGATCCCGGTACACCCAGTGATGCTGCGGCCAGCCGTGCAGGGCGATCACGGGCCTGCCGTCCTCGGGTCCGGCTTCGGTGACGTGGAACCGCACCCCGCGCGCGTCGACGAAACGGCGCCGGACACCGGCAATCACCGGTGGCTCGGTCTCCGGACGTCCGGCGTCGTTGCTCGACACGTGACGCGTTACGCGCTGACCAGGCAGAGGTCAATGCAGACCGGGACCACCGCCGCCGGCGGGGTCTGCACGCCGGGCACCGGGTTGAAGGGCCACAGGTCCGGCGGGATGATGCTGTTGCCGGTGACGCCGGTCAGCCGGGCGATGATCTGCGCGGGGATGTTCACGATCTGGTAGATGATCGCGCCGATGAATTCCACCGGGAACTGCAGGAATTCGGGCACCGCTTGGGCCAAGTCGTTGAAGACCGTGTAGACGACGTAGGGCACGGTCGTCGCGATGGTGCGTATCGCGAGGGAGATGTTGGTCGCCACGTCGGGGTATCCGTACATCGCGATCGCGTCGCTGAGCGCCAGGTGCAGCGAGTCCTGTCCGGGCAGGATCGGCATGTAGTCGTTGGCCGACCGGTCGATCAGCGGCTTGCCCTCGGAATAGGGTTCCGGCGC